>NZ_CAWUTS010000052.1:0-19630 GCF_963925415.1 uncultured Flavobacterium sp. | reverse complement strand
AGAAGACTATAAAGGAACAAGAGGAAAATGGAATAATACAGATTATTATCAATTAGGTTACGCATATTATCAACAAAAAGATTTTGAAAAAGCCATTTCTCAATTCAATAAAATTATATCAGGAAATGACATTGTGGCCCAAAATGCCTATTATCATTTAGGCGAATGTTACTTAAATAGAGCTAAAAAAAGCCAAGCTTTAACAGCTTTTAAAATTGCATCTGAAATGGAATTTGATCTTAAAATTCAAGAAGATGCCTATTTAAATTATGCTAAATTAAGTTACGAAATAGGAAACTCATTCATCAGCACTCCTGAACTGTTGCACTCCTATTTGAACAAATATCCAAATTCATCGTATAGTCAAGAAATTAACAATCTATTAATTAGCTCTTATATTACATCAAAAAATTACAAAGATGCTCTTGTGCTTTTAGAAAAAAACATGTCGCCAGAAAATCGCCAAGCTTATCAGTTAGCTAATTTTTACCGAGGATTAGAAGTCTATACAGATGGAGATATCAAACAAGCCTTAAATATGTTTAACAAAGCTATTAATGAAAATAAAGACCCAAAATACACTGCAAGAGCATTATTTTGGAAGGCCGAAACCGAATATAATTTGGATCAATTTGAAGAAGCTAAAATTTCATTTAAACAATTTCAAAATAACAGTTCAGCAGCATCAACTCCCGAAAATAGTAATTTTGACTACGATTTAGGATATGCGTATTTTAAATTAAAAGAATATGACAATGCTGTTAAAAGCTTTGAAAATTTTGTTTCACGTAACAATAATGATAAAACTAGATTAGCAGATGCATACTTGCGCTTGGGTGATTGTAACTTTATGTTAACTAAATATTGGCCAGCTATGGACGCTTATAACAAAGCAATGGAGTTTAAAAGTCCGGATGCTGATTATGCAGCCTATCAAAAAGGAATTAGTTATGGTTTTGTAGGTAAAAATGACAAGAAAATTGAAGATTTAGAAAATTTTTCAAGAGTTTATCCAACTTCTCAATATGCGGATGATGCTTTATTTGAATTAGGAAATACTTACGTAAATGATAGTAAAACAGATAAAGCCATTCAAACATTTGATAAACTAATCAGTACATATAAAACAAGTTCTTATTTAGCTAAAGCCATTTTAAAACAAGGACTAATTTATTACAACAACAATAAAGAAGATTTAGCAATTGCAAAATTTAAAAAAGTTGCCGCCGATTTTCCTAATTCTCCAGAAGCTTTAGAAGCAGTTTCTACAGCTCGTTTAATATATATTGATAACGGAAGAGTTGATGAATATGCTGCTTGGGTAAAAACATTAAATTTTATTGAAGTGTCTGATGCAGATTTAGATCATACAACTTATGAATCGGCAGAAAAACAATACATCATGAATAACAGCAAACAGGCTGTTTCGGGTTTTACTACATATTTGGCAAATTTTCCAAACGGTATACATGCTTTAAATGCAAATTTTTATTTGGCTCAATTATATTTTGCTGATGGTTTAGAAAACAACACCATCATACATTATACTTATGTAATTAATCAATCTAGAAGCGAATATACCGAACAAGCATTGGCTCGATTGGCACAGGTATATTTAAAAGCAAAAACGTATGATAAAGCGATTTTGGTATTAAAAAGATTAGAAATTGAAGCTGATTTTCCTCAAAATGCAATCTTTGCACAATCTAATTTAATGAAATCGTATTATGAGATAAAAGAGTATTTTAATGCTGTTACCTATGCCGATAAAGTTTTGACTAATAATAAAATTGATGATCGAGTAAAAAGCGAAGCGCAAATCATAGTAGCACGAGCAGCTTTAAAAACAAACAATGAAACAAAAGCAAAATTGGCCTACCAAAATTTGCAAAAAATAGCGAAAGGAGAGTTAGCCGCAGAGGCTTTATTTTATAATGCATATTTTAATAATAAAGAGGATAAATATGCCGAGTCAAATAAAATTGTAGAAAAATATGCAAGAGACTTTTCAGGCTACCAATTTTTTGCCGCCAAAAGCTTAGTAGTTATGGCTGATAATTATTTTAAACTAAACGATAGTTTTCAGGCTACTGCTGTTTTAGAATCGGTTATTGAAAATTACGAAGAATATCCAGAAGTAGTTCAAGAAGCAAAAGACGCCTTAGCTTTAATAAAAACCGAAGAAGCCAAACAAAATTCATCTATTCAAGAGTAAATACATTAAAATGAAAAAACTACAAAATATAATTCTTATTGCATTAATTTTTTCGTTTCAATTGGGTTTAGCCCAAAAGAAAGACGAAAACATTGGTTCAGAAGTAGTGAATATTGTAAAACCCTATAGTCCAACTATTTCTGATGCGTTTAAGGTTAAAGAAACCCCAACTTTTGAAGATGACGCAGCCGTTAAAAAAGTACAAGTAACCTATTCTATTTTTTCATTCCCAGTAGCCTCAACATTTACACCAGCCAAAGGAAAAGCAGTTGATGTAGATAAAGAAAAAAAAGAAAAATTGTATAAAAACTATGCAACACTTGGTATGGGAAATTATTTAAATACTAATGCGGAGTTATTTATTACACATGATATTAGTAAAAGCATATATGTAGGCGGTATGTTGAGGCATTTGGCATCCTATCAAGATGTAAAAAACACAGAATTAAACAGTACTTTTTCAACTACAACCGCCGACATGACCTACGGAAGTAGAGATAAAGACTTGTATTATAATATAGACTTGGGCTATAAAAATCAAGCTAGTAAATGGTATGGTTTGCCTTTAAAATATGTTGCTTTTGATGAAACTACAGTAAATTTAATTGCCGAAAAACAATCATTCAACACTATTCAATTAGGTGGAAGATTTGGAATGAGAGATGCCTTTTTAAACAATGCTTCTTTATTGTTTAAAAACTTTTCAGATGCTTTTGGGTCAAGTGAAAACAGATTCTACATCAAACCAGAAACTTCTTTAGAAGTATTTAGAAAAAAAGTAAATTTAGATCTAGTTGTTGATTATGTAGGAGGAAAATTTGAAAGAAATTATATTTCAAATGACGCTTCAAAGTATTCAATAATTAATTTTGGAGCATCACCAAGTGTATTGTTTCAAGAAGATGATTATTCAATTCAATTGGGGGCTTCCGTTTTTTTTAATACAGAAAAACAAAATTCAAATTCAGTAAGTACTCTTTTGTTTTACCCTAATATAAAAGCATCTTATAAATTAGTGCCAGAAATATTAACAGCTTATGCTGGTGCAGAAGGCGCATTAAATCAAAACTCGTATGCTGATTTTGTTGATGTAAATCCATTTGTGTCGCCAACATTAAACATTACAACAACCAATCAAAAATATGATGCATATATAGGTTTAAAAGGAAAATTATCAAATGCAGTTTCTTTTAATTTAAGAGCTTCATATAAAAACGAAGAAGATAAAGGATTGTTTAAAAATAATGCATTCAACTCATCAAATACAAACACTGAAGGTTATGCTTATGGAAACTCGTTTAATGTGGCTTATGATGATGTAAAAACTATAACTGGTTTTGCAGAATTAAAAGCCGATTTTTCTAAAAATGTTTCTTTCGGAATAAGTGGTTCATACAATAATTATACAGTAGACAAACAACAAGAAGCATGGAACTTACCAGCCTTACAATTAGCTTCAACATTTGATTTAACCATAAACGAAAAATGGTATGCAGGTGCAAAAGTGTTTTTTGTAGGGGAAAGAAAAGATCAGGTTGCTATTGCTACAGATGCATTAGTTTTTCCACCAATATATAATACAGAAACCATAACTTTAGACAGTTTTTTTGATTTAAACGCACATATTGGTTACAAATACAACGACAGATTAACGGCTTTCTTAAAAGGAAACAACTTAGCTAGTCAAAACTACCAACGTTGGGTAAACTTTCCTGTTCAATCGATCAATATTATGATAGGTGCAAATTATAAATTTGATTTTTAGTTTTTGTTAAAATTATAAAAACACAAACAAAATTTATACTTTTTAGCTGCTTCTTTATAGCATTTTTACCAATAGTTAGAACATTTATGTTGAAAAAAATAAGACTAAATTATGTTGCAAAAACCACAAATCCTTTCCCAATACAAATTAATAGTTCAAAAAAAAATGGAAACCCTTCAAAAAATGATTTCCGATTTAACTGTTGATGCCCAAAACGATGCCAAAGGATCTGCAGGTGATAAACACGAAACCGCACTTGCCATGATGCATATTGAACAAGAAAAACTAAACCAAAAATTAAAAGAGGTTATTGACCAAAAAACAATTTTAAGTAAAATTGATGGCTCACAAACGCATAATACTATTGCATTGGGCAGTTTGGTTGAGGCTAATAAAACTTTGTTTTTTGTAAGTGCCGCTTTGCCTAAAATTACAATAGATAATCATGATGTTTTTGCACTTTCACCACAGTCACCATTGGGATTAAAATTAATGGGAAATAAAATTAATTTTCAATTTGAAATTAATTCAACAAAATACACAATTAATGCAGTTAAATAATTTTTTCACAGCAAATCTTTCTGCAATTTTGTTATTCTTGTCAAGTTAACAAAGTGTCATCATTTTAAATTTCATACAGAAAGCTATATTTCAAAACATTTAAGTTTAAAATTTATATTAAAAAATGTATTTTAGTTTAATATTATAACTAAAATACGTTTTTTAATATATTTTAAGTTGTTTTTTGTTCAATTTTGTAAAATAATTAAAGAGACAGATTCATTAACTTTTAAACTGAAAAAATATGTGCGGAATAGTATGTGCCTTCGATCTAAAACAAAAAGCAGAAATAGTAAGACCAAAGGTTTTAGAAATGTCAAAAACTATTAGGCATCGAGGACCCGATTGGAGTGGTATTTATAGTGATGACAAAACCATAATGGCACACGAACGACTCGCAATTGTTGACCCAGCATCGGGTAAGCAACCCTTGTTTACAAAAGATAAAAAGTTAGTTTTAGCAGCCAATGGCGAAATATACAACCACAGAGAATTAAGAAAACAATTTGAAGGTAAATACGAATTTCAAACCGAGAGCGATTGCGAAGTTATATTGGCTTTATACCAACAAAAAGGAGTAGGGTTTTTAGATGAAATGAACGGTATCTTTGGCTTTGCAATTTACGATGTTGTTAAAGACGAGTACTTCATTGCTCGTGATCATATGGGTATCATCCCATTATATATAGGTTGGGATGAACACGGAACATTTTTTGTAGCATCAGAACTAAAAGCTTTAGAAGGGGTATGTACCAAAATTCAATTGTTTCCACCAGGACATTACATGTCGAGTAAAGATGGAGATTTTGTACAATGGTACAACAGAGAATGGACAGATTATGATGCTGTACAAGAAAATTCAACAAGTATCGAAGAAATTAAAACAGCATTAGAAGCTGCTGTTCACAGGCAATTAATGAGCGATGTGCCTTATGGAGTTTTGCTTTCGGGTGGTTTAGATTCTTCCATAACTTCAGCTGTAGCTAAAAAGTATGCTCAAAAAAGAATTGAATCAGGTGACACAACAGATGCTTGGTATCCACAACTGCACTCTTTTTCTGTCGGGCTTGAGGGTTCTCCAGACTTAGCTGCTGCACAAATAGTTGCTGATCATATAGGAACCATTCACCACGAAATTAAATTCACCATTCAAGAAGGTTTAGATGCCATCAAAGACGTTATTTATAATATTGAAACCTATGATGTAACAACTATTAGGGCCTCAACACCTATGTATTTAATGGCAAGAGTTATTAAATCAATGGGAATTAAAATGGTATTGTCTGGTGAAGGAGCAGACGAATTATTTGGCGGTTATTTATATTTCCACAAAGCACCAAATGCCCGAGAATTTCATGAAGAAACGGTTCGTAAATTAAGTAAATTACACATGTATGATTGCCTACGTGCCAACAAAAGCTTAGCCGCCTGGGGAATTGAAGGTCGTGTGCCCTTTTTAGATAAAGAATTTATAGATGTAGCCATGCGAATTAATCCACAAGATAAAATGATAAACGGGGAGCGTATGGAAAAATGGGTTTTAAGAAAAGCTTTTGAAGATGTGTTGCCTCATAGTGTAGCTTGGAGACAAAAAGAACAATTTAGCGATGGTGTAGGGTATAGCTGGATTGATACTTTAAAAGAAGTTGTTGCAAAAGAAGTCTCAGATGAACAATTGGCAAATGCAAAATTTAAGTATCCCATACAAACCCCAACATCAAAAGAAGAATATTATTACCGTTCCATTTTTACCGATCATTTTCCTAGTGATGCAGCCGCTTTGAGTGTGCCGCA
This sequence comes from uncultured Flavobacterium sp., assembly GCF_963925415.1. GTDB lineage: Bacteria > Bacteroidota > Bacteroidia > Flavobacteriales > Flavobacteriaceae > Flavobacterium. The sequence continues at coordinate 13,295 of NZ_CAWUTS010000052.1, read as the reverse complement.
AGAGGCAAGTGTAGCTTGTAGTACTAAAATTGCTTTAGAATGGGACGAAGCTTTTAAAAACATGAACGACCCAAGTGGTAGAGCCGTAGCTCATGTGCACGACGATGCTTATATAAAATAGTTTTTTGATTACAAAATTGTTATGCCGAACTAGCTTGTGCTGAATTTATTTCAGCATTTCGGCATCTCATTTAATTAACGATTGTTAATCACAAAAATTTAAAGCACCATTTTGTCATTTTGAACGTAACGGAGTGAAGAGAGAAATCGCATTAAATTTATACTAAAGTGTAATGTGATTTCTCCTGCGGTCGAAATGACAAGCAAAAAAAACAAAATTCCATTCTTCAAGCAGCTCGATTATTGTGATTGTGGGTAAAAAATTAAACATCAAAACGATCTTTTAAAACACTAACCAATTTATCCACAAAATCTTTGTCAGGCATCACAATAACAACACGGTTATTTATAGAACTTCCTTTGTGCATTTGCTTGTTAAAATTAATTTTTATTATAAAGAAACAAGTGCTTTTAACAAATGTTAATAACTAAAATCATTTAAAGGCACTTTTTAGCCATTATTTTTAATCAAATCGTTATATTTGTTCGTTAAATTAATATGAGTTTATAAGCGATAAAATATGATTGAGGAAAACAATAAGAATAATTATTCGGCTGATAGTATTCAGGCTTTAGAAGGAATGGAGCACGTAAGAATGCGTCCGTCTATGTATATTGGAGATGTAGGTGTTAGAGGTCTTCATCATTTAGTATATGAAGTTGTCGACAACTCTATTGATGAGGCTATGGGTGGTTATTGTGATACCATTAGAGTTGATATTAATGAAGATGGCTCTGTTTCTGTTGAAGATAACGGACGTGGAATTCCGGTTGGAATTCATAAAAAAGAAGGTGTATCTGCATTAGAGGTTGTAATGACTAAAATTGGTGCTGGAGGTAAATTTGATAAAGATTCTTATAAAGTTTCTGGAGGTTTGCACGGTGTTGGTGTTTCTGTAGTAAATGCATTGTCTAATCATTTACGCGCAACAGTTCACAGTTCGGATGGAAATGTTTACGAACAAGAATATGAAAAAGGAAAAGCATTATATCCCGTAAAACAAATTGGAACAACAGACAAAAGAGGTACAATTGTAACTTTTTATCCAGATGATACTATATTTACACAAACAGTCGATTTTTCTTATGATACTTTGTCTGCTCGTATGCGAGAATTGTCGTTCTTAAATAAAGGAATTACAATTACATTTACAGATAAAAGAGAAGTAGATAAAGACGGAAATTTTGTTTCAGAAATTTTTCATTCTACAGAAGGTCTTAAAGAATATATTAGATATTTAGATGCCAATCGTGAACCTATTATTGCTCATGTAATTTCAATGGATTCTGAAAAAGGAGAAATCCCTGTTGAGGTTGCCTTAATATATAATACCAGTTATACTGAAAATATATTTTCATATGTAAATAACATCAACACACACGAAGGAGGAACGCATTTACAAGGCTTTAGAACAGGACTAACACGTTCTTTAAAGAAATATGCGGATGCTTCGGGAATGTTAGATAAATTAAAATTTGAAATATCTGGAGATGACTTCCGAGAAGGATTAACAGCCATTATTTCGGTAAAAGTTGCAGAGCCACAGTTTGAAGGTCAAACCAAAACCAAGCTAGGAAATAGAGAAGTAGTTTCTCCGGTTAGTCAAGCTGTTGGAGACATGATTGAAGCCTATTTAGAAGAAAATCCTAATGATGCCAAAATCATTGTTCAAAAAGTAATACTGGCTGCTCAGGCCCGTCACGCTGCTAAAAAAGCACGTGAAATGGTTCAGCGTAAAACTGTTTTAGGTGGTGGTGGTTTACCAGGAAAATTGTCAGATTGTTCAGAACAAGATCCAGCAAAATGCGAAGTTTTTCTTGTTGAGGGAGATTCGGCTGGTGGAACTGCAAAGCAAGGACGTGACAGAATGTTTCAAGCTATTCTTCCTTTAAGAGGAAAAATTTTGAATGTAGAAAAAGCCATGCAACACAAAGTTTTTGAAAATGAAGAAATTCGTAATATTTTCACAGCTTTAGGAGTTACTATTGGAACTGAAGAAGATAGTAAGGCACTTAATTTGTCAAAATTAAGATACCATAAAGTAGTTATTATGTGTGATGCCGATGTTGATGGTAGTCATATTTCTACTTTGATATTGACATTTTTCTTTAGATTTATGAGAGAATTAATAGAAGGAGGGCATGTTTATATTGCAGCTCCACCTTTATATTTGGTTAAAAAAGGAACTAAAAAAGAATACGCTTGGAATGATGATCAACGCGATTTAATTACTCAAAAATTAGGAGGTAGTGTTGCTATTCAAAGATATAAAGGTCTTGGAGAAATGAATGCTGAACAATTATGGGATACTACCATGAACCCCGATTTTAGAACATTACGTCAAGTTAATATTGACAGTTTGTCTGAAGCCGATAGAATTTTTTCTATGTTAATGGGTGATGAGGTTCCTCCTCGTAGAGAGTTTATTGAAAAAAATGCAGCTTACGCAAAAATAGATGCATAACAAGGTCTTTAACTGTTCAACAGTATGTTTTGTAAAGTTTGCTAAAATGCCTGAACAATTAAATAAATAATGAATAAATTACTAAAAGTTAGTTTGTTCATTGTTTTGGTGAATTTTCATCAAGTAAATGCTCAATTTGATCAAACGATTAATTTGTTAGATGATGTAGTATCTTTTTCAGAAAATTTTTTTGAACCTGCGGCAGATGTTTTAGCTTTTCAAGCAGCTAGTGGTTGGATAACATCTACAAAAAAAACAAACCTTTGGGATTTTAAGTTGGGTTTTCAAATGAATGGATTAGTAGTTCCAAATAATAAAAAATCATTTCAAATTTCAAACAGTGATTTTGTTTTTTTTGAAATTGAAGGTTATACAAGTATGATAGTGCCTACAGGATTAGGAAATGATGATCAATGTTTTTTAGTGGGTATTTTAGACGGTAGTGAAGTCCGTTTAAAAACACCTGAAGGAATGCAACAGAACACTTTAGTTATGCCTTATGTGTATTCTGAATTGGGCTTGGCTTATGGAACATCTTTATCGATTCGTTATACCCCAAAATCTAGTTTAAAGGGTGGCGATTTTAAATTATTTGGCATAGGGTTGATGCACAATTTGGATCAATATTTTACGAAATTAAAAGAGAAAAAAATAAATATTGCTTCACAAATAGTATATGTAAATCAAGTTGTTGGATTAAAATATTTATCTTTATCCTCAGAATCAATTAACATAAACGTAAATAAAATTTTAAGCACGATTGACACATATCAATTTCAATTGAGTGCTTCAAAAGAATATAAAAAATGGGAGTTAATGGCGAGTTTAATAGCAAATAGAAATACATTCAACTATTCTGTGCCAAATGAAAATTTGAATGATGATTCTGTTGGTAATGACTTGTTAAATCAACTTTTGAAAACAATTTCAACTGATTCTTTTAACATGCTGGCCGAATTTTCAGGTCGTTATGGTTTAAATAATAATTTTTACTTACAAGGATCGGTTGTTTTAGGTAAACTAATAAATACCAATTTTGGTATTCAATATCAATTTAATAATAAATAATTTAAAAGATGAAAGTTACAATAGTAGGTGCTGGTAATGTTGGTGCAACTTGTGCTGATGTTATTTCTTATAGAGGAATAGCTAGCGAAGTAGTGTTATTAGACATTAAAGAAGGTTTTGCAGAAGGAAAAGCAATGGATATAATGCAATGTGCAACCACTACAGGTTTTAATACAGTAGTTACGGGTAGTACAAATGATTATACTAAAACAGCTAACTCAGATGTAGTAGTAATTACATCGGGTATCCCAAGAAAGCCAGGAATGACACGTGAAGAATTAATCGGTATCAATGCAGGAATTGTAAAATCTGTAGCGCAAAATATATTGGTTCATTCTCCAAACACCATAATTGTTGTAGTGTCTAATCCTATGGATACCATGACCTATTTAACTTTAAAAGCAACAGGTTTACCAAAAAACAGAGTTATTGGAATGGGTGGAGCTTTAGATAGTTCTCGCTTTAAGTACTATTTATCTCAAGCCTTACAAAAACCATCAAATGATGTTCAGGGAATGGTTGTTGGAGGTCATGGTGATACAACTATGATTCCATTAACACGTTTAGCTTCATATAATGGATCTCCAGTGGCTAACTTCTTATCTCAAGAAGAAATGGACAAAGTTGCTGCCTCAACTATGGTAGGTGGTGCTACATTAACAGGTTTGTTAGGTACTTCTGCTTGGTATGCACCAGGTGCTTCGGTAGCTTTTTTAGTAGATTCTATTTTAAATGATCAAAAAAGAATGATACCTTGTTCTGTTATGTTAGATGGAGAATATGGGCAAAAAGATATTTGCATAGGCGTTCCTTGTATAATTGGTAAAAATGGGGTTGAACAAATTGTAGATGTTAAGTTAAATGAGTCAGAAATGTCTTTATTTGCAAAAAGTGCTGATGCTGTAAGAAATATGAATGCAGATTTGAAATCAATTTTATAATTTCAATAAACTTAAAAAAACAAGACTGTTACATATGTAACAGTCTTTTTTTTTAAATAAAATGGATATTGTAAAAAAACAAATATACTTACTTGAGCTTTTTTAGTGTTGTTTTGCTTTAAATCATTTTTAATGTTTACAAATACTTCCAACTATTTCATAAAGCTCATTTACATGCTCTAAATTTAAATCAAAGGGCTCGTAGAGTAAAATGTTTTTTAAATTTCCCTCTTGCCATACGTTTTGATTGTAAGCACATGCTAAAACAGAATTATCAATATTGCTTTTTTGAATTCTTCTTAAAATTTTATATTCAGCAGTTAAAATCATATAGTCTTTGCCATAAATAATTAAATTTTTATCCATTACTTTTTTCCCAACAATTATTTGAGATTTTGTGTATTTTGGCTCCATACTAACATCTGTTATTTCCATTATAAAATCAGATAATTCAAGCCAAATTTCTATAGTTTTTTTGCTAATAGAATTTTCTAATTTTATTCCGTTAAGTGAAATTGAATGGTTTTCAATAGGGGTGTCTTTTTCTTTTTTTAAAAGCATATCGCCTTGATGAAATAAAAGCCATAAAGGATTTAAATCTTTATAATAACTTACTATTTTATTGATAATATTTTCACCAATACTTCCATTTCGATTCAATTGAGTTTTTAAATAACCATTTGATAGACCAATATTTTTTTCTAATTCAGAAGGTCTAATTCTGTTGGCTTTCATGTAAATAAATAATTGTTTAATAGCCGGCATACATATATAATTTGTGAATATTTTAATTAAAAGCGTTTAAAAGCTTATGTTTTTAAAAAAATTAATTTAAATTACTGATTGCAATGACACAAGTTACACGCAGGTTTCAAAACAGCTATGTTAAAATATGTTTATAAATCGTCTGCGAATATACAAAAATGTTTAATATTATACAAAATGTAATTATAAATAATTTTAATATTTAGGAAAATCTAAAATAAAATAGCGTAATATTTTAACTGTTAAACACAAATTTTTGAAAAGGCAAATAATATTTTTTTTTAAAAACTGTATTCGTTGTTTTTGTAAAAAAACAATAAATTAACATTAGTATAAAATAAAATTGTTTAATCCTATAGTATATTATATATTTGTCTGTTTTTTTAAATACAATAAATAAATTTTTGAATAATGCAGAATAAAGGACTTATTAAATTTTTCGCAATTATTTTTGCGGCAGCATGTATCTATCAATTGTCATTTACTTATGTAGCTGATAGTTATGCAAAAAAAGCAAAGACTTTTGCTAATGGAGACTTTTCAAAAGAACAAAACTACTTAGACTCCATAGGTAAAGTACAAGTATATCTGGGTAATACCTACAATGAAGTAGTTGCTAAACAAATCAATAAAGGCTTAGATTTAGAGGGTGGTATAAACGTTATACTTCAAATATCTGTAAAAGATATTCTAAAAGGTTTAGCTAATAACTCTAAAGATCCTGTTTTTAATAAAGCTTTATCAGAGACATCTATAAATCAAAGAGGAAATCAAACTTTTTTAGATGCTTTTTATGAAACTTTTGAAAAGGAGGCATCGGCAAGTGGTATTAAATTATCAAGTCCAGATATTTTTGGAACACGAACTTTAGATGATGTTATAAAATTTGACATGACTAATAATCAAGTTAAACCTTTAATAAAGTTAGAAGTTTCTAAATCGGTAGAAAGTGCTTTTGAAGTAATAAGAAAACGTATTGATCAATTTGGCGTTACACAACCAAACATTCAAATGCTTGGTGAAACTGGTAGAATTTTAGTAGAATTGCCTGGTGCAAAGGATGTTGATCGTATAAAAAAATTATTGCAAGGAACTGCTCAACTAGAGTTTTGGGAAACTTTTAAAATTGATGAAGTAGCACAATATTTAGTTGCGGTTAATGAAGAGTTAAAGAAAACTGAAGTTGTAGTTGATGAAGTAGTAGAAGCTAAATCCACAGGTATCGATTCTCTTCTTACAGATAATAATGATACTATTAAAAGACAAGTGAATCCATTTTTTGATAAAATTCAGGTAAGTCAACAACCCGGAAGTTCAATTATTGGTTATTCTAAAATTTCTGACACTGCAAAGATTAATTCTTATTTCAGAAGAAATGACACTAAAGTATTATTGCCCAATCAACTTGCAGATGTTAAATTTGTTTGGGGAAAAGTAAATGATAAAACTCCAGATATTACAGAATTATATGCTTTAAAAGGAAATAGAGCAAATGAGGCACCTATTAGTGGTGGTGTAATTACAAATGCTACTGATACGTATGACAATGTTGGAAAACCTGCCGTAAGTATGCAAATGAATGGTAAAGGTTCTAAATTGTGGGAAAAATTAACAGGCGCTGTATCCCAACAAGGAAATGCAATTGCAATCACATTAGACAATACAGTTTATTCTGCACCAGGTGTTTCAAAAGGGGCAATTACAGGGGGTAGTTCAGAAATATCAGGATTATTTACTATTGAAGAAACAAAAGATTTAGCCAATGTGTTAAGAGCTGGAAAATTACCTGCAAGAGCAGAAATTTTACAATCTGACGTTGTTGGACCATCTTTAGGTAAAGAAGCTATCAGTAGTGGTATCATGTCGTTTATTATAGGTTTCTCTTTGGTATTATTATGGATGGTTTTCTATTATGGAAAAACAGGTTTTTATGCTAATTTAGCTTTATTGGTAAACATCTTATTTATTTTTGGAGTTTTAGCAAGTTTTGGTGCTGTTTTAACATTGCCAGGTATTGCAGGTATTGTATTAACTATTGGTATGGCAGTAGATGCAAACGTTATTATATTTGAAAGAGCTAAAGAAGAATTAGATTCAGGTAAAACTATCGAAGAAGCTGTTAATTATGCGTTTACTTGGAAAGGTGCCATGTCATCTATTGTTGATGCTAATATTACAACTTTTATAACAGCGTTAATTCTTTTCTTATTAGGAACAGGACCAATTAAAGGTTTTGCAACTACTTTATTGATAGGTATTTTAACATCATTATTTACAGCAATTTTTATTACTAGAATATTTTTAGACTGGAGTATTTCTAAAGGAGAAAAATTAGCTTTTTCAACAAGTATTACAAAAAACTGGTTTAAAAATATGAAGTTTGACTTCTTAGGAAAACGAAAAATTGCATACGCTATTTCAGGTGTATTAATATTGGCCAGTTTGTTTTCGATTTTTACAAAAGGTTTAAATAAAGGGGTCGATTTTGTTGGAGGTAGAACATATCAAGTACGTTTTGATCAACCTGTAAATGCTCCAGATGTAGCTAAAGATTTAGTTGCAACTTTTGGTAGTGCAGAGGCCAAAGTTTTTGGTAATGACAACCAGTTAAAAATTACAACAAAATATAAAGTTGATGAAGAAAGTGAAGGTGTAGATAAAGAAGTAAATGTTAAACTATATGAAGCATTAACAAAATACTTACCAAAAGGCTTAACATATGATCAATTTGTAGTGTCATCAGATACCAAAAAAGTTGGTATCATGCAATCGTCAAAAGTATCTGGAACTATTTCTAAAGACATCACTACCAATTCTATTTGGGCTGTAGTTATTTCGTTATTAGTAGTATTTTTATACTTGATGATTTCGTTTAAAAAATGGCAATTTGGTCTTGGGGCTGTAGTGGCTGTTGCGCATGATGTTATTATTGTATTGGGTATATTCTCATTCTTCTATACCATTTTACCATTTAACATGGAAATAGATCAAGCATTTATAGCTGCAATTTTAACAGTAATTGGATATTCATTAAATGATACGGTTATTGTATTTGACCGTGTTAGAGAGTATTTAAATTATAATTCAACATCTGATTTTGATGGATTAGTAAATAAAGCTTTAAACACTACGTTGAGTAGAACAATAAATACATCTGCTACAACATTAGTAGTTTTAATTGCTGTATTTATCTTTGGTGGAGAAACGATCAGAGGATTTATATTTGCTATTTTAGTAGGTATACTAGTAGGAACATATTCATCTTTATTTGTTGCTACTCCTGTTATGAAAGATACTATGAGTGAAAAAGAAGCTTTAAAAATGGCTCAATTTAAAAAAGAAAATTAGAAATTAAGTAAAGATATTTTAAAATCCTAAAATGAAAATTTTAGGATTTTTTTTTGATTAACTCTATCTATATTTGTTTAAATTTAAATTATATATTCATGAAAAAGTATTTTTTAGTATTGTTGTTATGTCCTTTTTTTGTTTTGGCTCAAGATGAAGAAGTCAAACAATACAAAGGCGAATTAAAGTCCAACCTTTTTGATTTAATAGTTGGTAAATCTTTTAATATTGGATATGAACATTTTTTGAAAGGAAACCAGTCTGTTCAATTTGATCTTACTCTTTTTGACACCTATTCCTATTTAGATGCTTCTTATTTAGAAAGTAACAATTTAATAGGTTTACAAGCTTCCTACAATTTTTATTTTTCAAAAAACAAAAAGCAACATGGTTTTGCCTTTTCGCCTTTTTTAAAATATAGAGTTGGTAAACAAGAAATTATAGACTACTATTACTTCTATGATTATGATACAGGAACAAGTACAAGCACTAATATGAATAGAGAATTTGATTTAAGTGGACTTGAAGCAGGTTTTGGCGTAAGTCATAAATGGTTGTTTAATGATAAAATCAGTCTGACCTTGGGCTCACAAATTGCTAGAAATTTTTCAAATTCAAAAGCAATTAGTGATAATTATTCAGATATAAATTTTAAAGCTCACGTTACATTAGGATTTAGATTGTAATAAAAAAGCCCTTAAAATAATTTAAGGGCTTTTTTTATTTTACATTTTTTTTATGCTACTTTTTTGGCCTTTACCATAAAGAAAATTCCAGCTATAATAAAGGGTATACTCAACCATTGACCCGTAGATAATAAACCAAGGCTTTCTTCAAATCCACCTTGGCTTTCTTTTACAAATTCGACAAAGAATCGAACCGTCCAAAGTAAAACTAAAAATGTACCAAATAGTAAACCTTGTTTGTTTTTTGCATTAGTTTTCCAATACATGTAAAACAAAATAGCAAAAACAAATATATACCCAAAAGCCTCATATAACATGGCAGGATGCTTTGGGCTAACTTCTGCTAAAAGATCTGTAAACTGCGAATTAGTTTCAATTGATTTATAGGCTTGATTGACATCGGAAATATTAGTTTTTTGAACTGCTTCTCTTGGACTAAATTTATCTCTAATGAATTTTATTCCAAGCGATGAAGTTGTTTCTTTCCCAATAATTTCAGAATTAAAAAAGTTGCCTAACCGAACAAAAACTGCTCCACTTGCTACAGGAATTACTATTCGATCTAATATCCATATGATGGGTTTCTGAATTATTTTTTTACTGTAAAAATACATTACGATAACTATAGATATTGCCGCACCGTGACTTGCTAAACCTGCAAAACCTGTAAATTCCCATCCCTCAATAAAGCCAAAAAGTGTAGCCTGAGGGTTTTCTTTTATGGGTAATAATATTTCTGCAGTGTGTTGGCTAAAATATTCCCAATCATAAAAAAAAACATGACCTAAGCGCGCACCTATTAAAGTTGCTACAACTGTATATACAAAAAGATTGTCTAATTTTTCAATAGAGAGTCCTTCTCGACTGTATATTTCTTTCATAATATACCAACCTAATCCAAAAGCTACGACAAACATCAAGCTGTAAAATCGAACGGTTATAAATCCTAAATCAAAACCTTGTGTGGGATTCCAAACCATATACAATGCGTTATTCATAATAATGAAATTATTTTAAAAAAGTAAAAATAAAGAATATAATTTGTTTAGTCGTTAAAATAAAGTAAAGTTTATGTTTAAGTTTTATTTAGGTATATAAAATCAAGGTACAGGATCATATCCGCTTTTTCCCCAAGGATGGCAACTTACAATTCGCTTAATTGCAAAACAGCCTCCTTTAAATAATCCGTATTTTTGTAAGGACTGAACTGTATAGTGTGAACAAGTAGGCTCAAAACGGCAAGCGGCAGGTGTAAATGGAGAAATTGCCCCTTGATAAAAACGAACCAAAAGTATAAAAGGAAAAATGAGAATTTTTTTTAATGTCAAATTAAGTAATAATCAAATGTTATAAAGAAAAGCGAGTACCCTCTTTTCCATCTTTTAACTCAATGTCTAGAGCTGCTAATTTATCTCTTATTTCATCAGATAAAGCCCAATTTTTATTTATTCTAGCTTCATTTCTCATGGTTATCAGCATTTCGAGTACGCCGTTTAATTTTATAGAACTATTATTTGATGTTTGGCTGTTTTTTATACCTAAAACATCAAAAGTAAAAGCAGTTAAAGTTTCTTTTAAAAGTGCTATATCAACTGCAGTTAAAGTTTCTTTTTTATCATTAACTAGATTAACGTATTTTATGCCTTCAAATAAATTGGCAATTAATACAGGTGTGTTAAAGTCATCATTCATAGCTGTATAACACTGTTCTTTCCAAGTATCTATATGTAGAGTTGAAGCGGTACTTGTATTTAGCTTATCTAATAAAGATATTCCTTCCATTAAGCGATGAAAGCCTTTTTCAGCTGCTACCATGGCATCATTAGAAATATCTAAAACACTTCTATAATGAGCTTGTAAAAAGCAAAATCGAACGGTATTAGCATCAAAACTTTTTTCAAAAAATGAATTATTACCTGATAATAATTCGTTCGGCAAAATATAGTTCCCAGTAGATTTACTCATGCGTAGGCCATTCATGGTTAGCATGTTTGTATGCATCCAGTAATTTACAGGAGAGTGGCCAAAACTGGCTTTTGCTTGTGCAATTTCGCATTCATGATGTGGGAATTTTAAATCCATTCCACCTCCGTGTATGTCAAAATTTTTACCTAGGTATTTGGTACTCATTGCAGTACATTCTAAATGCCATCCCGGAAATCCATTTCCCCAGGGCGAAGGCCATTGCATTATATGCTGTGGCGATGCATTTTTCCATAAAGCAAAATCTTGTGGGTTTTTTTTCTCATTTTGACCATCTAGATTTCTAGTATTGACAAATAATTCTTCAACATTTCGGTTGCTTAATTCACCATAGTTTAACCCTTTTTCATTGTAAGCCAATACATCAAAATAAACCGAACCTTTGCTTTCATATGCAAATCCATCCAAAACCATACGCTGGGTTAATTCAATTTGTTCTATAATATGACCCGTTGCCGTAGGTTCAATTGTGGGTTCTAAAAAATTAAATTCTTGCAAAACCTTATGAAAATCAACTGTATATTTTTGTACAATTTCCATGGGTTCTAACTTCTCCAACTTAGATTGCTTTACAAAACGATCGTTTTCTACATCACCATCATCGGTCAAATGTCCAGCATCAGTAATATTTCTTACATACCGTACTTTGTATTTTAAATGCAACAAATAGCGATACATAACATCAAAACTCATAAAAGTCCTTACATTACCTAAATGCACATTGCTATAAACAGTTGGTCCGCAAACATACATGCCAACATTTCCTTCAGAAATTGGAGTAAAAGTTTCTTTTTTGCCAGATGTTGTATTGTATACCCGTAAGGTGTTTTTTTTGTAAATTTGCATTTTTATTTTTTTTGAAACTATTTCTACTATCCGCTTTATCCTTTGTTAATAAAAAAGGTTTCCGTTTTTATTAAAGCTAAGGTAAATGTTTACAAATAAAACTTTAGGCAAAAACTAAAAATTAGTATCCATTTTAATATAATCTAGAAACTCTCTTCTGGTAACATCTTCTTTAAATTTGCCTCCAAATTCAGCGGTAATAGTACTGCTTTCTATATCTTTAATTCCTCTCGAATTTACGCACAAATGTTTTGCATCAATTACACATGCAACATCTTCAGTTCCCAATACTTTTTTTAATTCTTCAACAATTTGCATATTTAAACGTTCTTGTACTTGTGGTCTTTTTGCAAAATAATCAACAATTCGATTCATTTTTGATAAGCCTACAACTGTACCATTAGATATATAAGCTACATGTGCTCTTCCTACTATAGGTAATAAATGATGCTCACATGTAGAATATACTACAATGTTTTTTTCAACAAGCATTTCGTTGTATTTATATTTGTTTTCAAATGTAGACGAACTTGGCTTCTTATTTGGATTTAATCCACCAAAAATTTCATTTACAAACATTTTGGCTACTCTATTTGGTGTGCCGCTTAAACTATCATCTGTAAGGTCCATTCCAAGAATTGTTAAAATGTTTTCAACATTATCTTTAATCAATTCAATTTTTACATCATCAGAAATGTCAAATGCATCTGCTCTGAGGGGGGTGTTAGCGCTAGTTCCAATATGATTTTCACCAATTTCAACGTTCAATTTTTCGTTTTTAAGCATGTTAATTTTTAATAAAAATTATTTTTTTAAATAATAAGCAAATATAATTAATAAACTCCAAAAAAGCATTAAATGTCAAAACTATATAATTAAATTTATCAATTTTTTTAACAATTTTTTATGATTAATTTTTTTTTTAATATTGATTTTTTTTATTCTATATATTAAAATAAATTTAACCTCTAATTTTGATTTTTAGTCAATGTATCCAAAACACTTAGGATTTAAACTTAATTAGAAAGCTTTTTTTCTTTTAATAACATAAAAAAATAAACTAAACAATATAT
>NZ_CAWUTS010000051.1:0-21342 GCF_963925415.1 uncultured Flavobacterium sp. | reverse complement strand
GTAATTATTTTTCTAGTAAATCTGTTTTACTCAAATTTTTATTTAAAGTTCGGTTTTCGAGATTGCTTCGCAGTTCGGACAGCTGATTTCTTTAATTGATGATAAAATAGTGAAAGATGCGGTCAAAAAGAATGATTCTGACAGATATGTAAAGCGTTTTAAGACAAAAGACCACTTGATAAGTATGCTATTCTGTTCGTTTGCTAAGTGTAATTCACTTCGAGAAGTTTCTGGAGCAATGCTTGGCTAGTTTGGAAAAACAGAAAGTTTTCAGTTGAGTCCATATTCCAAACCGAAGTGCTTTATCCGATGCTAACAAGAAAAGAAACGTAGCATTTTTTAAAGATATTTACAATAAACTCTTGCAAGAGTATGGTTCGGTTTTGTCGGACAGCCAAATTGTTTCGTCTGTTCGCTACTGCTCGGGTCAAGATGTTATAAAAAAAAAGGTTAAGATTTTTGATAGTACAGCAATTAGCTTATTTAAGGACATTTGAGTTGCGTTGGAAGAAAAACAAAAGAAGTAAAGAGTAAAGACGGAATTAAAGTTCATACAGTAATCAATGCCGATGAAAAAGATCCAAGTTTAGACTGGTTTAGCCCAGCCATTACAAATGATCATAACTTTTTAAAGAAGTTAAAATGTGATGATGATACTGTCTATGTTTTTGACAAAGGATACAATTATTACAAGGCTTTCAAGTATTTTACAGACAATAAAACAGGATTTGTAACCCGAATAAAAGACAATGCGGTTTATGAAGAATTAGAAATTAAAGAAGTTTCTGAAAACATTCATAGTGGCGTTTTACAAGATGAAATTATTGAAATTGAGGTTAAAGAAGGCAAAATAATATCAAAGTTAAAAGTTAGAAAAGTAAAATTTTATGACCGAGAAAACAAAAGAGAATTTGAATTTATCACCAATTTGTTTGAGCTAAGGGCAGGTTTAATAGCTGCTTTATATAAAATAAGATGGCAAATCGAGTTGCTTTTCAAGCAGCTCAAACAAAATTTTCCGTTGAGATATTTTTTAGGAGACAACGATAATGCCATTAAAATACAGATATATTGTGTTTTGATAGTCAATTTACTAATAGCCGTAATAAAAAAGAAGTTAAAAAGAAGTTGGGCCTTTTCAAACTTGGTTAGTTTTTGTAAAATCCATCTTTTCAATTATATTCAATTGATGAAGTTTTTAGAAAACCCAGAAAAAGACTGGATTATTGATAAAGCTGAAATAGAACAATTGTCATTTTTTTGAAGCCTGTTTTTTATAAATAACACAAAATAAAAATTAAGTGACTGAATAACAATTAGATAAAAAACAAAAACAGGCATTTTTATTTTTTATCGGACATTAATGGTTTTTTATGGACTTAATAAGTTGTATAAATAAAAACCACAAAGAATAAACAAATTCTTTGTGGTTTGTTCATATAATAGTTTGCTTTAAGTTAATTGTACAAAACAAACGTGATATAGTTTACATTTTTGAAGCCATCAATAAAGCATTGTATGCGTTTACTATTCTTCCTGATTTAGAAATTTCAGCAAAGTTTGCTTCGTGTTGATCTTCTCCAGCTAAAACAGCATTTTTTAATGGTGTTCCACTTTCAATGATAATTTGTTTTACTTGAGCTGCCGATAATTTTGGATAATATGAACGAATTAAAGCAGCTACTCCAGCAACGTTTGGCGAAGCCATTGATGTTCCTTGTAAGTATCTGTATTTGTTATTTGGAACGCTAGCATAAATTTGCATTCCTGGAGCAAAAACATCAACATTCTTTTTTCCATAGTTAGAAAAAGGAGCAACCATATTGTTACTATAAGTTGCGTTTAACGCCCCAATAATTAAAACATTGTTCGATACTTCTGGAGCACCATCATAAGAATCACTTGGATATTTATTTACAACATCTAAATCTTTAGCATCGTTACCCGCTGCAAAAATTACTAATACATCTTTTTTGGCAGCATATTTTAAAGCATCTTGAACCCATTCTTTTTGTGGCGAAAAATATTTTCCAAAAGAACCGTTAATTACTTTAGCACCGTTATCAACCGCATAACGAATGCCTAATGCAATATCTTTGTCATATTCATCTCCGTTAGGAACGGCTCTAACGGCCATAATTTTAACTAAGTTTGCAACACCGTCTCCACCAAGACCATTTCCTCTTACTTGAGCAACGATTCCGGCAACGTGAGTTCCGTGTAATGCTTCTTCTGCGTCTGGACCCACAACATTGTTGTTGCCATATTTAGTGTCATTGATGTCGTATGGATTGTCGCCAACTATAGATCTACCATCAAAATCTACACTATAATTGTAGCTCAATTGATCGTTTACTTGTTTAATACCTCCTTTTAATCTTTCATCAAATGCTGCTTTATCTTGACGAGCTAAAATATTACTAAACATGGCTTTATATTGCAATAAAGCTGCGTCTTCGGTTGTCATTGCTTTTACATCTGCAAGTGTAAAGTTTGTGTTTTTTAACTCTTCTTCTAAAGCTTTTTCAGCCTTAATAATCATATCTATTTGGTTTTTTTGACCATTAATACCTTCTAGTTCTGCGTCTAAGGCGGCTTTTGCTTTTATATAATCTGGAGCACTTGGCCCGATTTTAACGATACGTGCCATTTCTAACTGTTCGTTAACAGCATCTCCCAAAAAATTCCAACCGTGAATATCGTCAATGTAACCGTTTTTATCATCATCAATTCCGTTACCTGCAATTTCTTTTGGATTTGTCCAAATCACCGCTTTTAAATCTTCATGATTAATATCTACACCCGAATCTACAATACCTACAATAACTTTTTTACCTTTTTTACCTTGAAGTAATTCAGCATAAGCTTTATCAACACTCATTCCTGGAACAGAGTCTTTAACTAAGTCTAAGTGGCTCCAGCGTTTTAAGTCATTTTCTGAAAGTTTAGTCGTTTTACTTAGAACGGTGTCTATATTTTCAATAGGAGTAGAAATTATTTTTGAAGTTCCGCCACAACTAGCTAAAATAAGCGCTAAAGCAGCAGTGGCATAAAATGGTTTTAATGTTCTCATTATTTTTGAAATTTATTTGTTTTGTTAGGTAGTTAAAAATTAAAATATGGCTTGACAAGTTAGAATTTCTTTTAATCGAATTCCTTTTTCTGTTTGTTCTACAGTAATTATTTCATTATGTGCATCGTGCTCCAAAAGTAGTAAAAAGTTTTTTTCTGCAGCCATTTCTAGAAAAACCTTTTTTTCATCAAGGGTTATTAGGGGTCTTGTGTCATATCCCATAACATAGGGTAAAGGTATATGACCTGCAGTTGGCAATAAATCAGCTGTAAAGCATATGATGTTTCCTTTATAATTTATCATAGGAATCATTTGTTTTTCGGTATGACCGTCGGCAAAAAATATTCCAAAACCCAATTCCGATTTGTCAAGAAAAACCTGTTCTGTTCTGGTGATAAAGTTCAATTGCCCACTTTCTTGAATTGGCAGTATGTTTTCATGTAAAAACGATGCTTTTTCACGATTATTAGGCTTTGTTGCCCAGTTCCAATGCTTTTCATTGGTCCAATATTTGGCGTTTTTAAAGGCTAATTCATAACCTGTTCTGTCTTTATTCCATAGTACGCTTCCGCCGCAGTGATCAAAATGCAAGTGCGTCATAAAAACATCGGTTATGTCGTCTCTATGAAAACCATATTTAGCTAGCGAACTATCTATAGAGTGATTTCCCCAAAGCGAATAATAACTAAAAAACTTGTCGGATTGCTTGTTGCCCATTCCGGTATCAATCAAAATTAATCTTTTTCCTTCTTCAATTAAAAGGCAACGCGCAGCAATGTCGATTAAGTTGTTCGAATCGGCGGGGTTCGTTTTATTCCAAAGTGTTTTTGGAACAACTCCAAACATGGCACCGCCGTCTAATTTAAAATTACCGGATTCTATAGGGTATAAGTTCATGATTACTATTTTAATGCAATTTACATAAAAAACGAATAATATCTTTTGAATTTTTAAGTATAAATTAGACTTATACATGTATGCGTTATAAATATGTTATAATTTATTGAAAAAAGATTGAAATACTATACCTTTGTAATCTGTTTAGACAAAATCTAAATAACAAAAATGGTGTTAACGGCCTTTAAAATTGGGTTTTCTTAGGTCGTAACACGTTAATTTGATAAAAAAAATCATGATAAAAGTTTCTGACACAGCAAGTAAAAAAATAGTAGAAATGATGCAAAGCGACGGTTTTGAAGCTGCTCAAGATTTTGTTCGAGTAGGTGTAAAAAGCGGGGGGTGTTCTGGCTTGTCATACGAATTGACGTTTGACAAAGTAATAGGAGAAAACGATAAAGTTTTTGAAGACAATAATATAAAAATTGCCGTTGAAAAAAAGAGTTTTCTTTATTTAGCTGGAACAATATTAGAGTTTTCTGGAGGCTTAAATGGTAAAGGCTTTGTGTTTAATAATCCAAATGCTCAAAGAACATGTGGATGCGGAGAAAGTTTTTCTTTATAAATCAAAAAATAAATTATGTCAAAATATACCGAAGACGACTTAAAAGTCGAATTAGAAAATAAAGAATACGAATATGGCTTTTACACAGAGTTAGATGCAGAAACGTTTCCTGTTGGTCTAAATGAAGATATTGTTCGTGCCATTTCAAAAAAGAAGGAAGAACCTCAATGGATGACCGATTGGCGTTTAGAGGCGTTTGGTGCCTGGAAAAAAATGATAGAGCCTGAGTGGGCAAATGTACATTATACAAAGCCAGATTTTCAAGCTATTTCGTATTATTCTGCGCCAAAAAAAGCAGATCCAAATAAAACATTAGATGATGTAGATCCCGAATTATTAGCTATGTATAAAAAGCTAGGCATATCGGTTGATGAACAAAAAATGATGAATAATGTGGCAATGGATATAGTTATTGACAGTGTTTCAGTGGCTACAACATTCAAAAAAACGTTGAGCGAAAAAGGAATTATTTTTATGAGTATTTCGGAGGCCATAAAAGAACATCCTGAATTAGTAAGAAAATATTTGGGAACTGTTGTTCCTCAAAAAGACAATTTTTATGCTGCACTAAATTCAGCTGTTTTTTCTGACGGTAGTTTTTGTTATATTCCTAAAGGTGTTCGTTGTCCAATGGAGTTATCCACTTATTTTAGAATCAACCAAGCCGGAACAGGACAATTTGAAAGAACACTTTTAATAGCTGATGAAGGTAGTTATGTTTCATACTTAGAAGGATGTACTGCGCCCAGTAGAGATGAAAACCAACTACATGCGGCAGTTGTAGAGTTAATAGCATTAGATAATGCTGAAATAAAATATTCAACCGTTCAAAACTGGTATCCTGGAAATTCTGAAGGAAAAGGGGGCGTTTATAATTTTGTTACTAAAAGAGGGTTGTGTGAAAAAAAGGCAAAAATATCTTGGACACAAGTAGAAACAGGATCTGCTATTACTTGGAAATATCCATCCGTAATCTTAAAAGGTGATGATTCTATTGGTGAATTTTACTCCATAGCAGTTACCAATAATTACCAGCAAGCCGATACGGGTACAAAAATGATTCACTTGGGCAAAAACACTAAGTCTACTATAATTTCAAAAGGTATTTCTGCAGGAAAATCTCAAAACAGTTATAGAGGATTGGTGCAAATAAGTGCTCGAGCGGAAAATGCACGTAATTTTTCGCAGTGTGACAGTCTCTTAATGGGAAATGAATGTGGTGCGCATACGTTTCCTTATATAGAAAGTAAAAACACAACATCCATTATAGAACACGAAGCTACAACTTCAAAAATTGGAGAAGATCAGGTTTTTTATTGCAACCAGCGTGGTATTCCTACGGAAAAAGCAATCGCATTAATAGTAAATGGTTTTAGTAAAGAGGTATTGAATAAGTTGCCGATGGAGTTTGCTGTCGAGGCTCAAAAATTATTAGAAATAAGTTTAGAAGGAAGTGTTGGTTAAACAGCACGTATTTAGAAAAACAGCATTGTGTAACCTATAATAAATAGGGCTTTATGAATAATTTTTTATATTATATAACCGTTATAACATCTTTTTTTTATATCCAAAACATCTATTCTCAAGATAAAATAAGAATAGGCGTTTGGGAAAAATTCGATGCCCTTTCGCTACCAGAATCAACTGTTTATAAAAACGATAAAGAGATAAAAAACAATGAAGATGATGATAAGAACGGTTATGTTGATGATATAATTGGGATAGGTTTTGATGAAAATGAAACCATTATAACTGAACGGTTTGAAGCAACATTTCAAAACAGTAAAAAATATGATCATGGAACTGCTGTAGCCTCTATTATTGCAAAAAACAACCAGAATGTATTGATTTTAGGCGTTGGGTTTGAGCCAACAACAACTAGATTGACAGCAACTTATTTATACCTTACGGTAAAAGAACGTTTGAGGGGTTTTAAAGCCGAATTAAAAAAAATGGATTATTTTGTTCAAGAATCACTTTTGTATTTTGCTAAAAATAAGGTTCAAATTGTAAACATCAGTTGGGGATTAGACTTGGATTATTTTGCTTCAATAAACAAAAATTTAGGAAATAATGATAAAGAAATTAGAGAAAACTCGCATAAATGGTTAATTCACTTTAGAGAAGTTTTAGAAAAAAACATGAAAAAATATCCTAAAATAATATTTGTGATTGCTGCCGGAAATGAAGGCCAAAACTGCGAAAAAGCTTATGATGTTCCTGCATTAATTTCATTACCCAATACTATCGTTGTGGGCGCCAATTCAATAAAAGGTGAAAGATGGGAGTATTCCAATTATGGTGAAACTGTAGATGTTTATGCGCCTGGTGAAAATATTAAATACCAAATTGCTTTAAAAAGATGGTCTTCGGGCAGTGGCACCTCTGTTGCCGCACCTTATGTTACTAAGCTGATCGCTAAAAAACTAAGCGATGGAAGATCGTTTTTAGAAATTAAAAAAGAATTAAAAAAAATTAAAAATTTATAAAATTAAAACATGTTATCAATAAAAAATTTACACGCTTCAATTGAAGATAAAGAAATATTAAGAGGGATTAATTTGGAGGTAAACGCAGGAGAAGTTCATGCTATTATGGGGCCAAACGGTGCTGGTAAAAGCACCTTAGCCTCTATCATTGCAGGTAATGATAGCTATGAGGTTACCGAAGGACAAATCCTGTTAGAAAACGAAGACATATCAGAATTAGCAACCGAAGAGCGCGCGCACAAAGGTGTTTTCTTGTCTTTTCAATATCCAGTTGAAATACCCGGAGTATCGGTTACCAACTTTATGCGAACCGCAATAAATGAGTCACGCAAAGCTAAAGGCCTAGAAGATATGCCTGCAAACGAAATGTTAAAACTAATTCGCGAAAAATCTGAGTTATTAGAAATTGATCGTAAATTTTTGTCACGTTCTTTAAACGAAGGTTTTTCGGGTGGAGAAAAAAAACGTAATGAAATTTTTCAAATGGCTATGTTAGAACCTAAATTGGCTATTTTAGACGAAACAGATTCAGGTTTAGATATTGATGCCTTGCGAATTGTGGCTAATGGAGTAAATAAATTGAAAAGTCAAAATAATGCGGTAGTTGTAATTACTCATTATCAAAGATTATTAGAATATATTGTTCCTGATTTTGTTCATGTATTGATGAATGGAAAAATTGTAAAATCAGGGGGCAAAGAGCTGGCTTTAGAGTTAGAAGAAAAAGGATATGACTGGATTAAAAACGAGTTAAATTAAACATGTTTGTTGTTTATCGTTTCTGGTTCTTCGGAACCATAAACAAAAAACCATAAACCATAAACAAAATAAAAAATGGATTTAAAAGAAAAATTAGTTTCGTCATTTATGGCATTTGAAGAAAGAGTAGACACATCTTCTTCTTTACATACCTTGCGAACAAACGCTATAAAAACCTTTGAACACAAAGGTTTCCCTTCAAAAAAAGAAGAGTCTTGGAAATATACATCGCTAAATGCAATTTTAAAAACCGACTTTTCTGTATTCCCAAAACAAGAAAATTCATTGGGTTTTGCAGATGTAAAAAAATATTTTTTACATGAAGTTGACACCTATAAAGTCGTTTTTATTGATGGCAAATTTAGTTCGTTCTTGTCAGAAACGACACATGAAGGAATAGATGTTTGCACCATGTCTTCTGCCTTAAATAAGTCAAAGTACAAGTTGATTATTGATGAATATTTTAATAATATTGCCAGTAAAGACGAAAGTTTAACCTCTTTAAATACTGCTTTCGCTCAAGAAGGTGCCTATATTAATATTCCGAAAAATAAAATTGCGGATAAGCCTGTTGAAATTATTTATTTTTCTACAGGAATAGAGGACGCCCTTATGGTTCAGCCTCGAAATTTAATAATTGTTGGTGAAAATGCTCATGTTCAAATTATTGAAAGACATCAAAGCTTGAACTCAAATCCTGTTTTAACAAATTCAGTTACTGAAGTTTATGCTTTAAAAAGAGCCCATGTTGATTATTATAAGCTTCAAAACGACAACTTAAACGCGAACTTAATTGACAACACTTTTATTGCTCAAAAACAAGAAAGTAATGCCTGCGTTCATACGTTTTCATTTGGTGGAAATTTAACGCGTAACAACTTAAATTTTTATCATCAAGGAGAGCATATAGATAGCACGTTGAAAGGGATTACAATTATTGGTGAAAATCAACATGTGGATCATTACACTTTGGTGCAGCATGCTACTCCAAATTGTGAAAGCCATCAAAATTATAAAACTATAATTGGAGATCGTGCAACAGGTGTGTTTAATGGAAAAATATTTGTTGAAAAAGAGGCACAAAAAACAAATGCATTTCAACAAAATAATAATATTTTGCTAAGTGACAAAGCCACTATTAATGCAAAACCGCAATTGGAAATTTTTGCAGATGATGTAAAATGTTCTCATGGCTGTACTATTGGACAGTTGGATGAAAACGCAATGTTTTATATGCAACAAAGGGGTATTCCTAAAAAAGAAGCACGAGCATTATTAATGTTTGCGTTTTGTAATGAAGCAATAGAAAGCATTAAAATTCCGGAATTAAAACATAGAATTACGAAAATTATTGCTTCAAAATTAGAAGTAAAGTTGGGGTTTGATTTGTAAATAAACACATGCGCTCAATCTATTTTCTCTTCATTTGAATATGTGGAATGTCATCTTCTAAGTACAACTCACTGGTTTGTTCAAATTGGTGGGTTTCATAGAATTTTTTTAAATATTCTTGAGCTGAAATGGTTATTGCTGTTGTTTTGTATTCGTCGTCAATTGCTTTTATAGAAGCCTTAATCAATTCGTGTCCCCATTTTTTAGCTCTAACTTTAGAACTCACCACCACTCGACCAATTGATGCTTCGTCAAAATAATAACCTTTGTTAAAAATTCTTGTATACGCTACAATTTTGTTTTCAAAAAAGCCTAAAACATGTAATGCTTTTTCGTCTTTGCCGTCAAGGTCTTGATAGACGCAGTTTTGCTCTACCACAAAGACCTCAGATCGCAATTGAAGTAAATTATATAGTTCTAGAACAGAAAGTTCGTTAAAACGCTTTATTTTAAATGTTAGCATGGGGTTGGTTTAGCATCACGAAATTATGGGCTGATTGGTTTACAATGTTGAAAAAAGCTAAATTAATCAATAATTTTTGCTGAGTTTATGATGGCTTCTAATTCAAACATATGGTCTCTTTTTGCTTTTGAGGGTAAATATGTAAAACCTTCTATTATTAAATAACGATTGTTTGTCGTGTCTTTAATAGCATAATTAATAAATGGTCCTGCCATAAAATCGTTTTTAAGTTCCCAGGTTCCTTTGGTTAAAAATGCTGGTTTGTTGTCTAGGGTTGTCGTAAATAAATAAGGCGCATAAGCTTCTTCAGTTATCATCCAAGTATTGTCAAGCATTCCATGCACATTTGCTTTTCCTATAGAGTCCCTTATACTAATTATGTTTTGAACAATCTCGTTTTGGTTTTCAATTCTGTTAATTGGCACTTCATATACCAAAATACTGTTATAACCCGATTGGTATTCTTTTCGAAGCCAAATAAACTTATCGTTTATGGTTTCATAATTATAGCCATAACCTATATTCATTGTAACGCCAAACCTATTTTTAATGTTTTTATCATTAACTAATGCTTTTTTCATTCGTTTTTGATTTTCAAGTATTTCGCCCTTTCTAATAGTCTGTATTATTTGGGATGCTTTATTTTCTATAATGTTTAATACATCATTGGTTGTTTTGCCAGATATATAAAACACATTTTGTGGCGCAGCATATTGATCTTTTGAAGCACCAAAACCGGTTTTATCTGTTTTTTGAACTACAATTATGTTTCTGCCTTTTTTTACAAAACCATCAAATATTTTGGTAGGGTATTGATTGATGTTAAAAGTAGGCTCTTCTTGTGGCAATCCGTCTACGGGTGCTGCTAGTTTTTTTCTTAATGAATCTCCTATTTGACCATTCCACATTACTTCATCTATGAAAACAGAAACGTTATTAATATTTCCTGATGAATCTGACAGGCCTTTAACGTTTGGCTCATCTTTACAAGATGTTAGTAAAAAAGCTGTAAACAATAGTAATATAAAGTTTTTCATATTCGTTTTTTTGATCATATTTTAACCATTTAATTTCAATTTCATTCCGGGCTTAATATTGTTCCCACTAATACCGTTCCATTTTTTAATATCATCTGCAGAAACCCCTGGAATTTTTTTTGCAATGGAATAAAAAGAGTCTCCTTGTCTAACCGTGTATGTAGATAAACTATAGGCTGTGTCGGTATTTGATTCTGCTTTTTTTGAGCTGTAAAGCATTAATTTTTTTCCGGATTGTATTTGAGCTGTTTTTAAATTATTCCATTTTTTTAAATTTGCAACGCTTATGTTGTATCTATCCGAAATCAAGCCTAAATTTTCTCCTCTTTTCACAGTGTGATACACGAGTTTGTTGTTGGGCTCATCAATGTCTTTTTCACCAGAAAATTCAACAACTTGTTCGTCTTCATTTTTAACATAATCAATGTACTCGTATACTTTGTCTTCGTTAGAAACAAACAAGCCTATTTTATCTTTTGGAAGTCTCAAAAAATGCCCTTTTTCTTTTGTAAATGGAATAATTTGTAATTTATATATGGGATTTAAAAAGGCTATTTGTTCTTCGGGAATATCAAATAAATCTGATATTTGTTTAAAACTCATTTGTCTTTTAACCATTAAGGTGTCTGTTTCAAAATAAGTGATTTTAGCTTTTTGTGGCTTAATCCCTAATTCTTTTTTATATTCATATATATACATAGTTGCCAAAAAAGCAGGAACATAATTAGCGGTTTCTCTGGGTAAATGTTTTCTAATGTTCCAAAAATTTTGACTCCCCCCTGATCGCCTAATAGCTTTAGATACGTTACCTGGACCAGCATTATAAGATGCAAGAACCAAACTCCAATCGCCAAAAATTTTATATAAACTTGATAAATATTGACAAGCGGCTTCGGTTGCCTTTAGGGGGTCGTAGCGTTCGTCTACATATGAATTTACTTCAAGGTTAAATTGTTTACCTGTTGTGTACATAAATTGCCATAATCCTGAAGCTCCAACTCTGCTTTTTGCTTGTGGGTTTAAGGCCGATTCGACAATGGCTAAATATTTTATTTCTAGGGGCACATCATATTTTGCAAGGTATTCTTCAAACATTGGAAAATAATATTCCGATATGGCCATTAATCGTTCGAAGCTGGCTGTTCTGTTTTTTAAAAATTTTTTGATTACATTTTCTAAAGACGTATTATATGCAATGTTAAAAGGTGATTTTGCGTCTAATAGTTTTAAATTTTCTTTAAAAAGATCTGTTGACATTTCATAAGAAACCGTTTCGTCTATGTTTAATTCAGAAACATCAGCATACATTTCTTCAAAAAGCTCTTGATTGCTTAGTTCTTCCATCCATCTTCCGTCAATACAGTTACTGGTACTATGGTCTACAAATGACGCTTTTGTGTTTTCCAAACTAGGCACCTGTTCTAAAAACGCTAATTGCAGCGTGTCTTGTTGGCTTTCCTGGGCAAAAGACATAAATGGAATAAGAATTAAGAATAGTTTTTTAAAATTCATGTATGCGTTTTATTATATGTTGTAATAAGTAAGAAGTCTCTAAAAATTAAATTATCGCAAGTTATTAATTAAGAATTGCTTGAATACCTGGTAAAGTTCTTCCTTCTAACATTTCTAGCATAGCGCCTCCGCCTGTTGAAACATAGCTAACTTCGTTTTCAAGACCAAATTGTTTTACTGCCGAAACTGAATCGCCACCACCAACTAAAGAAAAGGCACCGTCTTTTGTTGATTGTGCTATATATTCGCCTACTTTAATTGTTCCATTTGCAAAAGTTGGCATTTCAAAAACACCTACGGGTCCGTTCCAAAGAATTGTTTTTGATTTTAAAACTACCTCCTTAAAAAGCTCAAGTGATTTGGGTCCAGCGTCTAAACCTTGCCATCCTTCAGGAATTTGGGTAACATCTAAAACTTGAGTATTAGCATCATTAGAAAAATTATCTGCCGCAACAACATCAACAGGAAGGTGAATTTGCACTCCTTTTTCTTTAGCTTGTTTTAAAATTTCTAAGGCCAATTCCATCTTGTCGTCTTCACATATTGAGTTTCCAATAGAGCCTCCTAAGGCTTTAACAAATGTAAACGTCATTCCGCCACCTATAATCATATGGTCT
Organism: uncultured Flavobacterium sp.; assembly: GCF_963925415.1. Lineage (GTDB taxonomy): Bacteria > Bacteroidota > Bacteroidia > Flavobacteriales > Flavobacteriaceae > Flavobacterium. The sequence goes on along the minus strand of NZ_CAWUTS010000051.1, from coordinate 8,538 downwards.
ACTTTGTCTAAAATGTTTTCAATTATTGTAATTTTTGAAGAAACTTTTGAGCCTCCTAAAATTGCGGTAACCGGTTTTTTTGATTCATGAAGAACTTTATTGATGCTTTCAATTTCCTTAGCTAACAATAAACCGAAAAATTTGTTTTCTGGAAAATAATTAGCAATAATTGTTGTTGATGCGTGTGCTCTATGCGCTGTGCCAAATGCATCATTAACATAAATATCGCCAAGGTTAGCTAGTTTTTTTGCAAAATCTGCATCTCCTTCTTCTTCTTCTTTATAAAAACGAAGATTTTCCAACAACAAGATCTGATTTGGCTTAAGGTTGTTTGCTTTTGTTTGAGCTTCTTCGCCAATGCAGTCGTTTGCAAAATGTATTTCTTGGCCTAAAACCTCAGTAACTTTACTTAAAATATGATTTAAAGAGTATTTTTCTTCAACTCCTTTGGGCCTTCCTAAGTGAGACATTAGAATTACGCTCCCTCCGTCTTTTAATATTTTATCAATCGTTGGTTTAGCCGCTTCTATTCTTGTGGCATCTGTAACGTTAAAGTTTTGATCTAAAGGAACGTTGAAATCTACTCTAATTATAGCTTTTTTACCCTTAAAGTCTATATTATTTATTGTTTTCATTAAATATCTTTTTTACAAATATATTTAATAATTTGGAAGTAAGTAAATAAAAAAGAGTTATGGTTTTATTAAATGTATTAAATTTGTTTGCATTAAGTGCTTATTGCTGGTGTGTAACTTTTATAAAATAGATTATTTTGTTTGAAAACGTTGTTGGTAACCAAAAAACGATAGATTATTTAACCTCAAGTGTTGACGATAATCGACTTGCACATGCACAGTTATTTGTTGGGCCAGAAGGAATCGGTTTGTTAGAAATTGCTATTTCATATGCTAAATATATTTTATGTAAAGATAAAAATAGTGAAAGCGCTGATTATAAAAATTGTCAAATTAAAGTTAATGAATGTTCTCATCCTGATGTTCATTATGCTTTTCCTGTTGTTACTACTGAAACCGTAAAAAGCAAGCCCGTTAGTAATAATTTTTTAAAACAATGGAAAGAGTTTATTCGGCTTTATCCATTTGGCAGTCTAAACGATTGGTATACACATTTAGGTGTAGAAAAAAAACAAGGCCAAATAGGGGTTGATGAGTCGTTAGAAATTGTAAAAAAATTATCATTAAAGTCTTATGAGGGTGGTTATAAAATTATGATTATTTGGATGGCAGATAAAATGAACACTGCTACAGCAAATAAAATTCTTAAAATTTTAGAAGAACCCCCTCAAAAAACTGTTTTTATATTGATTACAGAAAAAGCAGAAGATATTATTTCGACTATTACCTCACGATGTCAGCTTGTTGAATTTAAAAAACCAGAACAAAAAGAAATTGAAGCCCTTTTAATTGATCGCTATGGTGTATCTGAATCACTATCAAAAAGACATGCTCATTTGTCTCAAGGAGATGTTAACAAAGCTATAAAGTTGTCTGAGAATTTAAATGATGACGCCATTTTTGAAGAGTGGTTTGTGAAGTGGGTGCGTTCTGCTTTTAGAGCTAAAGGCAGCGCTTCAGCCGTTTTAGATTTGATTGCATGGAGCGAAGAAGTGGCAAGTTATGGAAGAGAGGTTCAAAAACAATTTTTACATTATTGTATTGCCTTTTTTAGACAGGCTTTACTACAAAACTATACCGCTAAAGACTTGGTTTATTTAAATGAAGGCTTAAAAGAGTTTCAATTGGATAAATTTGCTCCCTTTGTAAATGGAGGTAATATAAATGAAATTTTTAAAGAAATTTCTGATGCTATTTATCATATTGAACGCAACGGCAATGGAAAAATTATTTTAACCGATTTATCTATAAAATTGACGCGATTGATACATAAAAAGTAGGGGGTTAGTTTTAAAATAGCTTATAAACCTCAATGATTTTTTTACTTTTTTGTTTTATTTATCGACGCTTTATACATTTTTAACTCTTCCCAAGTAAGTGTGTCGCCTACAGTTTGTTTTAATTCTGCAACGTTTTCTCCATTATAGTCTTTAAATAACTCTTTTAATTGATTGATTTTTTCTTTTGAAATTATGTCGTTAATTGATAAATAATCTTGTTCGACCAACTTTGTAAAGTGTCCAAAAATTGTGCCTTCGGTTAGTTTTCGACGAATTGCGATTTCTAAAATTGTGGCATTTTCTTTCCACATTTCAAATGTGATTTCTATCGTTGGCTTTTTACTTTCCTTTGGTTTTTTTTCTTTTGGTTCGTAATATGACAGATCTTGATCTGCTTCAAAAACACCAGGTGTTGGATTGTTTAGTTCGCGTATTTGTCTAATTTTGTTGTTTTTATAGGATAAAATTTCATCCGAAATAAGATTATTTTTAGATATTTCTTTGCCAGATGCTACCATTTGTATTAGCAACTTAGCTTTCATTAAACGCCGAATGGCTTTGGTTTGAGAATCCTCTAAATCATTTAACTCGTCATAAAATTGTTTTACTTTTTTTATGCGTTTAATTTCATCTATTTTAAGTAAAAGTTCATATACAAGACGATCTAAGTCTGTATAAAAATAATTATACGCCGCATTAAACCTTTCATTTATATAATTTATATCAAAAGGCTCTTTAGAAAACAAACTTCTTAATTGACTGATGAATTTTTGAGATGGCACGGCTAAATTATCTATCTTATTAGATTGATTTTCAGCCCATTTAGCATATTTAGCTTTAGGTGATTTAGGGGCTTCTTCTTTATAGCTGAAGCGATGACTTCTCCATTCTTGAGACAAGTCTTTCCAATCAAAAGTGGCTTGTAAATAGTTAAATAAATAATTTTTAGTTTCTTGTTCTAAAGATTTTTGAATGTATTCTTCACTTGCTTTTTGTTCCGCATAAAGCATTACATCCGAATCGTTTGAAAGACCATTCATTTGAATAGGAGCAAGCAAAATTAAACCTTTTAGAGAACGCAGACGAGAAAGGGCAACATAAGCTTGTCCGGGTTGAAAAACTTGTGAAACATCTAAGGCCGCTTTGTCAAATGTTAATCCTTGGCTTTTGTGAACCGTAATTGCCCAGGCTAATTTAATAGGGTAGTGGGTAAAGGTTCCTAAAACTTCCTCTTCAATTTCTTTGGTGTTTGAATTTACTTTATATCTAATGTTTTGCCATTCATAGGCTTCTACTTCAATGGTTTTGTTTTCGTCGGAAAAATAAACCATTATTTCTTTAGCAGATAAGTGCTTAATGATGCCCATTTTACCATTAAAATAATTTTTTTCTAAGGACAAATCATTTTTAATAAACATGATTTGGGCACCTAATTTGAGCTCTAAATGTTCATCAACAGGAAATATTTTATTTGGAAATTCATCTATAATTTGAGATTTATACGTAAATAATTTTCCGTCCAATTCGGCAAGAGCCTCTGTATTTATAGTGTCTGCCTTATTGTTGTGGGTGGTTAATGTTATAAAGCCTGGGTTGTTTTTAAAATCAAAATTAGGCTTTACAAATTTATTTAGAATTGTTAAATCGTCTTTCGTTATTGTATTATTTCTTAGGTTATTAAGCACCTCAATAAATTCATTGTCGGTTTGACGGTAAATTTTATCTAATTCAATATATAAAGGTGGATTTTGCTGAATGACGTGCGAATGAAAAAAAAATTTCCCTTTGTAATATTTTCGTAGAACAGTCCATTCTTCTGGCTTAACTATTGGCGGTAGTTGAAGTAAGTCGCCAATGAATAATACTTGTGCTCCGCCAAAAGCTTGCTTGTTTCTTCGAACAGATTGCATCATAAAATCAATGGCATCGAGTAAATCGGCACGAAGCATGCTGACCTCGTCAATGACAAGAAGATCAATGTTTCTAATCACATTTCTTTTAATAGCGCTCATTTTAAAGTGCCTTGAAAGTGTGCTTTTTGACTCAAATTTCACATAATCTGTAACATATGGTGCAATTGTGTCTGGAATGAAACCTCCAAAAGGGAGTTGAAAAAGAGAGTGAATGGTAACGCCACCAGCGTTTAAAGCCGCGATACCTGTAGGGGCAACAACGGCTGTGTTTTTGTGTGTTGTTTTTATGATTTCTTTAAGAAGAGTGGTTTTGCCTGTTCCCGCTTTTCCTGTTAAAAAAACAGATTTATTGGTTTGGTTGATAAACTTTAGTGTGTAGGTTGCAACAGCTGATAATGAATTCATTTTGGCTTATATTTTAAAGGATAAAAATATAAAATTTTTACAATTAAAAAGCCTCATTACATAAATAATGAGGCTTAATTAAGTTTTTAAGAAACTATTATTTTTTTTCTTCTGCTGCTTTTAATACTTCTTTTTTATCAAGTGTTTTATAATTTGCATTTAAAAGTTTAACCAACTCTTCTGTAATATCATATTTGTCTTTTGCGTATAAAACGGTAACCGTACTTCCTGTTCCATAAACATAATCATAACTCTTAGTTTTTCCGTAGTCTTTAATAAATGTTTTTATTTCGGTTACTAACGAATCCATTTCAACACCACTTTCTCTTTGTAGTTCTTGAGACATTGATTGTTGTTTTGTGTTTAGTTTTTGTTCTCTTTCTTGAAATTCAAATCCTTTTTGTTGAGCCCATTGTGGTCCTTTGGCCTGCGCTTGTCTTTGAGCGTTGGCATAGTCTTGTTGAAATTTTTTAGCCTCTGTTTCTAATTCACGACCCATTTCTTCAGATTTAATTTTATACTTGTTTTCTAAATCTGTTGCTTTTTGATATTTTTCCATCAATTTGTCGGTATCAACATAAGCTGTTTTAAAATCTTCTTTAACATCTTGCTTGTTACATGACAAGACTAGCAATCCCAAAGCAACACATAATAATTTTTTCATTTGTAAATATTTTTTTAAGTTTTCATAAAATCGTTAATTTATAAGCAAACGAACTCATAATTGTAAATTTTAGATTTTGGTAAAAGTAATCAATTGACTAAAGTAATGCAAGTACTAATTTTAATGGCATAATTAAATTCTATTAAATAAAGCTTAACCATAGTCTTTTTTTATTTTAAAGAAGGCTCTTTTGTTTGTTTTGTTTTAAAAACTTTATTTTTCTTCACAATCTTATTGTTTTGTTTTTTGCGTGGCTAAAAAAGGCTTTAAAATCGTTTTTAAATGTTTTTTATGATGTAAATGTGTGAAGAATACTCTTTTTTTATTATTCCTGAACAATTTGAAATAAATCCTATTAAAAAGCCTTTTATAAAATTCATTTTTCCGGTTTTATATTTTTCAGAAAGAAGACACACATAAAAACTATCAAACCACATGGGTTTTACTTTAACTAATTTTAAATTTTCTTTTTCAACTAATTTTTGAATGCTGATTTTAGAAAAATGCCATAAATGTCTAGGTACGTCAAAAGCTGCCCAAAAAGATTTATAATATTTGGCGTCAAATGACTTATAATTAGGAACTGCAATAATTATTGTTCCGTTTGGCTTTAAAAGTCTTTTTAGTGTTTTTATTTGGTGTTTTAAATTTGGGACATGCTCTAAAACATGCCACATAGTTATTACATCAAACGTGTTGTTTTCTAAATCTTCTAAAGACTTAGCAAAACGAACCCCTTTTGAAAGAGATATTTTTTTTGCTTTTTCGTTAGGCTCAACTCCTAAGGTGTTCCAGCCTGATGCTTTTGCTTGTATTAAAAAATCACCTGTTCCGGCACCTATGTCTAATAAGCTTCCTTTGCTTGGGTTTTGTTTTGAAAGTAATGAAACCTTTTTTTTAAGTGCATTAACCTTTACTAAATGGTATAGTTTTTCAAACAGTGTTCTTTTTGAATCGGTATGGGAAATATAATCCTCGCTTTCATAGTAAGAAGGAAGGGTTTCAAAAGAAGGTTGCGGGTGTGTTTTTAAAAGCTGCAACTGATCATCTAAAAGCAAATCAAATGATTCTTTTGAAACGGAATGATCTAATACTTTTATAAAAATAGTGTTTGTGTAAAAATTCATGTTTAATATTAAAAAACGTGTGTAAATATAGTAAACTTAATGATTTTTAAATATGTTTCACGTGAAACAATTGATTAAACATTAACGCCATTTGATTTAAAACATCGTAAAAAGAAAAAACAGTTATCGCCCCATATAAATTAACAATACTGAAATGTCACTTGGAGAAACACCGCTTATTCTTGAAGCTTGTGCAATTGTTTTTGGGCGAATTTTATTGAATTTCATTTTTGCTTCTGTAGAAATTGATTTAATTTTATTGAAATCAAAGTTGTCTGGAATAATTGCATCTTCGAGTCTATTTAATTTGTCTGCATGCAAACGTTCTTTTTCAATATAGCCCGAATATTTAACATCAATTTCGGCTTGTTCAATTATTTCGTGATCTAGTTCATGCTCTTGTATGTAATCAGAGACTTTTTTAAATTTTAGGATATCCTCTAAATCAATTTGAGGACGTGAAAAAACTTTAAACATTTTGTCTGATTGAGACATAAGGCTAGATCCTTTTTCTTCTAAAATAACGTTTGCTTCTTTTGGCAAAACACTCGTTTCTTTAAAAAATTGGACCATCGCATTTGATTTAGAAAACTTTTTTTCCATTCGAATCAATCGCTCTTCAGAAGCTAAACCTAAATCAAAGCCTTTAGGCGTCAATCTTGAGTCGGCATTATCTTGTCGCAATAAAGTTCTGTATTCTGCTCGAGAAGTAAACATGCGATAAGGCTCTTCGGTTCCTTTTGTAATTAGGTCGTCTATAAGCACTCCTATATAAGCTTCGTTTCTTTTTAAAATAAACGCTTCGCGTTCTTGTACCTTAAGTGCGGCATTTATACCTGCCATCAACCCTTGAGACGCAGCTTCTTCATAACCTGTTGTTCCATTTATTTGACCAGCAAAAAACAAACCATCTACCAGTTTAGTTTCTAATGTGTGTTTTAATTGTGTAGGAGGGAAGTAGTCGTATTCAATTGCATAGCCAGGCCTAAAGAATTTAACTTTTTCAAAACCTACAACAGAACGTAAAGCTTTAAATTGTATGTCTTCTGGCAAGGATGTAGAAAAACCGTTCACATAAACCTCTACTGTATTCCAGCCTTCTGGCTCAACAAACAATTGATGTCGGTCTTTGTCGGCAAAACGATTAATTTTGTCCTCAATTGATGGACAATATCTTGGCCCTACACTTTTTATTCTACCATTAAACATTGGACTTCTATCAAAACCCTCACGTAAAACATCATGAACCTGATTAGAAGTATAAGTCATGTGACACGATTTTTGATGTGACAAGGGTTTTATTTTTTCTAAATAAGAAAACTTATGAGGTATAAGATCACCTGGCTGTTCTGCCATTTTAGAGTAATCCAAAGAGCGACCGTCTACTCGAGGAGGCGTGCCTGTTTTCATTCTTCCTGCTTCAAAACCTACTTGTATCAAATCTTCTGTAATTCCAAATGAGGCGCTTTCACCTGCGCGACCACCGCCAAATTGTTTTTCTCCAATATGAATTAAACCGTTTAAAAAAGTGCCATTAGTAAGCACAACAGTCTTTGCTTTAATTTCTAAACCTAAAGATGTTTTGATTCCGATTACTACATGGTTTTCAATCAACAAGCCCGAAACCATTTCTTGATAAAAATCAAGATTTGGAGTTTGCTCTAGCATCAAACGCCATTCTTCTGCAAAACGCATTCGATCACTTTGAACCCTTGGAGACCACATTGCAGGTCCTTTTGATTTGTTTAGCATTTTAAATTGAATTGCGGTTTTATCAGAAACAATTCCCGAATAACCGCCTAAAGCGTCAATTTCTCTAACTATTTGTCCTTTTGCAATTCCGCCCATGGCAGGATTGCAAGACATTTGTGCTATATTTTGAAGGTTCATTGTGACCAGCAATGTAGAGCAGCCCATGTTTGCTGCCGCTGCTGCTGCCTCTGAGCCTGCGTGACCAGCCCCAACTACTATAACGTCGTATTTTTCTTGAAATATACTCATTGTTCCACGTGAAACGTTTAATTAATAAATTTGATGAAAAAATTACTGTTCCACGTGGAACAGCGCAATTTTCTCTTCTTCTTTTTGGCGCATGATTATAATGTCATTGTCGCCTTTGTCTTTGTAGCCGCAGTAGTGCAAAACTCCATGGGCCATTACCCGTTTTAATTCGTTATCAAACGAAACGTTGAAAGTAACTGCGTTTTCTATAACGCGTTCAACTGAAATAAAAACATCTCCTTGAATTAAAGTGTTAATTGAATAATCAAAACTAATGACGTCGGTTAAGGTGTCGTGATCAAGGTGCTCAATATTGAGCTTTAATAAATAGTCATCGTCACAAAAAATATAGTTTATTTCGCCAACTTCATTTTCTTCAGATGTAATAATTTTCGAAATCCAATCTGAAAAGAGCCTTTCGTTATCTAAGCTGAAATCGTTTTCGTAATTAAAGGTTATCATTGTTTAATGAAATATTGATTAACTTTTGTTTTGTAATTTTTTTGCAAAGGT
>NZ_CAWUTS010000050.1:0-6087 GCF_963925415.1 uncultured Flavobacterium sp. | reverse complement strand
AACAGTTGGACTTAAAATTAACGAATTGGCTAAAATTAAAGTTCCGTTTGCAGCTGCATCGTACCAATTGACACTTTCATTTGTGTTTACAGAAACTTCCAGCAAGGCAGATTGATTGCTGCATATGTTTTGATTGCCATTTGATACAGGTGCATTGGGCCTTGGATTAACAGTAACAGTATAAACATCTGATAAAATTGAACAGAATGAATTATTTAAATTAGCCAAGTCTTGAGCAACTTTGACTCTGTAATAGGTAGTTGCACTCAACAGCGTAGGAATAGTAAAAGTTGTTGATGTTATTCCTGACATATCTGTATAAGTAATATTGTCAGTACTATTTTGCCATTGATAAACATGTGTTGCAGTACCGGTAGTGATAACTTGTAAATTTGGATTTGTTACACTTGAATTTTCACAAACTACGATGTTGTTTCCAGAAAGTGAAGTATTTATTACTGAACTAGATTCTCCACAAGACCTAAACATAATATCATCAATAGCTAAATCGTTTCCGCAACCACCAGCACCATTATTTCTCATTTTTAAAATAACAGCAGATTGCCCAGCTGGCATTGTAAAAAGGGTTGCATATTGAGCCCAATTGGGCGTAGAAGTACCATTTATGCTTCCGGTGCTAACAGATTGTAAAAGAGTTGTATCTGTAGCATCCCAAATTTCGAAAGTTACATTTACGGGAATTCCTGTTCCAGAACAAAAGTTTGAAGCCGAATTGTAAATATTAAGTAACCAAGCCGAAAATTCAAAAGTTGTGTTGCTACACAAGCCAGTTACAGTTCTTTTGTAAAATTGACCTTGTGTATAACTGGCATTAATAATTAAAGATTTTCCATTTACACCTTCGGGGTCAGTATCTGGAGTATGGTCTAAAGAATACAGCCAGTTAGCATTTAAATTGGTTCTGTAGTATAGGGTATATTGACCATCTTGGGGAAAACCACTACCTACAAAGGCATAGTTGGTTACACCTGCTGCTAGAGCAGGGCCATAATTGGTTCCGCTTCCAAAATTTTCTAAAAAAACAGGAGCACCAGTACTTCCTGTACAAAAACTCAATTGCCCATACGATAGAGCTTGATTCAATAGCATTAGAGTTAAAAGAATTTTTTTTAGCATTTTTTTTGTAAATGATTTATTAGGGAGTAAACATATAGAATTATTAAATATTTTTTTCTTTTTGGGATATAATAAAACTATACAACATAAAAAAAGCATCAATAAAAGTGAATTGATGCTTATAAATACTAATCTTTTTTAATTTTCTATGAGGATTTCTAAAATACGTATCGCAGCATCGCTTATTTTTGTTCCTGGACCAAAAACGGCAACAGCACCAGCATCAAAAAGAAATTGGTAATCTTGCGAAGGAATTACACCTCCAACAATAACCATAATATCTTCACGACCGTATTTTTTTAATTCTTCAATGACCTGTGGAACCAAAGTTTTATGCCCAGCAGCTAATGAAGAAACACCTAAAATGTGTACGTCATTTTCTACGGCTTGTTTTGCAGCTTCTTTTGGGGTTTGAAAAAGCGGACCTATGTCAACATCAAATCCTACATCTGCATAGCCTGTTGCAACAACTTTTGCACCTCTGTCATGTCCATCTTGTCCCATTTTTGCAATCATTATACGAGGACGACGGCCGTCTTTCTTTGCAAAAGCATCGGCTAATAGTTTTGCTTTTTCAAAGCTTTCGTTATTTTTTATTTCTTTACTATACACTCCACTAAAACTTCTAATTTGTGCTTTATACCTTCCAAATACTTCTTCCAAAGCATCGCTTATTTCTCCTAAAGTAGCTCTGTGTTTTGCTGCTTCTATCGCCAAAGATAATAAATTGTTGTTTTGGTTTTTAGCACAATCAGTTAATTTTGCTAAAGAGGCTTTTACTTTAGCATCATTGCGCGTTGCTTTTATTTGGGTGAGTCGCTCTATTTGTTGCGTTCGAACCATGTCGTTATCTACATCTAAAATATGCAAAGGATCTTCTTTGTCTAAACGATATTGGTTTATACCAACAATGATGTCTTGGCTGCTGTCAATTCGTGCTTGTTTACGAGCAGCAGCTTCTTCAATACGCAATTTTGGAATTCCTTCTTCAATGGCTTTTGTCATGCCACCTAGCGCTTCAACTTCTTCAATTAAAGCCCAAGCCTTTTCAGTAATTTGGGCAGTTAAACTTTCTACATAATAACTTCCAGCCCATGGGTCAACTGTTTTGGTTATTTTAGTTTCTTCTTGTAAATAAATTTGGGTGTTACGAGCAATTCGAGCCGAAAAATCGGTTGGTAAAGCAATGGCTTCGTCTAAGGCATTGGTATGTAGCGATTGTGTTCCTCCAAAAGCAGCAGCAGTAGCTTCAATGGTGGTTCGAGCTATGTTGTTAAAAGGGTCTTGTTCGGTTAAACTCCATCCACTGGTTTGACAATGGGTCCTTAAAGCGAGAGATTTGTCATTTTTTGGATTAAATTGCTTTACTAATTTTGCCCATAACATACGGGCTGCTCGCATTTTGGCAATTTCCATAAAATGATTCATTCCAATGGCCCAAAAAAAAGATAATCGTGGAGCAAAAGTATCAATATCCATGCCTGCAGCAATTCCTGTTCGTATATATTCTAAACCATCTGCTAAAGTATAGGCCAATTCAATATCAGCAGTTGCTCCAGCTTCTTGCATGTGGTATCCTGATATGGAAATGGAATTAAATTTGGGCATATTTTTGGTTGTATATTCAAATATGTCTGCAATAATTTTCATAGAAGGAGTAGGAGGGTATATGTAAGTATTTCGAACCATAAATTCTTTTAAAATATCATTTTGTATGGTTCCTTCTAAATCTTTTATATCAATACCTTGTTCTTGAGCAGCCACAATATAAAATGCCATGATTGGCAAAACAGCACCATTCATGGTCATGGATACCGACATTTCGTTTAGCGGAATTTGGTCAAAAAGTATTTTCATGTCTTCTACAGAATCTATTGCTACACCTGCTTTTCCAACATCCCCAAAAACCCTTTCGTGATCAGAATCATATCCTCTATGGGTAGCTAAATCAAAAGCTACCGACAACCCTTTTTGACCTGCGGCTAAGTTTCTTCTGTAAAAAGCATTGCTTTCTTCTGCTGTAGAAAATCCTGCATATTGTCGAATGGTCCATGGTCTTTGAACATACATAGTTGCATAAGGGCCCCTAAGGTTTGGTGCAAATCCAGCGGCAAAACCAATGTGCTCAAGATTTTCAATATCTTCTTTAAAATAGGTTTGTTTTATTGCAATATTTTCTGCAGTAAGGAAGCTTTTAACAATGGTTTTCTCTGAATTCTGAATTTCAGCTTCTGACTTTATTTTTATATGTTGGATGTTTTTTCTCATGACTTAGACTTCAGCATTTAATCGTTCTTGTTCTAATTTTTCGGCCAATCGTTTTTCAATAATAGGAGTAACTAAGGTTTTTCTGGGGTTTTGTTTTACAAAAGGATATAACTCTAAATCGTCTTTCATTTTGTCACTTTTGTTAGTGTATTTGTTAGTTCCTAATAAAACTTCAGAACCAGTATCAAATAAGTCTTGTTCTTTTTGAGCCGATTCGTTTATTTTTCTTTGTATAGTACCTTCCTGTAGTTGTGTAATAAATCCACCATTTGCTTCAATATGCTTGAATAATTCCAATGCTTTTTCTGCTAATTGTTGGGTTACGTTTTCTATATAATATGATCCATCAGCAGGGTTGTTTACTTTGTCAAAGTAACTTTCCTTTTTAAGAATCAATAATTGATTGCGAGAAATTCTATCGCCAAACTCATTATCTTTATGATATAAAGCATCATAAGCTAAATTTGCTATAGAATTTGCACCACCTAAAATAGCAGACATGCATTCTGTTGTAGTTCTTAGCATGTTTACATTGTAATCGTATAAAGTTTTATTGCGTTTAGTTGGAGTTGCAACAATATGACATTCTAAGGTGTAATTGTAGGCTTGGGCTAAAGTCTTAAATAAAATTCGTAAGGCTCTTATTTTTGCAATTTCAAAAAAGTAATGGGTTCCAATAGATACTTCAATGGTAATGGGTTGATTTAAATTTTCAATACGATTAAAATATTCGTTTACATGAGCCATTGTGTAAGCTAATTGTTGCACCATATTTGCACCCGCATTTTGATAAATTCCGGTTTGGATGGTTAAAAAAGAACTCTTTAATTTTGATGCAATTTGGTTTAATGATTTAAAATCGGATTCTAAATTTATAAACCAATTTCCACTTTTAGCTAAGCGCGCTATGGGGTCTATTTGTACAATAAATTTTGCTTTATTTTTTAGGGCTAATTCAGAAATAACAGTTACAAAATTATAGGATAAAAAAGGTAAGTTAAAATAATAAATGATATTTTGAAAAGGTAAGTTTTCAATTAAATTTTCAATAGAAATAGTTTCATTTTCAATCGTAAACCGAACGCTTTCTGCTCCTCGGTTTATAGTATCGAGGGCTCTACTATTTGACTTTGCTACATCGTGAACAAAAATATTTTGTACTATTTTGAATTCTGATGCATGCGTGTTAATTGCATTAGTAACAGCATCTTGATCATTATGATAAAAAGGTTTAACTTTTATACCTTCTGGAGATTCCCAAATTAACTTTTGGATATAATCTGCTCCTTTTAAATCAAATTGAATTTGCTGTTTCCATTGTTTTGAGCTAACGGATACAAACTCATTAAAAAAATCATCTTGTTTAGTCACAGTTTTGTTGTTTTATATTTTTTAGTTTCAAAAAGTAGATCAATAGCTTTTTTTAAAATACTAAATTTTATAAAAAAAATGAGCTTATGACGACCAATATAAAATTATAAGGGTAATTTACTTTCTTCTTTATGCATAGCGTCTTCAAACTCTATAATATAAATATCTTCTTCATCTTTTTTCATAAAGTATTTTTCGCGTGCATATTTTTCAATCATGTCTGGGTTTTGTAGCATTTTTATTTTAATGCTGTCAGACTTTATTTCACTTTTAAAAAATTTTTCTTGGGCTTCCAATTCATCAATTTCTTTGTTTAAAAAGCGATGTTCCATATAGGAGTAATTATCTAAAAAAAGCATCCAAAGTATAAATAGAAATAGGATAAGAAAATATTTGTTCCCTATGATTTTTAGGAAAGGATGTTTCAATCGAAGTTCTTGATATTTTTTAAACATTTATTGTTCTATTCGTTGATTAATAACAGCTCTAACTACATCTACTGCTACAGTATTGTATTTGTCGTAAGGAATTATAATATCTGCAAATACTTTTGAGGGTTCTATAAATTGTTGATGCATCGGTTTTAACGTGGTTTGATATCTGTTCAAAACCTCATTTATATCTCTTCCTCGTTCGGTAATATCTCTTTTTAAACGCCTAATAAGGCGCTCATCAGAATCAGCATGTACAAATATTTTAATGTCAAATAAATCACGCAACTCAGGATTAGTAAGAATTAAAATTCCTTCTACTATCATTACTTTTCGGGGATGTGTAATTACCGTGTCATTTGTTCTGTTGTGCGTTAAAAACGAATAAACTGGCTGTTCTATTATTTGATTTTTTTTTAATTTTTTTAGATGATCAATTAATAATTCAAAATCAATTGCTCTAGGATGATCAAAATTAATATTAGATCGTTCTTCATAAGTTAGGTTAGAAGTTTCTCGATAGTACGAGTCTTGTGTAATTATTCCAACTTCTGTATCTGGTAGTTCGTTCATTATTTGATGAACAACGGTTGTTTTACCACTACCTGTTCCGCCAGCAATTCCTATTATGAGCATATACGTATTTTTAACAAAAGTAATAATTTTGAATTTAACTTTGATAAAAATAAAAAAATCCTTTTCGTTTTTGAAAAGGATTTTTTGTCGGGGTGGCAGGATTCGAACCTGCGGCCTCCTGCTCCCAAAGCAGGCGCGATAACCGGGCTACGCTACACCCCGAAAACGAGGGGCAAATATACCACTAAAAATGATTAATCAAAATATTTTTCTTCAGATTTATTATTTTTTTTATTGTTGACCT
>NZ_CAWUTS010000049.1:0-2908 GCF_963925415.1 uncultured Flavobacterium sp. | reverse complement strand
TTATCTAATTCTTCAAGCATATATAAAAAACCTTGACCTTTATAAATATCTAAATTTATTGCCCCTGGTATTTTTCCAGCTTCAAACTCATCATCAGTTCGAACATCAATAACGGATGCATTTTCATCTGCTAAAAAATTAATCCACCACTTTTTTTTATCTAAATCCATATCAACTTTTTTTTTCAAAGTTACGTCCAAAAATAGAATTTTAAAACTTTAACAAAAGATTATCTAAAGATTAGTGGATATAGTCTCTTTAATACATACATTTGTATATACAAATAAAGTAGTCGTATTTTGAAAATTGAAGAAATCATAAAATCTAATTTTACTTTAGACATTCAAAAGAAAACATTATTAAATATAATGTATTCGCAAAATGTTTTAGTTGAAAAGTTTAATGAAATTTTAAAACCATTTGAATTATCAACAGAACAATTTAATGTTTTGCGCATTTTACGGGGTCAGAAAGGAAATGCGGTAAACATGGGTATGATTCAAGAACGAATGATTGCAAAAACAAGTAATACAACCCGATTGGTTGATAAGTTATTAAATAAAAAATTAGTTAGCCGAAAAACATGTCTTCAAAATCGTCGAAAAATAGAAGTTTTAATAACTTCAAAAGGTTTAGAATTATTATTAGAATTAGAACCTTTAGTTATTGCCAATGAAAAACAATTTACACAAAATTTAACAGAATCAGAATTACATATTTTAAACGAATTGTTAGAAAAATTTAGATCTTTATAAACCTATGAGTACATTTTTAGAAAACCAATTATGGCGTTATGCAACAAAGAAGTTTGATGCAACAAAAAAAATTTCAACCGAAGACTTAGGAGTACTAAAAGAAGCCGTTCAATTGAGCACTTCTTCATACGGCCTTCAACCTTACAAAGTGTTAATCATTGAAAACCCAGAGATTAGAGCTCAGTTAAAACCTTTTTCGTGGGGACAATCTCAAATTGTAGATGCTTCGCACCTGTTTGTTTTTGTAAATGTTGTGGATTTGCAAGAAAATCACATTACTGATTATTTAACACATTTTGCACTTACAAGAGGATTAAAAATTGACGATTTAAAAGGATATGCCGATATGATGAATACGAATATTGTAAATGGCTTATCGGTTGAACAAAAAACAATTTGGACTGCAAAACAAACATATTTAGCCTTAGGCAATCTTATAAATGCAGCTGCCGAATTAAAAATTGACGTAACACCTATGGAAGGCTTTGATGCTGAAAAATATAATGAAATTTTAGGTTTAAACGCATTAGGTTTAAATGCAGTATTAGTTGCGCCTATAGGCTACAGACATGAAGAAGATAATACACAACATTATCCAAAAGTAAGAAAACCAATAGATAAATTATTTATAACTATATAATCCAAAAACCCTAATAATAAAAAAATGAAAAATTTAAAATCAATCGCATTATCACTAGTTACCTTAGTAACCGTTTCAACAACTGCTCAAACAACTTCAAAAATAGACCTTACTAAAAGCACCATCAATTGGGTTGGAAAAAAAGTAACTGGGAAACATGAAGGTACTATAAATTTAAAAGACGGAGCTTTAATACTTGAAGAAAAAAAATTAGTTGGTGGAAACTTTACAGTAGACATGACTTCAATAGCAGTTACTGATTTAGAAGGCGGTATGAAAGGCAAATTAGAAGGTCATTTAAAAGCCGAAGATTTTTTTGGTACTGACAAATACGAAACTTCAAAGTTAGTTTTTAAAAAGATAGCTGCTAAAGAAAATGGAACCTATACTGTTTATGCGGCATTAACAATAAAAGACAAAACTAATGAAGTTGTTTTTGACCTTAGTATTAAAGACAAAACTGCAACTGCAGTTGTAATTATTGACCGAACAAAATACGGAATTGAATATGGATCAGGAAGTATTTTTGATGGTTTAGGAGACAAAGCTATTAGTGATGATTTTACTTTAAATGTTGTGCTTTTTTTTAAATAAATTTAAAACTAATTCTTAAAAAAAAAGGCTATTTATGTACCCATAAATAGCCTTTTTTTTATTTAATTTGAAAAAACAAGTTTAACTATTTTATTTTTTCCTGCTGCAAATGCGGTTGTACTATCTAAAAAACGAAGGGTATACAAATCATTGTCACTGTTTAACTTCATCCAATAATTTCCAAAATCATTTGAAAGCTGAATCCCAGAGGATCCTACAGAAACGAGTGATTTTCCCTTGCTGTTAGGAATAAATTGAACACAAGACGCGTAGCCAAAACCAAGTCCATTTGAAACCAATTTCCAGGTTTTTCCACCATCAAAAGTAATGGCTTTATTAAAGGTATTATTATTTGGTTTTTCATAATTTCCCCCCGAAACAAAACCGATAGTGTCGTTGTAAAAATCTGCCGTAAAAATTCCTGTCATCGCTTCACCTTGAATTAGTGGTGTATTATAAACTTGCCAACTAAGTCCAAAATCGCCACTCACAAAAACTCTTGATTTAATGCCACCAGAAACCATGAAAATTTTTGAATTAGTATAAATTAAATTAGAATTACTTGCAGCAAAAGCAGCTTCACCTAGCTCAACTTTTGGTAAATTATCACATGTTAATTTTATCCATTTATTTCCTCCATCTGTAGTTTTAATAACAGACAAACAATCACTCGTAGGGTCACCCATTGCCATTCCGTTTAACTCATCTTTAAAATGCATGCTGTCATAAAATACCTTTTCATTTAGTTCAGTATAAACAATTTGTTGCCTGTTGTCTTTCTTTGAAATTTTATAAATATGTGCTGGACTTGCAACGGGTAATAAAAAAATATATTCGTTTGTTTGAGCAATACTTCGCAATTCATTTACAACAGTATCCGATGAAATAGTATATTTAGTAATTTCATTTGTTTTTAAAT
>NZ_CAWUTS010000048.1:0-35214 GCF_963925415.1 uncultured Flavobacterium sp. | reverse complement strand
TTTATAAGTTCAGGCAGTTTTTTTTGATGAATGGTGCAAAAATGGTTAACTAAATGTATCTTGAATTAGGTCTGTTTTGTTTTGTGAAACTAGCTAATTGTCCCCAGCTGGTCCGAGCAGCAATAACTTCAAAGGCTAGCGCGATGCCTCTGGCTCGTGCCTACAAAGTTGAGCGGATAAAATAATACAACAAAAAAACGAGCAATTGCCCAGCTCCGCAAAGTGTTCTAATTAAGAAAATTGTGCTGCCCCCCGCTAGCCCAGCTCTGCAAAGTCTCCTGACTTTGAGGCATAATAAAAGTAAAAGCCACATTGTAAAAGATGTGGTTTTTTTTATGGATTATAGTAAAGTGTATTTGTTTGGATTTTGCGAAGTATGAAAAAGAGCCTTGATAATTATTGTTTTTATATTTTCGTCTATAGTATAAAACACAATAAAAGGGAACTTTTTCATTGGATTACCTCTAAAATCTTCAAAGAAAAACTGAAAGTATTTTGTTTTCTGTATGTCTTTTATTGTTTTTTTGTAGTCGTCAATAAAAAGTTTAGCTACAGAAGTAGAAACTTCTTTTTTATAATAATATATAGCATTATCAATGTTTTCAATTGCATCAGGAGTAACTACAATTTTATAGCTCATATTTTTGCTTTAATTGTTGGTAAACTTCTTCGGCATCAATACATTGATCTAAAGGGACATCATTTTGCTTTAATAAATGTGCTTTTTGTTCTTCTGAAAGCGTAAAAGTAAGTTCCTTATTTTCTAATAAGGTATCGGCATAAACCCATATTTTTTCTAAAATAGAACTTGGAGCATTTTTTAACTTTTCGGATAAGGAGTCAATAGTAACGGTTTCCATAATTATCTATTTATTTAATCACAAAAATACAAAAAAAACAATCGTAAAGTTTATTTTCAGAAAAAAAACCACGACCGCTCAGATATGTCACTCGGTCGATAGCGTGGATTTGTAATCCGTGCCCAGCTCCGCAAAGTCTCCTGAATTTGAGGCATAATAAAACAAAAAACCACATTGTAAAAGATGTGGTTTTTTGTTTTTAAAAAAGTTTTTTTTGAAAAATTAATTATATCATAAACAAATTTGTTTTTATTGGTTACTTATAATTTAAGACATCGCATTTGATGGTTAATAGGCTTATTTTGGATTTAAAATATTTTCTATTCTAGAAATGCAATCTTCTAAATGATATTTTGACTCAAGGCTTGTTTGACTGTTTTGTTTTGTTTTTAATTGAGTGTTTAAAACATTTAGTTCGCCTCGAACAAATGCCCTAACATCTGATTGAGAAACATTATAATACTCTTCCGATGAATTATTTTTTAATTCTTGAGTCATCAAATAATTAAGCCGTTCAATATAAGCCCTTTGCAAATTTCTTCTGTAAATTGTAATTGATGAATTGGTTTTTAATTCGCTCCAAATTCCGTTTCTTAAGTCTTTTAAAAAAACAAGTGGTTTATAGCTGTTGTTGTCTATAATAGCAGCATTTTGAAGTCGACCGAGAGTTTCTAAACTCAAAATTTTTTGTAAAACTCGTTCTTGCGATTTTCTAAATTTTTCTAAATATCCTGTATAATTTGTATTTTTTAAAATAGATGTATTCACAAGCCATGTAGGACTACTAAAGGCATTAAGGTTTAACCATGATAAGGCTTCTTGTTGTTTTTCTTTTGAAACATTTTTATAAACATTCCCTTTTTGTGATGGTTTTTTATAGGTTTCATAAACACCGCCAATGTTTGTTGCTACATGACCCACATACCTACTCCAACAAGTTATCAATTCATCATATAATTCTTGTACATCCTCATAGTTATTTGTTTTATTACTTGTCCAATTTTCTAAATTATTGCAAACAATTTTTAAATTTTTAAGGGCGTATGTACTGGCTTTAACCGCATCATTTCCAATATCTTCAGTTTGAGAACTAGGATCAAATTTACTGCTTTGACTACCAAATTTGTAATTTTTGTCATTTGCTTTGTCTTCAATCCATTTGTTCAAAACACTTAATTCACTTTCAGGATTTGTAGCGTTTGGAATTTTTCTATAACCCCAATTTAGGGCATAATAATCATACGATCCCATTTGACGTATAAAACGCACATCTTTATCACCTGGTTGCGCTATGTAATTAAAACGAGCATAATCCATAATACTAGCCGATATGCCGAATTTTTTTGTAAAAGCGGGCTGTCTGTAGTTTTCTACATCATAGGCATAACTTGCACCCATATTATGAGGAAAGCCTAAGGCATGACCCACTTCGTGTGCAATAACCATTTGCATCATTTCGCCCATATCTTCATCTGTAGTGTTTAATGTTCTGGCTTTTTCGTTAGCTGCTGCTGTTTCTAATAAATAACGATTTCTATACGACCGCAAATGATTGTGATACCAAATAATATCGCTTTCTATAATTTCGCCTGTTCTTGGGTCTGACACACTTGGACCAATAGCGTTTCTGGTGGTACTGGCTACATAACGAATAACAGAATAACGAATATCTTCGGGACTAAAATCAGGGTCTTCCTCCATTGTGGGAGCGTCTCTACAAATAATAGCATTTTTAAAACCTGCATTTTCAAAAGGTTTTTGCCACTCTTCTACTCCGGCTTTTATGTATTTTTTTAACTTATCAGGTGTTGCTGGGTCTAGGTAATAAATAATTGGTTTTATAGGCTCTACAAGCTCACCCCTGTTATAGGCTTCCAAATCTTTTGGCTCTAAACGCCATTTTTTAATGTATGTTTTTTTATCAGATTTTAATGCGTTACTTGAATAATCATATTGATTTATGGTAAACCATCCTACCCGTTGGTCAAAAAGTCTAGGCTTCATTGGTTCGTTTGGCAAAAGAATCATTGATTGATTCATTTGAATACTAAGAGATTCAGAATCTGATAGTATTGGCGGGTTTGAAGCGATATAAGTAAAGTTTTGAACCACTTCAATATTCATTGGAAAAGATTTTATTGATGAAATAAAACTTCGTGATTTATCTAAACTTTTAACTTTATAGGTTTCTCTATTTTTTGATGACAAACCGCTTAAAGCCTTTACATCTGATTTGTAAAAATCAGTAACATCAATTACAACTGCAGACGAATCTTTGGAGAAAGCAGCAATATCAAAAGCAAATAATGTAGGTTCATAGTTGTTGGCTTTTACAGAAATATAAATGGGTAAACTATCGTTTGCAACAGATTCATATGATTTAACTTTTATAAGCACTTTATCTTGAAAACGCTCCCAAACAATTAATTGTTCGTTAACCGATGAACCTGCATTAACATATCCACCCCCAAATTCTGACGGAATTTTAGAAATTCTACTAACCAAAAGCATTTCTTTATTTAAAAGTAATTTTGGAATTTCAAAATAATAATTATCTCCAACAGTATGTGTTTTAAATAATCCATCATCAGATTTTGCCTCTTTTGTTATTACTTTATTGTAATCTTTTATTTTAGGCTCTTTTTTTTTATCTGCAGATTTGGTATCGCTAAGCATCAAGGCCTTTTTTTCTAGTTCTTTCTTCTTTTTATTAGATTGAGAAAAAACAGATGTAGAACTAACACTTATTAAAATAATAATTATAAAAATTAATTTTTTCATTGATTTGAACTTTAAATATTACCAAATATAAAAAAAAAACTGTTTCGGTATTGAAACAGTTTTTAATATAAATGCTAAAAATATAATTTATAATTTACCTTCTTTTATTTCTTCCACACATTCTGGGTTTAAAAGTGTTGAGGTATCACCAAAATTAGTAAAATCACCTTCTGCTATTTTACGCAATATTCGACGCATAATTTTTCCAGAGCGTGTTTTTGGCAACCCTTCTACAAACTGAATTTTGTCAAGTTTTGCAATAGGTCCTATTTGGCTTGAAATTAATTCGTTTATTTCTTTTTTAAGATTTTCTTGATTTCTGCCTTCTCCTGATTCTTTTAAAATAACATAACCATAAAGTGCATTGCCCTTAATATCGTGTGGAAAACCAACAATGGCACTTTCTGCAACTGCTTGATGTTCGTTTATAGCATCTTCAATTGGTGCTGTACCTAAATTATGACCCGATACTATGATAACATCATCTACTCTACCTGTAATTCTATAATACCCTACCTCATCGCGCAAAGCACCATCACCTGTAAAATATTTTCCAGGAAATGCTGTAAAGTAAGTTTCTTTATATCTTTGATGATCACCCCAAATGGTTCGTGCCATTGATGGCCACGGAAATTTAATACACAAACTTCCCGAAACCTGGTTGCCTTCTATTTCGTTACGCAATTCATTCATTAAAACAGGTTGAATACCTGGTAATGGTAAAGACGCGTAAGTTGGTTTTGTTGGAGTTATAAAGGGCAATGGTGAAATCATTATAGAACCTGTTTCGGTTTGCCACCACGTGTCTACTAATGGGCAACGTTTGCCACCAACATGGGCATTATACCAATGCCAAGCTTCTTCGTTTATAGGTTCACCTACAGACCCTATTACTTTTAATGATTTTAAAGGAAATTTTTGAACAAATTCTAAACTTTCTTTTGCTAAGGCTCTAATGGCTGTTGGAGCCGTATAAAACTGATTAACTTTATGCTTTTCTATAACCTCCCAAAAACGACTATAGTCTGGGTAAGAAGGAACTCCTTCAAAAATTACAGTTGTTGCGCCGTTTAAAAGTGGTCCATATAAAATATACGAATGTCCTGTAATCCATCCTATATCAGCCGTACACCAATACACGTCGTTTTCTTCATAATTAAATACATTTTTAAATGTATACGCCGTGTTAACCATATAGCCACCTGTAGTATGAACCATGCCTTTGGGCTTTCCGGTTGAACCAGAAGTGTATAATATAAACAAAGGGTCTTCTGAATCCATAACAACTGCAACATGGTTTGCAATGGCATTATCTAGTAAAGGCTGCAACCACTGATCACGTCCTTCTAACATGTTAATTTCAGTATGCGTTCTCTTTGCAACTAATACGGTTTCAATAGACGGACATTTATTTAATGCTTCGTCTACAATTCCTTTTAAATCAATTGTTTTGTTTCCTCTAAAACCTCCATCTGAAGTTATAACCATTTTACAATCACTGTCATTAATACGAGCAGCAACAGCTGAAGCAGAAAAACCTGCAAATACTACAGAATGAATAGCCCCTATACGAGCACAAGCCAATACAGAAACAGCTAGTTCGGGTATCATAGGTAAATATATACAAACCCTATCCCCTTTATTAATGCCCTGATCTTGTAAAACATTAGCCATTTTAGCTACACGAGCATATAAATCGTTATAACTGATATGAAGCGCCTCTTCTTGTGGGTCATTAGGTTCAAAAATTATAGCTGTTTTATCTCCTCTTTTATTTAAGTGACGGTCAATACAGTTTTTTACAATATTTAATTTACCATTTAAAAACCATTTAAAATTAGCTTCTTCCATATCATACTCAAAGGTTTTATCCCATTTTTGATACCATGAAAATTCTTCGTCGGCGATTTTATCCCAAAATTTTCGGGGCTCTCTAACCGATTTTCTATACATTTTAAAATAGTTCTCTAAATCTGTAATTTTATAGTAACTCATTTCTTAAATTGTTTGTTATTTTAATAATTAAATGTACCAATTAATTAATATAATCTTTTTTAAATATAATGTAAATATAATAATTTTGACTAAGGTAAAATGAATTATATTGCTAAATTAATATAGCTTTTGTGTTTGTTTTATGTTTCAATAAGGTTTTTATGAAATCCAATGTTATTTGATGATTAATTTAGTATTCATAAATATGTGCTGAAATGTAAAACGATCAACATCAGTATATCTATACTAATTTTGTTTGCAATCAATAAACGATTTGTGGTGTTAAAACTTCCATTTAAAATCATGTTTGTGTTTCAACTTTAAAACGTTTATCAACAAAAAAAATGGTTTTTAAGACTCCTTAAATTATGTATTTGTAATACAAGTACTCTACACACACTAATTTTAAAAATTTGTAAGCCTATATGCAGCTCAATTTGGTATGTTTAAATAGAAACAAGTTCAAAAACCTTATCGACTATGTTTTTAATTGAAAATGGCTTGATTAAATATGCGTCGGCTCCAAGTGAAATACCTTTTTCAATATCGGTTGCTTTATTTTTTGCCGAAAGAAAAATAACTTTAGTATTCGTTAATTTTTTATTTGATTTAATTTGTTTTAATGTAGCATAACCGTCAACCATAGGCATCATAATGTCTAAAATAATTATGTCTGGAATATTAAATTTTAAAATATCTAATGCCTCTTGACCATCACGAGCTATAAAAACTTCGTAATTATTTTTTTTAAATGTATATTCTAATGACATAATGATGTTTGGTTCATCATCAACTATTAAAATTTTTTTCATAATTTAATCTTTATTTATGGGTAAAGTAAATGAAATACTAGCACCTTTTTCAATATGTTCTGCCCAAATTTTTCCTTTATGATGATCAATTATTTGTTTGCATATAGCTAATCCTAAGCCACTTCCAACTGGTTTTTTTATATTTTGATTGGTTGATTGATAAAATTTATCAAAAATAGATTCAAAATCATTTGGATTAATTCCTTTACCGCTATCGGTAACGGTTGTTTTTACAAAGATATCTTCTATTTTGCAATGTATAATTATTTTTTCATCATTTTCAGAACAAAATTTAATAGCGTTGGATAGTAAATTTGTTATTACCTGAATAATCCTGTCTTCGTCATAGTAACATTTAATGCTTTTTTCACAATCCAACTCAACTATAATATTTTTATTTTTAATCAAATGCTGCAATGGCTCTATTGATTTTTTAATGGTATTTACAAGGTTATTTGATGATGGGTTTATGGTTTGTTTTCCGGTTTCAAATTTTTCTAAATCTAAAATTTTATCGATCAAACGATTCAAACGATCCGATTCTGAAATAATATTTTGCAAAAATTGTTTTTTTAATTCATTGGAAATTTCCTCATCATCATGTAAAATTTCACTAGCTGCTCGAATAGCTGTTATAGGGGTTCTTAGTTCGTGTGTTACTGTGTCTAAAAAATCATCCTTTTGTTGGTCTTTTATGACTAAATTTTCGTTTGCTTTTTTAAGTTGTGATGATATTTTTTGAAGTTCATTTGATGTCTCAGTCAATTTTTTATTGATGATGATATTTTCTTTTGATTCTTCTAAAATCTTTAACACCTCTGTTAAGGTAACTTTTTCTTCTTTTACAATACTTGAAATCAATATTCGTGCAGATGCTGTTCCAATATGGCCTGTTAAAAGGTTTTCTGCAAATTTAACCAATCTGGCATCGGCTAAATCTTTTGTAACATCTACATTGTATTTTTTATTAAAAATAAGCAAAGCCCTTTTGGTACGTTCTTGTCCCAAAAAGCGAACTAATGTTTTTTGAATATCACTTGTATAAGCGGTTCCTTTCCATATAAATGCGCTTTCATGATTGCTGCTGTATTTTTCTATATCAACATACATTTCTGCATAATTTCTTTCTCGATAGTTTCCTTTAAAACTTACAGAAATAGAAAAATAAGCCATGGTATTAAGCAAAAGACTCCAAAACAAAGCATGTGGTACTGGTTCTAAATACTTTAATCCAAACAATTGAAACGGTTTTAAAAGGTTTATTTGAAATAAACCTTCAGAAATAAATGAAGAACTTTCGGTTGTAATTCCAATAGCATACGGAATTAACAAGGTGTACATACAAATAGAAAAACCAATAATTAATGCCCAAATTGCTCCTAATCGCGAACCTCTTCTCCAAAATATTGCACCAAAAAATGCAGGAGCTAATTGCGCAATAACAACAAATGAAATTAAACCTATAGAAACTAAATTATAATCCAAGGCAAAAAAGCGATATAAAAAGTAGGAACTTATAATGATCGAAAAAATACCTATTTTTCTAATATTTACAATTTTTTTATTGTTTACAAATTGATCCTCATTTTTTAATTTTCCCAAAATTGTATATGGGATCAAAATATTATTACTCAGCATGGTTGACAAACTAATACTTGAAACTACAATCATAGATATAGCTGCTGAAAAGCCGCCTAAGAAAACCATTATAGTTAATATTTCATTATTAAAATATTGCGGAATCATTAAAGAATAAGTATCTGCATTTACGTTTTGACCAGCAAATATTATATTTCCGCCCCATGCAATGGGATATACAAATAAATTAAAAATCAATAAATATAATGGGAATAACCAAATTGCTGTTTTAATGTGTTTTTCTCTATTATTTTCAACCACAGACATATGAAATTGTCTGGGTAATAAAAAAATCGCAAATAAAGAAGCCATACATAAAAAAAACCAGTTGATACCTTGAGTAAGTCCCCCTATTTTGTTTTTTGCAGCAAAACCTGTTAGCTTTGATGCTTGTTCATAAATATCATTAAAACCATCAAAAACAAAAAAAGTAACATAAACCCCAACAACAACAAAGAAAAGCAATTTTAATATGCTTTCAATTGCAACAGCCATAACAACTCCTTTTCTTTTTTCTGATGCATCTACATACCGTGTTCCATAGTATGATGCAAATAAAGCTAAGGCAATTGCTACATATGTTGTAGTGTCATTAAATATTAATGAACTGGAAGATGTTTTTGTAACCAAATGAAAAGTTTCTGAAATAGCTTTTAATTGTAATGCTACATACGGAAGAATTCCAAACAAGCACACAAGAGTTACAATTGCTCCCAAAAAACGACTGTTGCCATAACGTAGTGAAATGAAATCGGCGATACTGGAAACATTATTTATCCTAGAAATTCTAATAATTTTTTGAAGAATTATTATCCAAGCCGGAATTATAAGTACAGGACCAATATAAATAGCTAAATAATTTAACCCTGAATTTGCCGCTACCCCTATACTCCCATAATAGGTCCAGGCGGTGCAATATACTGCAAGTGATAATGTGTAAACATAAGGGTTATTTGTCCATTTAATATTGCCTTTTTTTTCGGCCCAATAAGCAATGTAAAACAGAAACGCTAAATAGACCAATAAAATAAAAACCAGTACAATACTATTCATAATAACGATTTACAACCAACATGGATATTAAGACAGAAATTAACCAAACAGAAAAAATGTAAATGTAAATTATTGGAAAACCCCAAAAAGATTCTGAATTATCAAAAAGTAATAAAATAGGTAAGTTAAAAGCTATCAGAAGTCCTAAACTTAAAACAATTAGTTTTTGTTGATGTCTTTTTTTCATAAATAAACTATGTATTCGTAAATATATTAATTTTTTATATATTATTTTAAATAAAAAAGCTGTAAAAAACAAATCTCTGCTTTTAATTAAAAAAAACAGAGATTTGCAGCATAGTTTTAACCCATAAAACAAACTTATAATTTAATGTCCTGTTGCTTCGCCAGCACCAGAAGGTATTCTTATATTTTCAACAATATCTTGAACATGTTGAGGAGGCTCTGGTGTAAATGCATTTACGGTAAATGCTACAATAAAGTTTACAATCATTGCAATGGTTCCAAAACCTTCAGGAGAAATACCAAACCACCAGCTTTCTTTTAATCCAGCTACGGCATCTTTTCCACCATCAAAAATTCCAAATTTGAATTTTAACATATAAAATATCATTAACAAAAGACCAACAATCATACCTGCAACAGCTCCTTCTTTATTCATCTTTTTATGAAAGATACCTAAAATAATAGCTGGAAAAAATGATGCTGCAGCTAATCCAAAAGCAAGTGCTACAACAGCAGCAACGAAACCGGGTGGATTAATTCCAAAATACCCTGCAATAACTACCGCAACAGCAGCAGCTCCTCGAGCAGCCCAAAGTTCATTCTTTTCAGAAATGTTAGGGTTAATCATTTTTTTAATTAAATCGTGAGATACCGAAGAAGAAATTACCAATAATAATCCAGCAGCAGTAGAAAGCGCAGCAGCTAATGCACCTGCAGCAACTAAAGCAATTACCCAGTTTGGTAGTTTAGCAATTTCAGGATTTGCCAATACCATAATATCTTTATCTATAGTAAGTTCACTTCCTTTATAACCTTTTGCTTCTTGAGCAGCTAAAAATTCTGTATTTGTCGATTTATCGTTATAATATTGAATTTTTCCATCTTCATTTTTATCTTCAAATTTTAACAAACCTGTTTTTTCCCAGTTTGTAAACCATACAGGCATCGATGCATATTCTTTATTGCTAACGGTTTCAATTAAATTAGTTTTAGCAAATACAGCAACAGCTGGTGCAGTAGTATATAAAATTGCAATTAACAACAAAGCCCATCCAGCAGACTTTCGTGCATCACTTACTTTTTTAACGGTAAAGAAACGAACAATTACATGGGGTAAACCAGCAGTTCCAACCATTAGTGCTAATGTTATTGCAAAAATATCAATCATTGATTTTGATCCATTGGTGTATTCTGCAAAACCTAATTCTGTTGAAAGTCCATTTAATTTATCTAATAAATATACATTTCCGTCTTCGGCTAATGTTCCTCCCATTCCTAATTGCGGAATAGGGTTTCCTGTCATTTGAATTGAAATAAAGATTGCAGGAACCATAAAAGCAAAAATTAACACACAATATTGAGCAACTTGTGTGTATGTAATACCTTTCATTCCTCCTAAAACCGCATAGAATAAAACTATTATCATTCCGATAATTACGCCTGTTTCAATTTCAACTTCAAGAAATCTAGAAAATACAACCCCCACACCTCTCATTTGACCAGCAACATACGTAAAAGATACAACTAATGCACAAATTACCGCAACTGTTCGAGCTGTGTTTGAATAATACCGTTCTCCAATAAAATCTGGAACAGTAAACTTTCCAAATTTTCGCAAATATGGAGCAAGTAATAAGGCTAAAAGTACATAACCTCCGGTCCAACCCATTAAGTAAACAGCCCCATCATATCCATCAAAGGAAATGATACCTGCCATTGATATAAAAGAAGCAGCTGACATCCAATCGGCAGCAGTTGCCATACCATTAGCTAATGGCGAAACACCACCACCAGCAACATAAAATTCATTTGTAGATCCAGCTCGAGACCAGATAGCAATTCCAATATATAACGAAAATGTAATTCCTACAATTATGTAGGTCCAAGTAAGTACATCCATGATTTTTTTATTTTATTTAATTATTAATTATTCGTCAAATCCGTATTTTTTGTCTAGTTTATTCATCAATCGAATATAGACAAATATTAAAATTACAAACACATAAATTGAACCCTGTTGTGCAAACCAAAATCCTAATGGAAAACCTCCAATTTTTATTTCATTTAAAACATCTTTTAATAAGATTCCTGCCCCATAAGAGACAGCAAACCAAATGCTTAATAAAATTAAAAGGTATCTTAAGTTTTCTTTCCAATAAGCCGTTGCGTGTTTTTGTTTATCACTCATAATAATGTATTATTTAGTTGGTTAATTTTATAGGTAAATCATAGCTTGAAGTGTAAACGTACCAATGTCTGAACTTCCAAATTTTTCATTTTTATACTCTAACGTTAATTTAGAATTATGCCCACTCATGTAAGCATTTGTTCCAACTCCTAAAACTTTTCTGTCATCATTAACTGCGTCATACGAGTTAGAAGCATAAGAAAGATAAGGTTGAAATCTTGTTTTTGTTTTGTCGCGTGCAAGAACATAACCAAGATGTGCATACATCATACTACCTGTGCCGTAAGCACTAAAAAGGTAGTTTTTTCCATAATCATTTGATTGATAAGTAGCATAAGCCGTTATAGCACTTCCGTTTGTTCCAACTGGTGCATCATAGAATGCATCAACAGCAAAAATATTTACATCATGAGAAGTAATAGTAGTTCCGTCAAAACTCACACTTCCTTTTGGATGCATGAAGAAACCAGCTCCAACATTAAATATTTTTTTAGTTCCTAAATACGATCCAACTTTAAAGGGTAAAAAATTACTTTCTGCATCTTTAAATCCATACTCAAAATATCCTGAATACACTTTTCCAGCATCTCTAGAACCCACAATTTTTCGACCGCCATAAATAGTAGTATTTAATGCCGTTGAAGGATCACGAGAGTCTAAACCATTTGTTAAAGCATCGTTGATAGAAACTCTATATTGAAGTTTATCAAAAGATCCTTTTGCATAAACACCCATATGTCTTGCAAATTGGTCTGTTAAACCTAAAGTTGACCATGATTGGCGATTGTTGTCCAATGTCATGATGTTTAAAGTACTTTGATTATTTAAACGCGAAATACCATTCCAATAATGAAGTCCACCACCTACTGCATGTTTTTTTCCAACACTATATTGAGCCCATATGTCATGAAAAAAAAGTTGTGACGCATCGGTTTTTCCAACAGCGCTCATGTTATTGGCATTTAAACTGTTTAAACCAAAATGAGCAAGAATTAAGAAATTTTTATTAATTTGAGAATACATTAAAATACGTGCTCTTCTTAAATTAAAATTTAATTTACTACTTGTTTCAGGTACATCATCACTATATGTAGCTTGCATTTGTGCCCATGAAATAATTCTAAAATATTTAGAACCATCTTCGTTAATACTCACTTTCAAACCTCCACCATAGTCAGGAGATCCTTGGGCAAACCCTAAATAGGAAAGGGAAAATAAAAATAAAAATAAAATTTTTTTCATAATTTTTAGTTTGGTTAGTAATCTGTTTTGATTCGTCCAAAGTCTAAAAATTTTGTTAATAAAAAAAACTTTAATATATAAAGGTGTTAAGTGCTATAGTTATTCTTTAAAACGTTCCCATTTTATCATCATAAACTTATCGCCCAGCTCAGTTATAATCATTCCGGCCCCTGACAATAATTCTTTATTTCCAAGATACTCAACAAGTTCATGATGTTTAAATATCTTATAAGTTGGGTGATGATTTGGATGCGGAGGCTTCTTTATATTAAATTCTTTAACCCAATTACTAATAGACACGTGAGACACCCCTATTATCCGTTCTATTTCTCTATAACTTAAGCCTTCTAAATAGAGCTGTAAAGCTTTAGTAACATAGTAATCATCAATTTTTTTACCTAATTTATTTACAGTAAAATAATATTTACACAATTTACATAAAAATCGTTGTCTTTCTTTAATAATTCCACTCTTTACAACCTTGTTATTTTGACACTTAGGACATGAATTTATTTCCATATATATAAATTTTGCATAAATATATTAAATTAGCAATAATGTAATTGATTTTTATGTAATTATTTTACTTTTTTTTTGTGATATGTATATTTAATCCTGTTTATATAAATAAATAATTAAAGTATTTATTATTGAATTCAAATTTAAATATTCTCTTTCATTTTTATATATATTCGCACATTAAGCCCAAATTGTTTAAATATTCGTTATTATTTTACTTAATTTGTATAAAATACAAATAATTATGCAATTTGATACTAAGCAAACAGACGAAAAAATTTTGTACAAACTGCTTACAGGAACCATCATTCCGCGTCCTATTGGTTGGATTTCTACAATTGATAAAAATAAAATCAATAACCTAGCTCCCTTTTCTTATTTCAATATGGTTTCGAGCGACCCGCCGTGCATAATGTTCTCAACCCGAAGAGACGGTTTTAAAAACAAAGACACCTTAACTAACATCCTGCAAAATAATGAATTTGTGGTAAATATGGTAACAATGAATGTTGTAGAACAAATGAATACTACCGCTACTTCTGTAGATGCATCTGTCGATGAATTTGAACTCGCGGGCTTAACACCAATAGATTCTATTTCAGTTAAACCAAAACGTGTTAAAGAGAGTATGGTTCATTTTGAATGTGAAAAAATACATCATTACTTTATTGATAACGCTTCTAAGGGTGGCGCATGTGTAATTATTGGCAAAATAAAAACCATACACATAGATGATTCTATAGTGTCAGAAAACCATCATATAAATCTAGAAGCATATCAACCCGTTGCCCGTTTGGCAGGCTCAAATTATGGAGCATTGGGTGAAATTTTTTCAATAAAAAGAGCGTAAAATGAACATAAAAGTAATAGGTGGTGGTCCTGGTGGACTCTATTTCTCTATTTTAACAAAAAAAGCAATGCCCAATTGCAAAATCGATATTTATGAACGCAACAAACCAAACGACAGTTTCGGTTTTGGTGTTGTTTTTTCAGATGAAACTTTAGGCGAGTTTTTAAAAAGAGACATGCAATCCTATGAGTTAATACGAAGCAAGTTTGCATATTGGGACGACATTATTATTGCTCGTGATGGAGAAGAGGTTCGTGTTGCCGGAAATGGGTTTTGTGGCTGCTCTAGAAAAACACTTTTGCAACTATTACATACGCGCTGTCACGAAGAGGGCATAAACATACACTTTGAAGCGCATGTAGCAGATTTAAATCAATTTATTGATGCAGACGTTATAGTTGCTTGTGACGGAATTTCGAGCCAAATACGAAGCCAATTTAAAAATAATTTTGAAACAAAAGTCGAACTCAAAAAAAACAAATTCGTTTGGATGGGTTCTACAAAACCCTTAGATGCATTTACCTATTTCTTTAAAAACACAAAACACGGAGCTTTTGCAGCTCACACCTACCAATATGAAGAAGGAATGAGTACCTGGATTTTTGAATGCACTTCGCAAACCTGGGATAACTTTGAGTTTGATACTTATAATGAATTAGATACCGTACAAAAATTAGAAGAATTATTTAAAAATGAATTAGACGGTCATGGTTTAATTACCAATAAATCCCAATGGAGACAATTTCCACACGTAACAAATGAAATATGGCATAAAGATAATATAGTTTTATTAGGAGATTCTAAAGCAACCGCACACTACTCTATTGGATCTGGAACAAAATTAGCCATGGAGTCTGCAATAGCTTTATCTGATGCTTTAATAGCAAATCCAAACAACATTCAACTCGCTTTTCAAAATTATGAAAAAGCAAGAAGAAATACAGTTGAAATGATCCAATACGCCGCTAATGTATCTTTAGATTGGTTTGAAAACATAGACCGACACATACAACATCCATTTTACCAATTTGCTTTTGGATGCATGACTCGTTCTAAAAAAGTGACCTATGAAAATCTTCAAATACGGGATCAATCGTTTACCGATAAAGTGTTGAAAGAATTTAACCAATCGTATGGTTCTGAAATGGTTTCAGAATCGCAGCTTCAACCAGCTGTATTTTCAACGTTTCAACTTAGAGGTTTAGAACTTAAAAACCGAATTGTAATGTCGCCCATGGGTCAATATTCTGCTAAAAACGGATTGGTAAACGATTGGCATTTTCAACACTACAGCTCTAGAGCAATTGGTGGTTTAGGATTGATATTAACTGAGATGACGGCTATATCTAATACTGGAAGAATAACTTTAGGTTGTGCTGGCATTTATAATGAAAATCAAGTGTTTGAGTGGAAAAATATAATTGATTTTATTCATAAAAACACACAAACCAAAATTGGTATTCAATTGGGGCATTCGGGCAGAAAAGGTGCTGCAAAAATTCCTTGGGAAACGGAAGATTTATTAAACAAATGGGAACTGCTTTCTGCGTCAGCAATTCCATTTAATGAAAATTTTTCTACACCAAAAGAAATGACAATCAAAGATATGGATTTGATAAAATCTCAATTTATTATAGCAGCAAAAAATGCAGATTTTGCAGGTTTTGACATGATAGAATTGCAGGCTCATCATGGCTTTTTACTAGCTTCTTTTCTTTCTCCATTAACCAATATTAGAACTGATGCTTTTGGAGGAAGTATTGAAAATCGATTGAAATTTCCATTAGATGTTTTTACCGAAATGAGAGCCGTTTTTTCAAAAGAGAAACCTATGTCTGTTCGTATATCGGCAACAGATTGGGCAGAAAACGGAATTTTAGAAGAAGATGTTTTAACTATTGCAGCTGCTTTTAAACACGCTGGAGCTGATATTATTAATGTTTCTTCAGGAAACACCGTTGCCAATCAAAAACCACAAGTAGGACGAATGTGGCAAACTCCTTTTTCAGATGTAATTAGAAATACTGTTAAAGTGCCAACAATAACATCTGGCTACATTCAAGATATTGACCAAATTAACACTATAATTTTAAATGGAAGAGCTGATTTAGTAGCTTTAGGAAGGCCTTTGCTATTAGATCCCAATTTTGTTAGAAACGCACAAGCTTATGAAAAGTATCATCCAGGTGATATTCCAAACCAATATAAAATAGGCGTTACAAACTTATACCCCCTAAAAGCTTCAGAACGAAAACAAACAGAAGGGATGAAGAAAGCTTTGAAACCAAAGAGCAATAAGAAATAAACAATTACAACACGCACAGAGCTGTATGCTTTACCCTTTTAATGCATTTATTATGAAAGACTACGAAGATAATTTTGCGAGCAATATGTTGCCTAGCTCTGACTTACAAGCAGAATATTTGCTTAATCATTCTCAGTTTCAACATCCAAAAATACTGAATTGTGTAGACCGCTTGTTAGACGATCATATTAAAAAGGGTCAGGGTGATGCTGTTTGTATTCGTACGTTTAAAGAAACATGGACTTATAGGGATTTATATGAAAAAGCCAATCAAATTGCTCATGTTTTAGTTAACGATTTAGGTTTAATTTCGGGAAACAGGGTTTTGCTACGTTCTGCCAACAATCCTATGATGGTTGCCTGTTGGTTTGCGGTTTTAAAAGCAGGTGGAATAGCTGTGGCTACAATGCCTTTATTGCGTGCAAAAGAATTAAAAACCATAATTGATTGTGCCGAAATATCTATTGCTTTATGTGATGGCGATTTAGAGGATGAGTTAAGCCAAGTAGAATCAAAATTCTTAAAACAAAAAAGTTTTTACACAAATGGTGATTTAGAACACCTTATGAAGTCTAAATCTAAAATATTTACTAATTTTAAATCAAAGTCCGATAGTGTTTGCCTAATTGGTTTTACGTCAGGAACAACAGGATTACCAAAAATGACAGCACATTTCCATGCCGATTTATTAAATATTTGCGAAGCCTTTCCTGTTTATTCCTTACAACCTACAAAAGATGATGTTTTTATAGGAAGCCCGCCACTGGGATTTACTTTTGGATTAGGAGGTTTGGTTTTGTTTCCAATGTATTTTGGAGCTTCAACCTTTTTAATCGAAAAACCAAGTCCAGATATATTATTAAAAGCAATTGAAGATTTTAAAATAACGATATGCCTTACCGCCCCCACAGCTTGGCGCATTTTAACTACAAAAATTCATGAATTTAACATTTCAAGTCTACGAAAATGTATTTCTGCAGGTGAATGCTTACCTTTACAAGTGTGGCAAGACTGGTTCAATGCAACAGGTTTAAAAATCATAGATGGAATTGGTGCTACCGAAATGCTTCATATTTTTATATCTTCTAACGAAGAAAATATGGTTCCAGGCGCAACAGGCTTACCTGTTTTTGGCTACGAAGCTAAAATTATTGACATCAACGGAAAAGAACTATATAAAAACGAACCAGGCAGATTGGCAGTAAGAGGAATTACAGGTTGTAAATACTTAAATCGGGAAGAAAAACAAAGAGAATACGTTCAAGACGGATGGAATATTACTGGAGATATTTTTAAGAAAGATAAAGATGGCTATTTTTGGTTCGTTGCTCGTGGAGATGATATGATAATTTCATCAGGTTATAATATAGCAGCAATTGAAGTAGAATCTGTACTTTTAACACACCCCGATATTTTTGAATGTGCCGTTGTTGGCATAGCTGATTTGAATCGCGGAATGCTTGTTTGTGCTTACATTGTTTTAAAAAATCATGATAAAGCATCTCCAAAATTAGCTAAGTCTATTCAGCTGTGGTTCAAAGAAGTAGCTGCTCCTTATAAATACCCCAGACAACTCTATTTTGTAAACGAATTGCCCAAAACAGAAACCGGAAAAATACAACGATATAAATTAAAATAAATGAATGAGCCTTTTATAAAAAAAGAAAAAATTAAGTTCAAGCATGTAGATTATGCTGGAATAGTTTTCTATCCACGATTTTTAGAAATGTTAAATGATTTGGTAGAAGATTGGTTTGAGGAGGCCTTAAACAGACCCTTTTCTAAAATGCACGAAACTAATGGTATTCCAACTGTAGATTTAAAAGTTCAGTTCAAAAAAGCAGCGCGTTTAGGAGAAATACTAACCAAAAAACTTTGGGTAAAAAATTTAGGAGCTGCTTCGATTTTATGTGGGTTTAAATTTGAAGATGAACTAGAAAAAACCTGTTTAGAAGGCGAAATTACTTTGGTAAATGTTATTTTTACAGAAGACAGAAACAACATAAAAGCTACTTCATTTAATGAAGAAATCAAAACTAAAATTACAAAATTTATACTGATTAATTCATAATTTTAACACCATGGACTTTAAAAAATTTAAAGCTGCAACCGTACAAACATCACCCATTTTTCTTGATGTAGAAAAAACAATAGAAAAAGCCATTGGTTTCATTAAAGAGGCCAGTAAAAACGGAGCTCAACTTATTGCTTTTCCAGAAGTATTTGTAGCAGGCTATCCCTATTGGAATTGGATTATGACACCCGTTCAGGGCAGTAAATGGTATGAAAAACTATACAAGTGTTCTGTAAAAACAGATGACGCTTCTATGCAACCTTTATTTCAAGCTGCAAAAGATTTAAACATTCATGTCGTAATTGGAATTAATGAGCGTGGTGATTCGTATGGAGAAATTTATAATACTAATTTAATTATTAATAATAAGGGCAAACTTATAGGAAAACACCGCAAATTAGTTCCTACTTGGGCCGAAAAACTCACCTGGACTTCGGGGGATGGTTCTTCTTTAAAGGTTTATGAAACAGCAATTGGACCTTTAGGAACACTAGCTTGTGGAGAAAACACCAACACTTTAGCACGATTTACATTGTTGGCTCAAGGCGAATTAATTCATATCGCCAACTACATTTCATTACCTGTTGCTCCAGCAGACTACAACATGGCCGAAGCCATTAAAATACGTGCTGCTGCACATTCTTTTGAAGGAAAACTATTTACTATTGTTTCGTGTTCTACAATTTCTCAAGATATAAAAGACGCTTTACGCGAGGATGTGCCAAATGTAGATGAACTTCTTACCCGAAAAAATTCAGCATTTTCTGGATTTATAGGTCCAAACGGAGCAGCAATTGGAGAACCTTTAATAGATCAAGAAGGAATAGCCTATGCAGATATAGATCTAGAAAAATGCATACAACCCAAGCAAATGCATGATATTTTAGGTCATTATAATAGATTTGATATCTTTGATTTACGAGTAAATATTGCACCAACAAAAAAAATTACATTTATAGATAATCACGAAGAGTTTAACAGCAAGTAAGATGAACGAAAATTATTCAGACGATCAAATAGGTCGCGCAAGAGTACACGATTCGCCAGAATTAATAGCCTATTACAAAGAGCTTGAAAACCTTGGCGCTGGAGCCTTATGGAAAGTCGCAAATGACATTGAACCCTGGGAACCCAAATCAAATTCAGTACCTATGTTGTGGAAATACGACGATTTGCGCAATTTGGTTCTCAAATCATCTGAACTGGTTACTCCCGAACAAGCAGGAAGAAGAGTTGTTTACTTGGTAAACGAAAAACGAAAAGACGTTGCTGCCGCAGTAGGCTGGTTGTATTCGGGTATTCAAGTTACACGACCTGGAGAAAGCACCTCTGCACACAAACACAAAGCCTCTGCCCTTCGCTTCATTATGGAAGGAGAAGGCGGTTACACCGTTGTAGATGGAAACAAAATAACTTTTGAAGTAAACGATTTTGTCATAACACCAGGTTCTACTTGGCATGAGCATGGAGTGGATGATAACGGAAAAACCTGCATTTGGCAAGACGGATTAGATATTCCACTAATAAATGCTTTAGAAGCAAATGATTATGCCGTTTATGATGGCAAGCAAGCCTTAGATGTTCCTATCAATTATTCTCCTATCAATTACGGAACCGCAGGTATGATACCCGCTGATAAAAGCTGGAACAAACCTTATTCTCCACTATTTAAATATGCTTGGAAACAAGTTTACCCAGCTTTAGTTAATGCCCTAGAAATAAATGAAATTAACTTGTTTGATGCAATATTTATGCATTATGCTAATCCTTTAACTGGCGGACACGTGATGCTGACAATGGGTGCTAGTATGCAATTATTACCAGCTGGTTTTAGTGGTAAGGCTCATAAACACACAGGATCATTTGTATACCAATGTGCCAAAGGAAAAGGATTTACCATCATAGATGGAAAACGTTTTGATTGGAAAGAACGTGATATATTTTGCGTCCCATCTTGGGCTTGGCACGAACATCACAATTTATCTCAAACGGAAGATGCCTGTTTGTTTAATTTCAATGATTTACCCGTGATTGAAAAGTTGGGACTTTACCAAGAAAAAGAATATTTAGAAAATGGTGGACATCAAAATATAATTTAATTACAAAAAAATTAAACGAACTCCTGCAGCGTTTTGAACTCTGTAGAAGTTAAATTTTAAATAAAAAAAACATGAAACTACTTACATACAAAACAAACGAATCAGAACCAAGATTAGGATTTATACATAACAATCAGGTTGTAGATATGGAAGATTTTGGAGAAATATCTAATTTTCCTTTACCCACAACTATGCTAGAATTAATTGATATGGGAATTGAAGTAATTACAGAAATAAACGATTTAATCGCAGATACAAACGCAATTGAATTAGCTGAAATTTCATATGACATAAAAGAAGTAATCTTTATGGCACCCATTCCAAAACCACGAAAAAACATCATTGGAATTGGCTTAAATTATACCAAACACATTGCCGAAAGCGCGAGAACACTTGACACCTCATCAGAATTACCACAAGAACCCGTTATTTTTTCAAAACCACCAACCTGTGTTACAGCTACAAATACAGATATTCTTTTAAATAAAAAGCTAACAAAGCAATTAGATTGGGAGGTAGAATTAGCTGTTGTTATAAGTAAAAAAGCAAAATATGTTACTAAAGCAGATGCTATGGATTATGTTTTTGGATATACAATCATAAATGATATTTCTGCTCGAGATTGTCGTCGATCTGGACAATGGATTGTTTCTAAAGGACAAGATACTTTTGCACCAATGGGCCCTGTTTTAATTACCAAAGACGAAATTGAAAACCCCCATAACTTAAACTTATCGTTAACCGTAAATGGTGTTGAAAAACAAAATTCAAATACCCAATTTATGCTATTTAATATCCATGATTTAATTGAAGACCTGAGTACCGTTTTTACTTTAGAAGCCGGAGATATTATTGCAACTGGCACTCCTGCTGGAGTTGCTGCGGGAAGAAATCCTCAAGAATGGCTAAAAGACGGCGATGTAATTCGATGTACTGTGGAAGGAATTGGGTCGATAGAAAACACCGTTAAAGAAATTTAATACCATAAAATTGAAGAACGATTTAAAAAAATAGGCATTGATTTTTGGTAAAAAAAATTAATAATTAAACATGACAAAAAAATACAGAATAGGCCAAATAGTTCCGTCGTCTAATGTAACGATGGAAACAGAAATACCAGCAATATTTCGTTCAAGAGAGAGCATACTTCCAGAAAGATTTACCTTTCACAGCAGTAGAATGCGAATGAAAAAGGTAACCAAAGAAGAATTGGAGGCTATGGATGCCATGAGTTTAAAATGTGCACAAGAACTTTCAGATGCGCATGTAGATGTTATGGGCTATGCCTGCTTAGTAGCTATAATGAGCATGGGAAGAGGTTATCACTGCGTTTCAGAAGTAAATTTACATCAAGAAACAGTAGCAAATGACTTTCCTACTCCAATTGTAACTTCTGCAGGAGCTTTAATCAATGGATTAAAAATTTTAGGTGCCAAACAAATATCAATAATTACTCCATATATGAGACCTTTAACAGACATGGTTGTTGATTATATTGAAAACCAAGGCATTAAAGTTAAAGAAAGTATTGCGTTGGAGATACCCGATAATTTGGAAGTGGCAGCTCAAAATCCATTAAATTTATTAGAAATTTACAAACAATTAGATTTAAAAGATGTGGATGTTTTAGTTGTTTCAGCTTGTGTACAAATGCCTTCTTTAGAGGCAATAGACTTAATTGAGGCAGCATGTGGAATTCCGGTTACGTCAGCAGCAGTTTGTACAACTTACGAAATGATGAAAAAACTTAATATTGAAACTAAATCTGCGATTGGTGGTGCTTTATTAAGTGGTAAATATTAAGAGACTTTTTATTTTTTATTTAATAATGCAAGAACATAACTTATATTTCGTCTAAATATATAATCATAAAATGACTGTCAAACGAAAAATAAATTAAACCTTATTCTTTTGTTTTAGTCTAAACAAACAAATATTTATCATGAAAAAAAGTTTTATAATTTTAGCATTTATTATGTCGTTTATTGTAGATGCACAAACAAATCCAGCAATAACAAGTTGGTTGCAAAACACAACTAATATAATGGGAAGACATTATGTTTCTGGAAACTCTACGCCTATAAATGATAACGTACTAGCTAATGTTCAAACCGTATTTTACGATGACACAAACGCCTATGTATCGGCTACCGGAATACCCGCATATATAACAGGGCCTTTTCAAGATGGTAATCCATCATTAGCAACAGCTCAAAATTCCATTTTTAAATTTCCATTATTTCCAACACAAAACACAGGCACAGCAACTACAACTAATGGAGGTAATATAGGTGTTTTTATAAATGGTGTAGCCTTATTTGATTACAGAGATGGAGTTTCTTGGAATAATGCTACTGGAGCTTTGTGTGGTGGCCCAGGAAACACCCCTTGCTCAGGTGGACCTGCAGCAGTACAAGCATGGAGCAGAGATGCTATTCCTGCTGAAAAAGCTGGTTTTGATTGTGCAAAAGCACATCCTGCAATGGGAAACTATCACCATCATCAAAACCCAAGTGCTTTTAATTTAGATTTAGTAGTTATATCAAATATATGCAGTACATACCCATCTGATGGCTTATATGTAATAAACACTGCGCAACATTCTCCTCTTATTGGATTTGCTTATGATGGATTTCCAATATATGGTGCTTATGCTTATGCCAATAGTGATGGCACAGGCGCAATTACACGAATGAAATCAAGTTACCAACTTCCGGCTGGAGTTACCACTAGAACAAATGGACCTGATATCAATCAGGTTGTAGGAACACAAACTTTTTTTCAAGGGTATTTTAGAGATGATTATGTATATGTTTCTAATACATCTTCCGATTATTTGGATGAACATAATGGTCGCTTTTGTATTACTCCTGAATATCCAAACGGAATTTATTGTTATTTTGCAACAGTTGATGCCAATCATAATTCTGCCTATCCGTATGTTGTAGGTCCAACTTTTTATGGAAACAAGGTTGCTTTAACAGTAACCAGCATACCAACAGGAACAACAAATTATGTATTATCAAGTGGTGATTTTGATTTAAACAACCTTAAAATTACGGTATACCCAAATCCAGCCTCTGATTTTATAGCCATACAAACCGATTTGGTTGAAAATAATTTAAAAATCGAATTAACTAATGAATTAGGTCAACTTGTAAAAAGATCTGAAATTTTTCAAGGAAGCACTTTGAGCATTATTGAAACAGATACTTTGTATAATGGTATTTATTTTGTAAAAATTTCTGACGGCAAAGTATTTAAAAATATTAAAGTTATTATTAATAAATAAACGTTTATAAATTTCAAATAACTTTTTATGAAAAAAATAGCATTATTATTTTTAATTTTTCACTTAAGCTTTTATGCTCAAACAATTGGTTTAACACAGCATTCTACAGGTACATTAGACAGCGGATATGTTTTATTTGCACCTACTGGAAGCACCAGCACTTATTTAATTGACAAATGTGGAAATCAAATAAATAGCTGGCCCAGTAACTATAGACCAGGACAATCTTGTTATATTTTACCCGATGGCACCTTACTTAGAACTGGAAACACAAACAACACTACTTTTACTGCAGGTGGTAAAGGTGGCGTTATTCAAAAATTAGATTGGAATGGCGTTGTTACATGGTCATACACCATATCTGATGCTACACAATGTCAACACCACGATGTAAAAGCATTAGCAAATGGTAATGTATTAGTGATTGCATGGGAATCTAAAACCAATACTCAAGCTGTAGCGAAAGGAAGAAACCCATTCTTAGTTGGAACTACTATTTGGAGCGAACAAATTATAGAAATTGAACCTACAGGAACAAGTGGCGGAAATATCGTTTGGGAATGGCATTTATTTGATCATTTGATACAAGATTATGATGCTACAAAATCAAATTATGGTGTTATAAACAACAACCCACAGTTGATTAATATTAATTACAAAGCAGGACCCGCTCAAGATTGGATTCATTTAAACTCTATTGATTATAACCCAACATTAGACCAAATTGTTGTCAGTTCGCATGAATTTAATGAAATTTGGATTATTGACCACAGTACTACTAGTGCTGAGGCTGCAAGTCATTCAGGTGGCAATTCTGGCAAAGGTGGTGATGTTTTATACCGATGGGGAAATCCACAAGCCTATAACAACGGAACTGTTGCTAATCAAAAATTTTTTGGACAGCATAATGCCCGTTGGATAGAAAGTGGTTTTTCATTTGAAAATCAAATCATGGTGTTTAATAATGGTTTAGGAAGAACCGGTGGAAATTATTCAACAGTAGAAGTAATTAATCCTCCCGAAGATGGTTATACATATACTGCAACGCTTCCTTATTTACCCGAAGCACTTTCATGGATTTATAATGATGGAAACCCAAATAGCATGTATGCTCAAAACATTTCGGGTGCTCAACCATTATCAAATGGAAATGTATTATTTTGCAATGGTCCTAGCGGAACATTTACTGAAATAAATTCGGAAGGAACAACCCTTTGGAACTATGTAAGCCCTAGTACAAACATGGGCGTTATATTAAATCAAAATGCTACGCCAACTAATAACCCTGTTTTTAGATGCAGTTTTTATCCTTCCAATTATGTTGGTTTTTTAGGGCAACCATTAACCGCTGGAAATACAATTGAAAACACAAATTCGATATCTGCATCCTGTGTTTTAGCTATTGATGGATTTGAATTAACAAATGAACTAAAGATTTATCCAAATCCGGCACATGATTTTACAACCCTTTATATTGAAAATGAATTTGGTTTAAATTCAAAAATTGAACTCATAAATTCTTTAGGGCAAACAATTAAGGAAATTCAAATAACTGCAAGTGAAAACACAATTGCATTAGAAAATTATGCAACAGGTATTTATTTTATAAAGGTTTCGAATGACAAACAAACCAAAACTTTAAAATTAATAATTTCAAAATAGCACTGTATTTTTATAAAAAAAGTC
Source organism: uncultured Flavobacterium sp. (assembly GCF_963925415.1). GTDB lineage: Bacteria > Bacteroidota > Bacteroidia > Flavobacteriales > Flavobacteriaceae > Flavobacterium. The sequence goes on along the minus strand of NZ_CAWUTS010000048.1, from coordinate 9,634 downwards.
AATTTCTAAACAGAAATTGACTTTTTAATTATCCCATTATGTTGTAGCCACCATCTACGTGTCTAATTTCTCCTGTAATGCGTCCATTAGGCCTAAACAAATGAATTACTTCATTAGCTAAGTCATCTGGAGTTGCATTGCCTAGCGGGCTTAATTTGTCTGCCGTGTCAAAATCAGATTGATTTAGTGTTGCATTACCTGCTTTACTACCCATATAAGGTGAAAAGCGTATGGCATTAACACGCGTACCATTTTTACGTCCTAATTCGTCTGCTAATTCAATTGTGATACGCTCCAATGCTGCTTTTGCAATACTCATATTTCTATACGGATGAAACGTAACTTTTGCAGCTGCAATATAACTTAAAGAACAAATAGACGAATTGGGTTGTATTAAATCATACTTATATAAATATTGAGCTATTCGAATTAATGAATAGGCTGAAACTTCCATAGTATCACAAAACTCTTCTTTTGTTACGTCTAATATTGGTTTTACCACTTTTTGTCTGATCGTTTTATCCATAGCAATTGCATGCAAAAAGCCATCGATCTTAATGTTATTGTCTTTTAACTTTTTTGCAAAAGAATCAACATTTGCTTCAAGAGTTACATCTAAAATTTCGGTTTGAGAATTTCCTAATTCATTTTTAACCGATTTTTGAAAGTCAGCATAATTTACGTTTAAAAATTGTTTTGCTTTATCGGATAAATCATTGTGAAACTCACTTACACCTAAACCTGTGCAAATAACTTGTCCTCCATTTTCTATTATTTTTTTTGCTACAAACATCGCTAGTGAGTTTTCATCAGCAATGCCGGTTATTAAAAAAGTTTTATTTGTAAACATATCGCTTATTTTTTTAAAATTAATTTTACCATTTATACAAAGCAGTTCCCCAAGTCCAACCTGCTCCTACAGCAGCAAACAAAAGAATATCTCCTTTTTTAAATTCATTTTTTTTATGTATTTCGTCTAAAATTATAGGAACTGTACCGCCAGATGTATTGGCATACCGGTCCATGTTTGTTTTTACTTTCTCAAAAGGGAGCTTTACTTTGCGGGCAATTTCTTTTAAAATTCGTATGCTGGGTTGATGCGGTAACATAAAACCTACATCATCTATAGATAAATTGTTTCGAATTAATATTTTGTTAATCGATAAAGGAACAACCTCTGTTGCAGTGTCGTAAACTGCTTTGCCATTCATTTGAAAAAAATGCTCTTTGTTTGTAACCGTTTCTATTGACGCAGGTTTAGCAGATCCACCTGCTAAAATAGTAAAATGTTCTTTTCCTGTTCCGTCAGAATGTAGGTCAAAATCAATAAATCCTTTATCTTCATCGGTTGCCGAAAGTATCATTGCTCCTGCTCCATCGCCAAAAAAAACAGCATCTCGCCGTTCCCAATCTATAATAGTTGAAAAAGTATCAGCACCTATAACTAATACATTTTTATACATACCCGTTTTTATAAATTGAACGGCAGTAGCCATTGTGAACAAAGCTCCAGAACAAACTGCCGAAATATCAAAAGCAACTGCATTTACAGCGTTTAATTTATCTTGTACAAAACAAGCACATGAGGGTGATGGTCTATCTGGAGTAGTGGTGGCAACAATAATTAAATCAATATCTGTGGCAGTTAAATTTGCATTTTCAATAGCAATTAATCCTGCTTTATACGCTAAATCGCTAGTTGCTTCTCCAGTTGAAATACGTCGTTCTTTGATTCCTAACTTTGAAAAAATCCATTCATCTGATGAGCCAATAGCTTCAAAAAATTTATTTTTCACAATGTTTTCGGGTGCATAAGATCCTGTACCTTTTATGTAAACGTTTTTCATTTATTAAAATATTTAAACAAATTTCATTTAAAATTTCAACAAATTAGCCATTTATGTATATTATCTTACTATTTTTATTAAATTCATAAAATTAAAAGCTAAAAAATAGAATTTGCTAAATAAAAAAAAACCGATACAAAAATTGCATCGGTTTTAATATTATATACTAGAGTTAATGATTAGCCCATTACTTCTTTTACTTTTTTTCCTATTTCTGCTGGAGAATCTACAACGTGTATTCCACATTCTCTCATGATTCGTTTTTTTGCTTCTGCAGTATCATCAGAACCTCCTACAATTGCACCTGCATGACCCATAGTTCTTCCAGCTGGAGCTGTTTCACCAGCTATAAAACCTACAATAGGCTTTTTACTTCCACTTTCTTTATACCATTTTGCAGCATCTGCTTCTAATTGACCACCTATTTCACCAATCATAACTACACAAGCAGTTTCTGGGTCGTTTATTAGTAATTCAACCGCTTCTTTTGTTGTCGTTCCAATAATTGGATCTCCACCAATTCCTATAGCCGTTGTAATTCCCATACCTTGTTTAACAACTTGGTCGGCTGCTTCGTAGGTTAATGTTCCTGATTTAGAAACTATACCTACATTGCCTTTTTGAAAAACAAATCCAGGCATGATGCCTACTTTTGCTTCACCTGGTGTAATTACACCTGGGCAGTTAGGTCCTATTAAACGACAATCTCTATTTTTTATGTAAGCATAAGCTTTAATCATATCTGCTACAGGAATCCCTTCAGTAATACAAATGATCACTTTAATTCCGGCATCTGCAGCTTCCATAATTGCATCTGCAGCAAAAGCTGGTGGTACAAATAAAATAGAAGTATCTGCTCCTGCTTTTTCTACTGCATCTTGTACAGTATTAAAAACGGGACGATCTAAGTGTGTAGAACCACCTTTTCCTGGTGTTACACCGCCTACTACGTTTGTCCCATATTCAATCATTTGCTCAGCGTGAAAAGTTCCTTCACTACCTGTAAATCCTTGAACTATTATTTTTGAATCTTTGTTTACTAAAACACTCATCGTATGTTATTGTTTTTTATATTATTAAATATTGTACAAAAGTAAGGTTTTATAGATAATATTAAAATAATATAAGTGACTTATTTTTACTTAATTTTACTTTTATACTATTTTTTATATGGATCTGCATTCTTACTCTCAAAGTTTACTAATTTTGAATATTAACCAAAATATTTAAGACAAATGAATTAAATTTTAGTTGTTTTTCAAATTGTTTAACAATTCGGGTATGCGTTTAATATTAACCAATTGTTTTAATTTTTCGCGAGACTCTTCAATTGGTGTGCCAAAATAGGTTTTATTTCCTTCTATTGATTTTGTAACGCCTGTTTGTCCTAATACCACTGCTTTTTCACCAATTGTAATGCCGCTTGTTGTTCCTACTTGGCCCCACAGCGTAACTTCATCTTTAATAATAACACAACCGGCAATACCTGTTTGTGCAGCTATTAAGCATTTTTTTCCTATGATGGTGTCGTGACCAATGTGTACTTGGTTGTCAATTTTTGTTCCTTCGCCAATAGTAGTGTCGCCTGTTACACCTTTATCAATGGTACACAAGGCTCCAATACCTACATTATCATGAATAACTACTCTTCCACCTGAAAGCAATTGATCAAAACCATCGGGTCTTTTTTTGTAATAAAAAGCATCTGCTCCAATTATAGTTCCTGCATGAATGATCACATTGTTTCCTACAACTGTATTGTCATATAAGGACACGTTTGAATGAATGATGCAATTGTTTCCAATAGAAACATTGTTTCCAATAAAACAATTGGGTTGAATTAGTGTGTTTTTTCCAACAATTGCGCTAGCCGCTATGGATGTGTTTGAATGCTGAAAAGGTTTAAAATATTTGGTTAGGATGTTAAAATCTCTAAAAGGATCATCAGAAATTAATAAGGCCTTACCATCTGGACAATCTACTTTTTTATTTATTAAAATAATTGTAGCTGCAGATTGTAGTGCTTTATCATAATATTTAGGGTGATCTACAAAAACAATATCTCCCGCTTCTACAACATGAATTTCGTTCATCCCTAATACTGGGAAATGGGTTTCTCCTACAAATTCACAATCAAGAATTGACGCAATGTCTAAAAGGGTTTGCTTGGTATTAAATTTCATATATTATGTTATGTAAATACAACTCAATATTAATTTATTCTTTTATGCGCTCCATATAATTACCAGAAGCGGTATCGATTTTAATTTTATCACCTTCGTTTATAAATAAAGGAACGTTTACTGTTGCTCCTGTTTCTACTGTTGCAGGTTTTGTTGCGTTTGTTGCTGTATTACCTTTTACACCAGGTTCTGCATACGTAACTTCTAACACTACAGATGTTGGCATATCAATAGACAAAGGCAAATCTGTTTCTGTATTAATTTGAAGCATTACATTTGTGCCTTCTTTTAATAATCCAGGTGCGTCTAAAGCCTTTTTTTCTAAAGTAATTTGTTCGTAATTATCTACATTCATAAAGTGAAAAGTTTCTCCTTCTGCATATAAAAATTGATAGGTTTGCGTTTCTACACGAACAACATCTATTTTATGACCTGCAGAAAAGGTGTTTTCTAAAACTCTTCCGTTACTTACAGAGCGTAACTTTGTTCTAACAAAAGCCGGACCTTTACCTGGTTTTACGTGTAAAAACTCAATTATTTTGTAAATATCGTGGTTGTGCTTAATACAAAGTCCGTTTCTAATATCTGAAGTACTTGCCATTATGTTTTATGTTTTAATTATTACTGTTATTTTTCATTTAAAAAAACCTCTAAATACTGCTATATCCTTTCATTACACCACGAGAAGAGCTTCTAATAAACTGCAAAATTTCATCGCGTTCTGGAGTTGCTTCCATTTCGGCTTCAATGATTGCAAAGGCCTGAGTTGTATTGTAATTTTTTTGGTATAAAATTCTGTATATTTCTTGTATTTCTCTTATTTTTTCGGGGGTAAAACCTCTTCGCCTTAGACCTACTGAATTTATGCCCACAAATGACAAAGGCTCTTTTGCTGCTTTTGTATACGGGGGAACATCTTTACGCAATAAAGATCCTCCCGAAATCATAGCATGTTCACCAATAGAAATAAATTGATGCACTGCAGATAAACCTCCAATTATGGCAAAATTACCAACAGTTACATGACCTCCCAAAAGCACACCGTTTACAATAATTACATTATCGCCAATATGACAATCGTGTGCAATATGAGCAGTAGCCATAATAAGACAGTTATCGCCTATTTTGGTTTGGCCCGAAGCTTGTGTTCCTCTGTTAATCGTTACACATTCTCTAACGGTGGTGTTATCGCCAATGATGGCTAAGGAATCTTCTCCTCCAAATTTTAAATCTTGAGGAACTGCTGAAATAACAGCACCTGGAAAGATGTTGCAATTTTTTCCGATACGAGCACCTTCCATAATGGTTACGTTTGACCCTATCCAAGTTCCTTCGCCAATTATTACATTATTATGAATGGTTGTAAAAGGATCTATTACTACATTTCGAGCTATTTTTGCACCAGGATGCACATAGGCTAATGGTTGATTCATTTTATTGTTTTTTTGCTATTTGCGCCATTAATTCGGCTTGTGCTACCAATTTTCCATTGGCATAAGCATACGCTTGCATGTGGCATATTCCACGTCGTATTGGCGATATTAAATCACATTTAAAAGTTAACGTGTCGCCTGGTAATACTTTTTGTTTGAATTTTACATTGTCAATTTTCATGAAAAATGTAAGGTAATTTTCAGGGTCTGGAACAGTACTTAATACTAAAATCCCTCCTGTTTGTGCCATGGCCTCAACTATTAACACACCTGGCATTACTGGTGCATCGGGAAAATGCCCTACAAAGAAATTTTCGTTCATTGTAACATTCTTCATCCCAACTACATGAGATTCTGACATTTCTAAAATTCTATCAATCAATAAAAATGGAGGTCTGTGTGGAAGCACTGCCATAATTTGATGAATATCCATTAAGGGTTCTTTATTCAAATCATATACAGGAACTTGATTTTTTTCTTCGTTCTTAATAATTTTGGAAAGTTTTTTTGCAAATTGGGTGTTGATATAGTGACCCGGTTTATTTGCAATTACTTTTCCTTGAATTCGCATACCTACTAATGCTAAATCACCTACTACATCCAATAATTTATGTCGAGCAGCTTCATTAGGATGGTGCAATTCAAGATTATCTAAAATGCCATTTGGTTTAACGGTTATGGATTCTTTTTTAAAGGCTTTTTTAAGGTTTTCCATAGTTTCAAATGATATTTCTTTATCAACATATACTATGGCGTTGTTTAAATCTCCTCCTTTTATTAACCCATTATTTAACAAGGTTTCTAATTCATGTAAAAAACTAAATGTTCTGCTTTCTGAAATTTCACTTTTAAATTCACTAATGTTTTTCATAGTAGCATTTTGTGTACCTAAAACTTTTGTACCAAAATCTACCATGGCTGTTACGCTGTAATGATCATTAGGAATAATTGTAATTTCGCTTCCTGTAATTTCATCTGTATATGAGATGACATTTTTTACAACATACACCTTTCGTTCTGCATCTTGTTCTACTAGGCCAGCTTTTTCAACAGCTTCGACAAAATATTTTGAAGAACCATCCATAATAGGTGGTTCTGAGGCATTTAGTTCTACTATAACATTATCTACATCGCAACCCACAAAAGCTGCTAAAACATGCTCAGAGGTTTGAATAAATACACCTCTTTTTTCAAGGTTTGTTCCTCTTTGTGTGTTGATTACATAACTTGCATCAGCTTCGATTACTGGTTTTCCTTCTAAATCGACACGAATAAATGAATATCCATTATTTACAGGCGCAGGTTTAAAAGTCATTGTAACTTCTTGACCCGTATGAAGACCAACTCCTTTTAGGGTAATTTCGTTTGCAATGGTTGTTTGCTTAACCATGATGTTTTATTTTTTAGTTTGTTTATTTTTTAAAATTTCTATTTCTTTTACAATTTTAGGCAAATTTTTAAAATGGACGTATGATTTTGAAAAGTCAGCATAATTAAATGATGGTGTGCCTTGTACTACTTCATTATCGGTTACGTTTTTAGCTATGCCCGATTGTGCCTGAATTTTAACCCCGTTTCCTATTATCAAATGTCCTGCAATACCAACTTGACCACCTATCATGCAGTTTTTACCTATTTTAGTAGAGCCCGCAATACCTGTTTGAGAGGCTATTACTGTGTTTTCGTCAATTTCAACATTATGTGCTATTTGAATATGATTATCCAATTTAACTCCTTTTCTTATAATAGTAGAGCCTAATGTTGCTCTATCAATAGTTGTGTTTGCACCTACTTCAACAAAATTTTCAATGATAACATTTCCAATTTGTGGAATTTTTGAAAAAGTACCATCTTCTAAAGGTGCAAATCCAAATCCGTCTGAACCAATAATACAGCCTGAATGAAAGGTGCAATTGTTGCCTATTTCGGTTTCAGAATACACCCGAACACCTGCAAAAAAAATACAATCATCGCCTATTATACAATTATCTCCAATAAAAGTATTGGGGTATATTTTTACATTTTTGCCTATAATTACATTTTTGCCTATATAACAAAAACTACCCAAATATAGTCCATCACCATAAACCACTTTTTCTGAAATTACAGAAGGTTGCTCTATGCCCGATTTCATTAATTTTACTTGATTGTAATATTCCAACAAGGTTGAAAATGATTTGTAAGAATCTTCAACCTTGATTAAAGTAGTTGTAAGGGCATGTTCTGCAACAAAATCATTGTTAACAATGGTTATTGTTGCTTGGGTATCATAAATAAAATTAATATATTTTTTATTAGCTAAAAAGGTTAACGAACCTTCAGTTCCTTCTTCAATTTTTGATAGTTTATATACTTCAGCCATAGGGTTACCTATGACTTCTCCATTTAATATGCCTGCAATTTGTTCTGCTGTAAACTTCATTTAAAAATTTTAGGTTGCCATTTATTTCAAATGACTTTGCTCGTGTTAAAGGCGTGGTGTTTTTTACATCAATACCAAAGCTGAATTAAAACCCCACAAAAATATAAAATTTAAATCTAATAGTTAGGCTTCAATCAATTCTTTTGGAAAACAAATGAAATATTTGGTTACCGGTTTTGATAATGCTTTTAAACTTAATTGGTCAGAAGCCTGAACCACATCTTCAATACTTCCATCTTTTTTTAATATTCTAATGGGCTCACTTTCTTGATTATAGGCCTGATTTTTTATTTTACCTTTAAATACAAAGTAATCGGTTTCTGCACTTGTTGTTTTATATTTTAATATAAATTTATTTTTATAAAGCGTTAAACTGCTTTTACTAGGCTTATGTTCAGTCATTTGTATTTTGAGTAAATCTCTATTCAAAATCATTTTTGACAAAGAACTCAAAACAAAATCATAATGAAACTGCCAGTTTTTTATGGCGCTCATTACATCAAAATCATCTAAATATGAAAAAGTTTGTAAGGTGTTGGCATCAAATTGCTCTTTTGAAATTTTATGCTGCATAAAAAATTGCAAGGGTTCACTGCACTTTAAAACTGTTCCGCTTTGGGTTAATTCTTTAGCTCTTTTTAAAATATGGGTCAAGGTTATTTCGGCAATAACACTGGTTTTGTGTAAATAGGCTTGCCAATACATCAATCGTCTTGCCATTAAAAATTTTTCAACCGAATAAATGGCCTTCTCTTCAATAACCAAAACATCGTTTTGCACGTTTAACATCTGAATTAAACGCTCGCTGTTTACATTACCTTCGGCTACACCACTATAAAAACTATCTCTTTTTAAATAATCCATTCGGTCCATATCCAACTGACTGGATATTAATTGCAACATAAATTTACGGTGGTATTCACCCTTAAATACTTGAATAGCCAAAGCTAATGCACCTCCAAACTCTGTATTTAATTGTTCCATGAACCATAACGAAACTTGCTCGTGATGCACTTCTTCTAAAATACTGTGTTCCATGGCGTGACTAAAGGGGCCGTGACCAATGTCGTGTAATAAAATAGCAATGAGTAAAGCGTTTTCTTCAGCCTCAGAAATTTCAACCGATTTAAAACGAAGGGTTTGAATAGCTTTTTGCATCAAATGCATACAGCCTAAAGCATGATGAAAACGGGTATGATGTGCACCCGGATAAACCAAATAAGTTAAGCCCATTTGTGATATTCTGCGCAAACGCTGAAAATAAGAATGTTGAATTAAATCGTAAATCAACGTATTGGGAATGGTTATAAAACCATATATGGGATCGTTTAAAATTTTGAGTTTATTAATCTGGCTCACTTTAGATACTTTTTACAAAAGTAAGGAATTTTAATACGATACTAAAAAAAGAAATGAGCGAGTCTTTTGATTTTAAATATTAAAGCATCTATGTAGTACTTACGTTATATTTTGTTGACATGGTTAAGGTTTTTTAAATTTAAGTTAACAAAAAAACCACATCTTTTACAATGTGGTTTTTAGTTTTATTTTGCCTCAAAGACAGGAGTCTTTGCGGAGCGGGTGTAGTTTGTTGCTTGACTTACTTTGTGGGTACGAGCTTGAAGCTCGCACTAGCCATGTGTTTTAGTTCTGCTTGCGCCAGCTGGGGTTTAATTTGTTGAACTAACTTTGATACATAGTCAACCATTTGTTAAAATCTAATCCCGTTGAATTTATCAATTTTAAATA
>NZ_CAWUTS010000047.1:0-10789 GCF_963925415.1 uncultured Flavobacterium sp. | reverse complement strand
ATATTTAGTCAATTTGGTGATATTTTTGGATCTGCCTTTGGTGGCGGTGGTGGCGGTTTTGGTGGCGGTCAACGAAGAGTTAAAGGAAGTAATCTTCGTATAAAAGTTAAACTAACTTTAGAAGAAATTGCAAACGGGGTTGAGAAAAAAGTAAAAGTAAAACGAAAAGTACAAGCTCCTGGTGTTACTTTTAAAACATGTTCAACATGTAATGGTCAAGGCCAAGTAATGCGAGTTTCTAATACTATTTTAGGAAGAATGCAAACGGCTTCAACATGTCCTACATGTGGTGGTTCTGGTCAAATTTTAGATGGAAGAGCTAATGGTGCAGATGCACAAGGTATGATTCTTGATGATGATACTGTTTCAATTAAAATTCCGGCAGGAGTAGTAGATGGAATGCAATTAAAAGTTTCTGGAAAAGGAAATGAAGCACCAGGAAATAATAGCATGCCTGGAGATTTAATTGTTGCAATTGAAGAGATAGAGCACGAATTTTTAAAACGAGAAGGTGAAAATCTACATTATGATTTATATATAAGTTTTCCTGAAGCTGCTTTAGGTATTTCAAAAGAAATAGAAACAGTATCAGGAAAAGTTAGAATCAAACTAGAAGAAGGAATTCAGTCTGGAAAAATATTAAGATTAAAAGGAAAAGGAATTCCAAGTATCAACTCATACGGAAGTGGTGATTTGCTTGTTCATGTAAATGTATGGACTCCTAAAGTGCTAAATAAAGAACAAAAGAACTTCTTTGAAAGTATGATTTCAGATGAAAATTTTATTCCAAATCCAGAAAAATCAGATAAATCATTTTTTGAAAAAGTTAAAGATATGTTTTCATAAGAAATATAAATACTTTAAATTTAATTTTACTTTTTAATTGAAGTAATTTTTTTTCTTTTTTTAATCAATTTTCCCATCTTAACGTTTAAACATTAAGGTGGGTTTTTTTGTAACAATTTTTACTAAAACCTTACTAATATAAAAAACATACTTTAATGAATTCAATTTTAGAAGTACAAAATGTAACGAAACAATTTGGAGATTATAAAGCCCTAAATAACGTATCTTTTACAATTCCCCAAGGAAGTATTTATGGGCTTTTAGGCCCAAATGGAGCAGGTAAAACAACTTTAATTAGAATCATTAATCAAATAACAATGCCCGATTCGGGTGATATTTTTTTAGATGGTAAAAAATTAAAACCTTCAGATATTCAACATATCGGTTATATGCCCGAAGAGAGAGGTTTGTATAAAACGATGAAAGTTGGTGAACAATGTTTGTATCTGGCACAATTAAAAGGCCTTTCTAAACAAGAAGCCCAGAAACAATTAAAATACTGGTTTGAAAAATTAGAAATTGAAGGCTGGTGGAATAAAAAAATTCAAGAGCTTTCTAAAGGAATGGCTCAAAAAATTCAATTTGTAGTTACAGTTCTTCATAAACCAAAACTTTTAATTTTAGACGAACCATTTTCTGGTTTTGATCCTGTAAACGCCAATTTAATTAAAGATGAAATTATTGAATTAAACAAACAGGGAACATCGATCATATTTTCTACTCATAGAATGGAAAGTGTTGAAGAAATGTGCGACTATATAGCTTTAATTCATAAATCTAATAAACTTATAGAGGGAAAATTAGTAGATGTAAAAAAAGAATATAGAAGTAACACCTTTGAAGTCGGAATAATAGCTCAAGATTTGGAAGCATTGATGTATGATTTAACCCAGAAGTTTAAAGTGGGCCCAACCAATTTTAAATCTCTAAACGATGATATTAAATTAGAAGTGCAATTAGGTTTGCATCATTCTAATGAATTATTTAGTATATTAACAAAAAACGGTCAAGTAACGCATTTTGTTGAAAAAATTCCAAGTGTAAACGATATATTTATTCAATCAGTAAGCAAATAAGGTAATAGGTAAACGGCAAAATAAGACGAGCTATGTTTTTAATAGTAAGTTTTATTTCCTTAATCAATTAACCCAAAATCAATAAAAAAATGAGCACATTATCCCTTATTATAAAACGAGAATTCATTGCCAAAGTTAGAAACAAATCATTTATAGTAATGACCTTCTTGAGTCCGTTATTATTTGTAGGGATTGGAGTTTTCGTTGGTTTTTTAGCAACAATGGATAAAGACACCGCAACACAAGTTGCCATTCATGACGAAGTAGGTTTTGTAAAAAATCAATTTAAAAACGATAAAAACATCCATTACATAGATATTTCGTTTATGCCTTTTAAAGCTGCGAAAGACTCTGCAAAAGTTAATTTTAACGGACTGTTATACATTCCTAAAGTTGATTCCATACAGCAATTGGCAACAACAGTAGAATACATTTCAGAAGAAAGTCCTAGTATAGACTTTATTATAAGTGTAGAACAGATCATAAATTCAACTTTAACAACAGATAAATTAAAAACTTTAGGATTTGATGCTTTAAAAATTGAACAAGCAAAAGTAAATTCAGATTTAAAATTATCAAAATTTTCAGGTCAAGAAACCGTAAAAGGAATAAATGAAATGAAATTGTTTTTAGGAGGTGCGTTCGGCTATTTAATCATGATGTTTATTGTTATTTATGGCAATTTTGTTATGCGCAGTGTCATTGAAGAAAAAACCAATCGAATTATAGAAATCATCATATCATCTGTAAAACCATTCCAGTTGATGATGGGCAAAATAATAGGAAACTCTTTGGCGGGTATACTTCAATTTTCAATATGGGCTATAGTTGGAAGTATATTATTTTTTGTTGCTTCATATGTTTTTGGGTTACAAATGGGCGGTGCTTCTGATGTATTAGCACAATCTGACACATCTGATTTTGCTAAAAGTATTCCTTTGTATATCAATGAATTTAAAAATTTACCAATAGCAACTTTACTGATTTGTTTTGTTTTGTATTTTATAGGTGGGTATTTTTTATACAGTTCTTTTTATGCCTCAATAGGCGCTGCAGTTGATTCAGAAACCGACTCACAGCAATTTTTATTACCCATTATTTTGCCTTTAGTTTTAGGAGTGTACATTGGTTTTTTTACAGTTTTAAATGATCCACACGGAACAGTTGCAACAATTTTCTCTCTATTTCCACTCACATCTCCCATTGTGATGCTGATGCGAATACCTTTTGGTGTACCTTTATGGCAACTAATACTGTCATTAACATTATTATTTACTACTTTTATGGGGGTTGTATGGTTTGCTGCTAAGATTTATCGTGTTGGAATTTTAATGTATGGTAAAAAACCAACCTGGAAGGAATTGTATAAATGGCTTAAATATTAACAAACAAAATGACCGAAATAATAGAATTACTTGATCATAAAGCGCTAGGGTTTAAAGGGTTTAATTTTTCTTTACTGAATTTTATTTTCCTTACTGTAGTTTTAATAATAACATCTTATGCTTTAAAGCTTATTAGAAAAGTTGTTACTAAAAATTTACCTTTAGAAGACAAAAATAAATTCATCAGTATTTTTCAATTTATAAAATACATGGTTTACATATTTGTTGTAATGTTCGTTTTGCATTCTTCAGGTGTTAACATGAATGTTTTTTTAACGGCTTCGGCGGCCCTTTTTGTTGGAATTGGTTTTGCACTTCAAACTTTTTTTTTAGATATAATTTCTGGCATTTTAATAATTTTAGATCAATCAGTTCATGTAGGTGATATCATTGAGGTTGAAGGAAAAGTAGGAAAAGTAAAAGAGATCAGGCTGCGAACAACTCGAATAATTACAAGAAACGATAGGGTATTAGTCATTCCTAATAATAAGTTTATGACCGATATTTTGTTTAATTGGACTCAAAATACAAGTACCAACAGGGAGCAAGTTACCGTTGGTGTTGCTTATGGAAGTGACATTAATTTAGTAAAAAAATTGCTCGAAACCAGCGCAGTAAATACAGAAGGAGTTGTAAAAAATGAAACTATTTCTGTGCTTTTTGAAGATTTTGGAGATTCTTCACTTAATTTTTCAGTTTATTTTTATGTTAATGATGGAATGAGAAGCCCTTATATACAAAGCGATATTCGATTTAAAATTGACGAATTATTTAAACAAAACAATATTTCAATACCATTTCCACAGCGAGATATTCATATAATTAACAAATAGAATAAACTGTATTTGTCATTTATAAATACTTATTGTTTTTGGTTTCAAAATTAGAGTATTCTGCTTTTTTTTAATTTTTGTAAGGAATCTTAGTATATAACTGATGCTGTTTCAATGCAGTATAATTAATGATAAGTCTCTATTTTTTACTAACTTTGTACATTTCAAATAATCATTGCAATCTTTACGAGCTTTGCGGTTAAATAATAAAGGGAATGCCTAAAATACTAATTATAGAAGATGAAGCTACTATTCGTAGAGTGCTTATTAAAATACTCTTAGAAGAAAATGATAGTTACACTGTTGAAGAAGCAGAAGATGGATTAATAGGTTTTGAAAAGATAAAAAAGGACGATTATGATTTGGTTTTATGCGACATCAAAATGCCCAAAATGGATGGAGTTGAAGTTCTTGAAGCCATAAAAAAAATAAAACCCGAAATTCCTATGGTTATGATTTCTGGACATGGTGATCTAGAAACAGCAGTAACCGCTATGCGATTAGGAGCTTTTGATTATATTTCAAAACCACCAGATTTAAACCGTTTACTCAATACTGTTCGCAATGCTTTGGATAAAAAAAAGCTTGTTGTTGAAAATAAAAATCTAAAGAAAAAAGTCAGTAAAAATTATGAAATGATAGGTACAAGCACCGAAATTAATCATATTAAATCTATGATTGAAAAAGTAGCACCTACTGATGCAAGAGTTTTAATTACTGGCCCAAATGGAACTGGTAAAGAGCTTGTTGCACATCAAATACACCAAAAAAGCGAACGATCCTCTGCTCCAATTATAGAAGTTAACTGTGCCGCTATTCCGAGTGAATTAATTGAAAGTGAATTATTTGGTCATGTAAAAGGCGCATTTACATCAGCAGTAAAAGATAGAGCAGGTAAGTTTGAAGCAGCCCATAACGGAACTATTTTTTTAGATGAAATTGGAGACATGAGTCTTTCTGCACAAGCTAAAGTTCTTAGAGCATTACAAGAAAACTTAATTCAGCGCGTAGGTGCAGATAAAGATATTAAAGTCGATGTTAGAGTTCTTGCGGCAACTAACAAAGACCTAAAAAAAGAAATAGCTGAAGGACGTTTTAGAGAAGATTTGTATCATCGTTTGGCAGTAATTCTTATCCAAGTGCCATCACTAAACGAAAGACGAAATGATATACCTGAACTTATTGAACATTTTACTCATAAAATAGCTAATGAACAGGGTATTGTTGTTAAAAAATTTTCCAAACAAGCTATTAAATTATTACAAGAATATGATTGGACCGGAAATATTAGAGAATTGAGAAATGTAGTAGAACGCTTAATAATTTTAGGTGGAACAGAAATTTCAGAAGCAGACGTAAAATTATTCGCAAGTAAGTAAATTGGGGTTTAATATAATTTAAGAGCTGGATAAGTTTATCCGTTACAAAAAATCAAATCCCATCACCAAATAAATAAATGCAACTAAAAAAAATAGATCAAGGCCTTCAAAACGGATTAATCCGCAACGGATTATCAGAAGCAAATGAATTGCAACAAGAAACATTTTCTACTATAAAAAGCGGAACAGATGTAGTAATTCAAAGTCAAAAAGGCTCAGGAAAAACAACAACAGCAGTTTTAAATGTCATTCAAAAACTAAAAGGACCTCTTGAAGAATCTCCAAGAGCATTAATTTTTGTAGAAGATAAACCAAAAGTACTTGAAATGGTCGAGCTGTTTAAGCAATTGGGTAAAGACAATCAAATTAGAGTTTTTGGGGTACATGACAAAACCGATTTAGACGAAGATAAAAATCAAATATCATTAGGTATTGATGTTTTGGTTGGCACTGGACATAAATTAAATGCTATGTTTTCTACAGCGGGATACAATGTAAACCGTTTGCAAATATTAGTTGTTGATGATGCTGACGTTTTATTTAAAGGGCGAATGGATGTTCCTATTTTAAGAATGACAGACAGTATGCCAAAAATGCAAAAAATATTCTTTTGTAATAAAATTACAGAAAAAATTGAAATCATGGCAGATAGAATCATGATTGAACCAGTATTTATAGAGTTTGACGAATAGAACAAAATTTAATCGTAAACACTTTTCAAATTAAAAACATAAAAAATGGCACTAGTAAAAATATTTTCAGGTAGCGAAATTATCGCTAATGCATTACGTACAATTTTAGAAGAAAGCGGTATACGAACTGTCGCAAAAAACAACTTACAATCTGCCCGAATGGCAGGATTTGGAAATTCTGATTTAGCTGTAGAAGTTTTTATCAATGAATCTGATAAATTAAAATCAGAACCTATAATAGATGAGTTTAAAATGAATCTATAAAAAAAAACAAGACACAAATAATACAATTTTTATTGTATTATTTGTGTCTTGTTTTTTTATAACAGGTGTTATTTAAACAAAACCTCACCCATTATATCAACAGTTTCCCATGTTTTACTAACGCCATCAGGTCCTTTGTGTAATTCGTAGCAAGCCGTGTTTATTGCAGATATAGCCGTTTGACCACCAAAGTCATTTAAGTTTATTGTAGTTTTCATACTAAATACATTATTTACAAATGTATATTCTAGCGGAATTTGCTTAGTTACATCATTCATCGAAAGTATCATAAACAATTGATTATCCCTAAAATTTAAAATACCAGATAGAAGTTCTGTATTTTTTAATGCAGCAAAAAAGATAGTTTTTAACTTATAATCTCTATCATCATTATTTGTAAATAGACTACTTACTGGAATAGAAAACGCAACACCTTCTAAAACTTCTTGAGCACTATTACCTGTTTTAACATCTTTTAATTCAATTTGTTTAAAGGCACCACCTACAGCTATTTTGTCAGTTGTTTTAAAAGCAGTCCACTTTACTTTTGTAGAATCAGTTACAATTGTTAAACCTGCAGTTTCTGTTTTTTCAGTTGTAGTTTCTGTTTTTTCCTCTTTTTTACAACTTGTAAAAGTTACTAAAGACAACCCTAAGATTAAGATACTTATTTTTTTCATAGTTTCTATAATTTATACTCTTTTTAAGCATTTTTTGATGCTTTTAAGTAGAAACCAAATGTAAGAAGTTATTTGTTGAATTTCAAAATACTTCTGTTAAAGATACATTAAAATATAGGTTAAATATACAGTATGAACTATTTGAAAAGATTTTGTTTAAATGTCAATATCGATATTAGTATTCCAAATATTCCAATAGTAGCAAAAGAATACCTTAGATTAGTAGCTTCTGCAATATACCCAATAATTGGTGGACCAATTAAAAAACCTAAAAAGCTGATGCTTGAAATTATTGTTAATGCCTTTTCAGTAGCAATATTGCTAAGGTTACCCGCTCGGTTAAAAACGATTGGAACCACATTAGACACTCCAAATCCAACAAGCATGAATGCTAAAGTACAAGCCATTAAGTAAGGAAAAAATACGGCAATATATAAGCCAATAGTAATTATAATTCCACTTGTAATAATAATATTTTGCGGACCAAACTTTTGAACTAAATAGTCACTCAAAAACCTTCCTGTTGCCATAGTTATCATAAAACAAGTATAACCCAACGTAACTAATGAAGTTGGTGCTAAAACAATATCTTTAAAGTATACACCACTCCAATCAAACATAATGCCCTCACTAGCCATGCAGCAAAATCCAATAATGCCAAGCCAAACTAACAATTTGTCTGGAAATTGAAAACCTGTTTTCGTTTCTTTTTCGCTTCTTTTTTCAACCCTAATTTGAATCAAATATTTTGAATTTAAAAGTACTATAATCAGTATAAATACAAATGCAATAATAAAATGTATAAATGGAGAAATTTCTAAATAAATTATAAGTAAAGATACTAATGCACCAAAAAAACCTGCCAAACTCCACATACCATGAAAGAAACCCATAATAGGGGTCTTAAAAAGTTTCTGAGTAGCAACACCTTGAGTGTTAAATGCAATGTTGCAAAAATTTGCAATTGCACCTAAAAAAAATAGACCTAAAGCCAATTGCCAACCCGAAGTAGCTAGGCCAATAAAAGTTAAAAAAAGCGCATAAAGTATAGTGCAAAAGAGGGTCATATTTTTACTTCCAAAATGGGTTACCATCCTACCTGAAAAAGGCATAACAGACAGCTGACCAATAGGTAAAAAAAACAAAATTGTTCCTAATTCAGATTCACTTAAATCTAGCAAGTTTTTAATGTCTGGAATTCTACTGGCCCAAGTAGCAAAGCAAAAACCATTTCCAAAGAAAAACAGAGCAATAGCCATTTTAATTCTAAACAAATAGTTGTTTTTTAGTTTAGTAAAAGGGTTTTTGACTTCAGTATTTGGAGTAAATATCGAAATAAAATTAGTTTTGGTAATGGACATGAATCAGAATTTAAAAAAGCAAAAATATACTATTTATGAATGCAAGAATTAGTTTAGTATTTAATTCGTTAAAAAAAAGCATAAATAAATAAAATGAATTTATTTTTCATTTTTGACAACTTGTCAAGAACGTTAATTACCTTATATTTGCTGCTTCAAAAAAATAGTCAAACTTCTGACTTCTAACTTAAAATAAATGATTACAGTAAACGATGTAGCGGTAGAATTTGGTGGCACTTCACTTTTTAGTGATGTAACTTTTGCTATAAATGAAAATGATAAAATTGCCTTAATGGGTAAAAATGGTGCCGGAAAGTCTACTTTGTTAAAGATTGTTGCAGGAGAGAGCAAGCCATCTCGCGGAAATGTTTCAGCACCAAAAGATGCCGTTATTGCTTATTTGCCTCAGCATTTGTTGGCAGTTGATGATTGTACTGTTATGGAAGAAACATCAAAAGCCTATGCTGAAGTTTTTGAAATGAAAAAAAAAATTGATGAAATAAATGAGCAATTAACCATACGGACAGACTATGAAAGTGAGGCTTACATGAAATTAATTGAAAGAGTATCAGATCTTTCAGAAAAGTTTTATGCTATTGAGGAAGTAAATTATGAAGCAGAAGTTGAAAAAGTTTTAAAAGGTTTAGGTTTTGAACGCGAAGACTTTAATAGACCTACAAAAGAATTTTCTGGGGGATGGAGAATGCGAATTGAATTAGCAAAAATATTATTGCAAAAACCTGATCTAATTTTATTAGATGAGCCAACAAATCACTTGGATATGGATAGTATTCAATGGTTAGAGGATTTTTTAATTAATCAAGCCAAAGCTGTTATGGTTATTTCGCATGATAGAGCTTTTGTAGACAATATTACCAATAGAACTATAGAAGTTACTATGGGTAGAATTTATGATTATAAAGCTAAGTATTCACATTATTTAGAATTGCGAAAAGACAGACGTGTACATCAACAAAAAGCGTTTGATGAGCAACAAAAAATGATTTCAGAAAACCAAGAGTTTATTGATCGTTTTAGAGGTACTTTTTCCAAAACTTTATCGGTTCAATCGCGTGTTAAAATGTTGGAGAAAATTATTCCTATAGAAGTTGACGAAATAGATAATTCAGCCTTAAAGTTAAAATTTCCACCATCGGTTCGATCGGGTCAATACCCAATTGTTGTAAAAGATTTGTATAAAAGCTATGGCGAAAATGTGATTTTTAAAAATGCCAATATTGTAATTGAACGAGGAGAAAAAGTTGCTTTTGTAGGTAAAAATGGAGAAGGTAAGTCGACCATGATTAAAGCTATTATGAATGAAATTGAAATTAATAGTGGTAGTGTTGAAATTGGTCACAATGCTCAAATTGGTTATTTTGCCCAAAATCAAGCCTCTCAATTAGACGGAAATGCAACTATTTTTGAAACTATAGACCGAATAGCTGTTGGTGATGTTCGTACGCAAATCAAAAACATTTTAGGAGCTTTTATGTTTCAAGGTGACGACATTCACAAAAAAGTAAAAGTGCTTTCTGGTGGAGAAAAAACCCGTTTGGCAATGATAAAATTATTGTTGGAGCCTGTTAATTTATTGATTCTGGATGAACCTTCCAATCACTTGGATATGAAAACCAAAGACATCATTAAAGATGCCTTACGCGATTTTGATGGAACTTTAATCTTGGTTTCTCACGATAGGGATTTCTTAGATGGATTAGCGACTAAAGTATTCGAATTTGGCAACAAACGAGTAAAAGAACATTTTGAAGACCTAAAAGGTTTCTTAGAGTACAAAAAAATGGATTCTATGAAGGAAATAGAAAAGTAGTTTTTATTGGTTAATGCTTTTTTGAATAATTAACTTATAAATATCAGCTTCTAAAATAGTACTATCATTGTCTTCGCACAATAGAAACTCAATTTCATTTTTTGATGTCTTATAAAGCGTAATTCCTTCAAATTTATGTTTATTTGAAATTAATTGCGTTTCTTCAATTAAACAATCAGATAGTTTTATTTTTCCAACAAATGTGCCTAATATTTCACCATCATAATAAGTTGAAGTTGTGTTTTCTACTGAGGCTAAAAAATAGATGGTATCATCTACCAAAATAGCATCAGTAAATGTAGATTCTATATTGTTTATCTGAGGTAATACAACATTTATATAACGAATGGTGTCTGTTTTTGAATCACAACAAAAAATCCCATTACACGAATTACTTGAATTTCCTCGTTGAAAAAAATAAGACATATCGTTGTTTATAATT
>NZ_CAWUTS010000046.1:0-9450 GCF_963925415.1 uncultured Flavobacterium sp. | reverse complement strand
TGACAAGTTGGTCTAGAGCATTAGTATCAAGTGTCATATAGGTGTCAAAAAGCACTTAAATAGTTGACAGTAAACTGACAGTTGGAAAATAAATGACTAATTTAGAAGTGTAATTTTAGTGCATAAAAAAACCCTCACTAGATGTGAAGGTTTAATTTTAAAGCCATTTGAGTGACTTTCTTGGGTGTGGTCCCACCTGGGCTCGAACCAGGGACCACCTGATTATGAGTCAGGTGCTCTAACCAACTGAGCTATAGGACCCGTTGTATTTCACTGTTTTACTAATGTAAAGCTGCATTCAGTGAACAAACACAAGCTTTATTTGAGATTGCAATATTACTATTATTTTTAATGGCTTGCAAATCTTATATTACTTTTATTTTATTTCTTGACAAAGTTCTATCAAAACACCGTTGGTACTCTTAGGGTGTAAAAAAACAACCAGCTTATTATCAGCACCTTTTTTTGGTATATCGTTAAGTAAAACAAATCCTTCGCTTTGCAGTCGAACAATTTCTTGCGCTATATCTGCTACATCAAAAGCAATGTGATGAATACCCTCGCCCTTTTTTTCTAAAAATTTAGCAATGGGGCTATTGGTATCTGTTGCTTCTAAAAGCTCAATTTTATTGGGCCCGTTCATAAAAAAAGAAGTTTTTACCCCTTCTGAGACCACTTCCTCTTGTTTATAAGGCGGATGACCTAATAATTTTTCGAAAAGGGCGTTAGATGCTTTTATGTCGTTAACAGCAATTCCAATATGTTCAATCTTTTTCATTTTTTTGAAATTAATTCAGGTAAAAATAACAACTTATAAACTCAAATAAAATTATTATTTGAACTTTTAAATCAAACTGACTTTAAAAAAATCGTATTTTTGCAGCATGGAAACAAATAGACAGAAAAAAATTGGTGCATTATTGCAAAATGACTTGGTGGATATTCTGCAAGGAGAAGTACGTAAAAACGGAATAAGTAATCTTATTATTTCTATTTCAAAAGTAAATGTAACTACTGATTTATCAATAGCAAAAGTACATTTGAGTGTTTTTCCAACCGAAAAAGCACCCGAAATATTAGCTGCAATTAAAACAAATACGCCTTTAATTAAGCATGATTTATCGCAAAGGGTAAAAAACCAATTGAGAAAAGTGCCTAATTTATCTTTTTATATTGACGACAGTTTAGATTATATCGAAAACATTGACAATGCTTTAAAAGGAAAAGAAAACCCAATTGCTAACCCTGAATTATTAGAAAAAAGAAAAAAATCATAGTTTGAATTTTCCTTTTTACATAGCCAAGCGATATGCTTTAAGTTTTAGTAAAAGTACTGCCATAAACATCATTACGGGCATTGCTTCACTAGGAATTATTGTAAGTGCCATGGCTTTGTTTGTCGTAATGTCTGTTTTTGGTGGTTTAAAAGAATTTAGTTTAAGCTTTAGCAACTCTACAGATCCTGATTTAAAAATTGAAGCAGCTAAAGGGAAATCGTTTTTGCTTTCAAACGAACAAGATCAACAATTAAAAAAAGCAAGTCCTTTTTCTGCTTACAGCAAAATTGTCGAAGAACGTGTATTCTTTTTGTATAATGAAAAAGAGCAGGTTTCGTTTTTAAAAGGTGTTGACAGCCTGTATACAGATGTTACATCGTTTAGCACAGAGTTATATGCCGGAAATTGGTTTGAATCTGGCTCAAACGGCGTAGTTGTTGGGGCAGGTGTAATGAATAAACTTTCTATAGGTTTATTAGATTTTAACAACAAATTAGAAGCCCTTGTTCCTAAACCAAAAAAAGGACTGATATCTAGTGAAGATGATTTTAACAGAACAACTTTTGTTCCTGTTGCGATTTATTCTTTAAACGACGAAATTGATAATAAATATGTGTTTAGCGATCTTGAAATAGCTCAGCATTTATTGGGCTTTAAACCCAATCAATTGACAAATATTGAATTTAAAATCGATCCCAAATCAAATGAAAAAGAAGCTGTAAAGGTTTTACTAGCCATTTTTAAAGATCAGGTTGTCATAAAAAACAGAGCCCAACTCAATGAGTCTTTAAATAAAATGTTAAATTCAGAAAACATTGTTCTTTATTTTATTTTTACACTAGTTGCTGTTTTAGCCCTTTTTACTCTTGCAGGCTCTTTAATTATGATGGTTATTGATAAAAAATCCAATTTAAAAACCTTGTATAATTTGGGTGTAGAAATAAAACAACTGCGTAACATTTTCTTTTTGCAAGGCAGCTTACTTACTTTTTTTGGGGGTATTATAGGCCTGTTGTTAGGTGTTGTTATTGTGCTTATTCAGCAACAATTTAATGTCATAATGGTTAATGAATCACTTCCCTATCCGGTGGTTTTTGAACTTAAAAATATAGCTATTGTTCTTTGTACAATCTATATTTTAGGCATCGTAGCCTCGTGGATTGCCAGCAACACAGTTTCAAAAAAATTGGTAGAATAAGTTAAACCATTTGGTAATTGGCATATACTTCTGAAATTTCATCAAAAATTTGCATCATGCCGTTGGCATCATCGGTTGTAACTAAACGCTGTTTATGTTCTTTAAAGCTATGAATTCCTTTAAAGTAATTGGTATAATGTCTTCGTGTTTCAACAATGCCTAAATGCTCTCCTTTCCACTCCATAGACCAAATTAAATGGTTTTTTGCAGCTTCAATTCGATCATTCATTGTGGGGGGTGCTAAATGTTGACCTGTTTTCATAAAATGTTTAATTTCATTAAAAATCCAAGGATAACCAATAGCTGCTCGTCCTATCATGATACCGTCTATGCCATATTTGTTTTTATATTCCAACGCTTTTTCGGGAGAGTCCATGTCGCCATTGCCAAAAATAGGCATGGCTATTCTTGGGTTATCCTTTACACGTGCAATATGGCTCCAGTCAGAATGGCCTTTGTACATTTGAGCTCGTGTTCGTGCATGAATAGATAGCGCTTGAACCCCAATGTCTTGAAGGCGCTCGGCAACCTCGTCAATGTTTATAGAAGCATCATCCCAACCTAAACGTGTTTTTACGGTAACCGGCAACGAGGTGCCTTTAATAACAGCTTTTGTTAACCGAATCATTAAATCAACATCTTTTAAAACGCCTGCTCCTGCTCCTTTGCAAACTACTTTTTTTACGGGGCATCCAAAGTTAATGTCTACTAAGTCAGGCTGAACGGCATCTACTATTCGGGCAGACATTTCCATAGCATCTTCGTCTCCACCAAAAATCTGAATGCCTACAGGTCTCTCATAGTCAAAAATGTCCAATTTTTTCATGCTTTTAATGGCATCCCGAATCAAGCCTTCTGAAGAAATAAATTCAGAATACATCAAATCGGCACCGTGCAGTTTACACAATCTTCGAAAAGGTGGATCACTCACATCTTCCATAGGAGCAAGAAGTAACGGAAATTCGGGCAATATAATGGAACCAATTTTAGGCATTAGAAAAGTAATTTTGGCAAAAATACAAATAGATTTTTGAATGAAGATTGAAGATTGAAGATTTTTAAAGAAACAAGCATCGATAATCGTTAATCTTCAAGCATCATTCAAAAGATTTGGATTATATTTGCAGATTAAATGCGAAAGCATTGCCTATAAAAGTAAGAAATAGAGAATGAAAAAAATTAGAAATTTTTGTATTATAGCCCATATTGACCACGGAAAAAGTACGCTGGCAGACCGATTGCTAGGCGCAACCCAAACCGTAACCGCTCGTGAAGAAAAAGCACAGCTGCTAGACAATATGGATTTGGAACGTGAACGTGGTATTACCATTAAAAGTCACGCTATTCAAATGGAATACACCTACAAAGGCGAAGAGTATGTTTTAAATTTAATTGACACTCCCGGACACGTAGATTTTTCTTATGAAGTTTCTCGTTCTATTGCCGCCTGTGAAGGAGCATTACTAATTGTTGATGCCGCACAAAGTATTCAGGCACAAACCATTTCTAATTTATATTTGGCTCTAGAAAACAACTTAGAAATTATTCCTGTTTTAAACAAAGTAGATTTACCAAGCGCTAATCCTGAAGAAGTTAGCGATGATATTATTGATTTGTTAGGCTGTAAATTAGAAGACATTATTCATGCATCTGGAAAAACAGGCTTTGGAGTAGAAAATATTTTAGCCGCTATTATTGAAAAAATACCTCCGCCAAAAGGTAACGTTGACGAACCCTTACAGGCCTTAATTTTTGATTCGCACTACAATCCTTTTAGAGGAATTGAAGTTATTTTTAGAGTAAAAAACGGGCAAATAAAAAAAGGGCAAAAAATTAAATTTATGGCTACCGGAAATGAATATTTTGCGGATGAAATTGGTACCCTAAAGTTAAACCAAGTTCCTAAGCAAGTAATATCGGCTGGAGATGTGGGTTATTTAATTTCAGGGATCAAAGAGGCCAAAGAAGTAAAAGTTGGGGATACCCTTACCGATGCTAAAACGCCAACTACCAATATGATTAAGGGTTTTGAAGATGTAAAACCAATGGTATTTGCAGGTATTTATCCGGTTGATACTGAAGATTTTGAAGACTTAAGAGCTTCTATGGAAAAATTACAATTGAACGATGCTTCGTTGGTTTTTGTGCCTGAAAGCTCAGCTGCCTTAGGATTTGGTTTTCGATGTGGTTTTTTAGGAATGTTACACATGGAAATTATTCAGGAACGTTTGGAACGTGAGTTTGACATGACTGTTATTACTACGGTTCCCAATGTGTCGTATCATGCCTATACTAAAAAAGAACCCGATACAATATTAATAGTAAACAACCCAACCGATTTACCCGAACCCTCAAAACTGGATAGAGTTGAAGAGCCTTATATAAAAGCAACAATCATAACAAAATCTGATTTCGTAGGAAATGTAATGGGCCTGTGTATTGAAAAACGCGGCGTTATTACCAATCAAACGTATTTAACAACGGATCGTGTGGAGTTAACTTTTGACATGCCTTTAGCCGAAATTGTATTTGATTTTTACGACCGATTAAAAACAGTTTCAAAAGGATATGCTTCTTTTGACTACTCACCTATTGGATTGCGTGTGTCAAAATTAGTGCGATTAGATGTTTTATTAAATGCTACTTGTGTTGATGCTTTATCAGCTTTAATTCATGAAAGTAACGCTTATTACATTGGTAAAAAAATGTGTGAAAAACTAAAAGAATTAATTCCAAGACAACAGTTTGATATTCCTATTCAGGCAGCCGTTGGAGCTAAAGTTATTGCTCGTGAAACCATCAAAGCCTTAAGAAAAGATGTTACCGCTAAATGTTATGGTGGTGATATTTCGCGTAAACGTAAGCTGTTAGAAAAACAGAAAAAAGGTAAAAAGCGAATGCGTCAAGTAGGAAATGTTGAAATTCCACAAGAAGCGTTTATGGCTGTTTTAAAACTAAACGATTAAGTTAAAACTAAACGAGAAATAAAATATAATAAAAACAAACCTGATAACGAAAGTTGTTGGGTTTTTTTGATTTTATACAAAAAAACAAGCATTTAATTGAAAGCCATAAACACATTGTAGGCAACAAAAACCTTTGTACATTTGCAACATGATAGAAGACAAAAACCAACAACGAACAGATTTATCGCAACTAGGTGAATTTGGATTAATTGATCATTTAACCAAGCGTTTTGGGGTAAACCAACCCTCTACAATAAAAAGCATTGGTGACGATGCCGCTGTATTAGATTTTGGAAACAAAAAAACAGTGGTTTCAACTGATTTATTGATTGAAGGCGTACATTTTGATTTGAGTTATATGCCCCTAAAACATTTGGGATATAAAGCTGTTGTGGTTAATCTTTCTGACATTTATGCCATGAATGCAACTCCTACCCAAATTACAGTTTCAATTGCAGTTTCCAACCGTTTTCCGTTAGAAGCTTTAGAAGAATTATTTGACGGAATTGAATTGGCTGCAAAATCTTATAATGTAGATGTTGTAGGTGGCGACACTACCTCTTCTCAAAAAGGGATGATCCTTTCTATAACAGCAATTGGGGTTGCTGATGACGCCGATTTAGTGTACAGAAGTGGTGCTCAAGAAAATGACTTACTTGTTGTAACCGGTGATTTAGGCTCGGCCTATATGGGCTTACAAGTCTTAGAGCGCGAAAAACAGGTGTTTCAAGTAAACCCAAACAATCAACCCGATTTAGATGCATATACCTATTTAATTGAACGTCAACTAAAACCCGAAGCACGTGGGGATATTAAAGATTTATTAAAAAAATTAGATGTTAAACCAACATCCATGATCGATATTTCAGACGGGCTTTCATCTGAAATTATGCACCTTTGTAAACAAAGTAAAGTGGGCTGTAATGTGTTTGAAGAAAAAATTCCGTTAGACCCTCAATTGATCAATGTTTGTGAAGAATTTAATATCGACAGCACAACTATTGCTATAAATGGTGGTGAAGATTATGAATTGTTATTTACAATTAAAATAGAAGACTTTGACAAAATTAAAGCCAATCCAAATTTAACTGTAATTGGCCATGTGGTAAATGAGCACGAAGGCATGCATTTAATTACAAGAGCTAATGCTAAAATTCCTTTAAAAGCTAAGGGATGGAATGCTTTAACATAATACAAAAAAACGCCTAATCTCAATTGAGATTAGGCGTTTTTTGTGCCTGCATCTTTAACTACATCTTGATCAACCAATTTCGCATCGATACTTCCTTATAAATGATTGTTTTCAAGTCTGCAATAGCAACGCGTTCTTGTTGCATAGTGTCTCTGTGTCTTATGGTCACGGTTTGGTCTTCTAGTGTTTGATGGTCCACTGTAATGCAAAAAGGAGTTCCAAGAGCGTCCTGACGGCGGTAACGTCTTCCTACAGCGTCTTTTTCATCGTATGCTACATTAAAGTCCCATTTTAATTCATCCATGATTTCTTTAGCAATTTCTGGCAAACCGTCTCTTTTTATAAGTGGCAAAACAGCTGCTTTTGTTGGAGCTAAAACAGATGGCAAACGTAAAACTGTTCTGGTTGAACCGTCTTCTAAAGTTTCTTCTTGAAGTGATTTTGAAAAAACAGCTAAAAACATACGGTCTAAACCTACTGATGTTTCTACTACGTAAGGCACATAATTGGAATTGGTTTCGCTGTCAAAAAATTGTAATTTTTTTCCAGAAAATTTTTCGTGGGCTTTCAAATCGAAATCCGTTCTTGAGTGTATCCCTTCAAGTTCTTTGAAACCAAAAGGAAAATTAAATTCGATATCAGCTGCTGCATTTGCATAATGGGCTAATTTTTCGTGATCGTGAAAACGATAATTTTCTGCCCCCAGTCCTAAAGACAAATGCCATTTTAAGCGTTTTTCTTTCCATTGCTCATAGTACTTAATTTCTTCTCCTGGTTTAACAAAAAATTGCATTTCCATTTGTTCAAATTCACGCATTCTAAAAATAAATTGTCGAGCCACAATTTCGTTTCTAAAAGCTTTACCGGTTTGCGCTATACCAAACGGAATTTTCATTCGGCCTGTTTTTTGCACATTTAAAAAATTTACAAAAATACCTTGAGCCGTTTCTGGACGCAAGTACAAGTCCATTGCAGTATCTGCAGATGCTCCTAGCTTAGTGCCAAACATCAAGTTAAATTGTCGTACTTCGGTCCAATTTCTTGATCCTGAATCTGGACATGCAATTTCTAATTCTTCAATTAACGCTTTTACGTCGGCTAAATCATCTTTTTCAAGAGAGCGTGCCATGCGCTGTAAGATTTGATTTTTTTGATCCAAATACCCTTTTACGCGTTCGTTTGTGCTAACAAATTCTTGTTCGTTAAAAGCGTCTCCAAAGCGTGTTTTTGCTTTTTGAATTTCTTTTTGTGCTTTAATGTTGATTTTTTCTGCATAATCTTCAATTAAAACATCAGCACGATATCTTTTTTTAGAATCTTTGTTATCAATTAATGGATCAGAAAAAGCATCAACGTGACCCGATGCTTTCCAAGTGGTTGGATGCATAAAAATAGATGCATCAAGCCCTACAATGTTTTCATGCATTTGAACCATGGCTTGCCACCAATATTCTCTAATATTCTTTTTTAACTCTACACCGTTTTGTGCATAATCGTAAACTGCACTTAATCCGTCGTAAATTTCACTTGATGGAAAAACAAATCCATACTCTTTTGCGTGCGAAACTACATTCTTAAATAAATCTTCTTGCTTTGCCATAATGCAAAAGTAAAAATTATTAGAATATTTAGATAGAATTTTTTATCTTTAATTTATTTTTTTCAATGTTAGCATTATTACAAAACTTATTTTTTCCAAAACTTTGCAACGGCTGCAATGCTTTATTGTTAAAAAATGAAGTTGTTATTTGCGTTAAATGTAGGCATGAACTGCCTTTTACCTATCATCATTTAATTGAAAACAATGAAATTATGACGCAGTTTTATGGCATTGTTCCCTTAGAGTTTGCGGCTGCCATGGTCTATTTTAATTCTAAAGGAATTGCCCAAGAGCTGATACACAATTTAAAATATAGAAATCAACAAGAAGTTGGCGCTGTTTTAGGAAAAATATATGCATATAATTTAAGAGAAGCCAACAGCTTACCACCAGTAGATTTAATTATTCCTACTCCCATTCACAAAAAAAGATTGCGTGAAAGAGGCTATAATCAGGTTGCATCATTTTGCCAAGCACTATCAATTGACCTTCAAATTCCTATAGATAAGAATGTTTTAATGCGCAAAAAACACACTAAAACACAAACTAAAAAATCTAAAGAAAAAAGAGCCGAAATGAAGGCACACGATTTTAATATTGAGTATAACAAGTATCACATTGGTCAACATTTTTTGTTAATTGATGATGTAATTACCAGTGGTGCAACAATTGAGGCTTGTGCAAAAGCCTTATTAAAAATTCCAAATTCAAAAGTGAGTATACTTGCTATTGCTTACACACAATCATAAAAAATAGCAAAAAAAATATGTTAGCTCTAAATATAGTTGTTATTTTGTGTTTGAATTTTACTTGATTATGCAAAAAATATATTTTATCATCCTTTTTATTATTTTTGGCTTTCTTTTTTCGGTTACCGGATGTGCTAAGAGAGGCACCATTACAGGTGGATTAAAAGACACGATTGCACCAAAAATTGTTAGCAGTACCCCTAAAAATTATAACACTAATTTTAAAGGGAATCAAATAAAAATTATTTTTAATGAATTGATAAAAGTTAAAAATATAAACAAGCAATTGATCATTTCGCCTCCTTTAAAAAACAGTCCTACAATTGTGCCTCAAGGAAGTGCTAGTAAATTTATTTCTATAAAGATTCAAGACACTTTACAAGAAAACACTACCTATAGTTTTAATTTTGGACAAAGTATTATTGATCATAACGAAGGAAATCCATATTCGCAATTTAAATACGTGTT
>NZ_CAWUTS010000045.1:0-38339 GCF_963925415.1 uncultured Flavobacterium sp. | reverse complement strand
TCTTTTATTTTTTCATCTTGTAAAGGTGTAGAGGCAATGGCGCAATCTAATTGTCCGTTTTTTAATCGTTTGATTATTTCTTCTGTCGTTTGTTCTTCAATAATTAAATTTACTTTAGGATATTTTTTTATAAAATTTGTTAAAAACATAGGTAATAAAGTAGGCATTACTGTTGGAATAATTCCAACTCTAAATTCACCACCTATATATCCTTTTTGTTGTTCAACTATATCAATAATGCGGTCTGACTCGTTAACAATATTTTTAGCCTGACTGACAATTCTTTTTCCAATTTCAGTTAATTGTATCGGTTTTTTACTACGATCAAAAATTTGAATTTTTAATTCTTCTTCTAATTTTTGAATTTGCATACTAAGAGTTGGTTGTGTAACAAAGCATTTTTCTGCAGCAAGTGTAAAATTTTTATGTTCAGCAACTGCTAAAACATAATTTAATTGAGTAATTGTCATTAAATAGTTATTTTCTATAAAAATAATAAAACTATCAATAATGCTTATATTAAAAAATGTTAAAATTTGAAGTAATTTTGAATTATACAAATAAAGTAAAAAATATGAAATAGAATAGTTTAGGTTTAACAGTAAAGATTCAGAAGCAGCTCAATTGGTTTCAGAATTATTAGTAGGGTTGCTTAAAATTTGAAGAGACATTTTAGAAAAAGCAAGTCAAATAAAAGATGAGGTTACAAATTAAATGATGAGTGACTTAATTGTTGAACAAGAAAAAAACAATTTGGATGTTAAAAGCTTGGATGGAAGAAGAAATATAATTCATAAATATTAAAAAAACCTTATTATTAAATAGATGAAATTTTTTTAATATTTTTTTATGAATTTTATCAAAATCATATTGTACTTTCGCAGCAATGAAATTTATGTATAAAATAGTTTTAGGAATTTTTATTTTATTTTTAGCAACACCAACAATAGTGTCTGTTATTGATAAAGATATTGATATTTCATATTTTTTCAAATTAGGTGAAGAAGAAACTTATTCTGCATTTAATGAAATTAAATCAATTCCAACTATTTATTCAATTCCATTAGTTATTGATTTTGAAGGTATTCAAAAAGTTAAATATTCTATTTTAAAGGATAGAAAAGTTAACTCTATTAAACCTAAAGTTTTCCTTCCACCGCCTGAATTAATGTAATTTTTTCAAAAACTTCATTTAGTTGAAGTGTAAAATTATTATTTAATTCAAAAAATCATTTATGTTTAAAACATTAAAAAATGACTTACCAGCGAGTATAGTCGTATTTTTCGTTGCATTACCGTTATGTCTTGGTATTGCATTAGCAAGTGGAGCACCACTTTTTTCAGGATTAATTGCAGGTATTATAGGTGGAGTAGTTGTAGGTATTTTAAGTGGTTCTAAAATAGGAGTTAGTGGTCCAGCAGCAGGTTTAGCTGCAATTGTATTAACTTCAATAGGAACTTTAGGAGGTTTTGAAAACTTTTTATTAGCAGTTGTATTAGGAGGTGTTATTCAAATAGTTTTTGGAATTCTTAAAGCCGGAATAATTGCTTATTATTTTCCATCATCTGTAATAAAAGGAATGCTTACTGGAATTGGAATTATTATTATTCTTAAACAAATTCCACACTTTTTTGGATATGATGCAGAAGCTGAAGGAGCAGATAATTTTATAGAAAAATCTGGAGAAAATACATTCTCAGCCATAGCACATATTTCTGATAATATTATTTTAGGTTCATTTATAATGGGACTTATTGGATTAGGAATTTTACTTCTTTGGGACAAAGTATTATCAAAAAAAGGAAAAATATTTTCAATAATTCAAGGGCCTTTAGTGGCCGTTATTTTGGGTATTATTTTTTATGTAATTACTAAAGATAATAGTACATTAAGTATTGCACAATCACATTTAGTTAGTGTTCCTGTTCCTGATAGTTTTAATTCTTTTTTAGGCCAATTTAGTTTTCCAAATTTTGGTGCAATTACAAATATTGAGGTTTGGATTGTAGCTTTTACAATAGCATTAGTTGCGAGTTTAGAAACGCTTTTATGTGTTGAAGCAACAGATAAATTAGATCCAGATAAAAATGTAACACCAACAAACAAAGAATTATTTGCACAAGGCACTGGTAATATAATATCTGGAATGATTGGTGGATTGCCTATAACACAAGTAATTGTAAGAAGCTCGGCAAATATACAATCTGGAGGAAAGAGTAAATTATCAGCTATAATTCACGGGTTATTACTTTTAATATCTGTTATTATAATTCCAACTTTATTAAATATGATACCGTTATCAGTATTAGCTGCAATTTTATTAGTTGTTGGATATAAATTAGCAAAGCCAGCCTTATTTAAAACTATGTATGATTTAGGTTGGAAGCAATTTTCACCATTTGCAGTTACTGTTTTAGGAATTGTATTTACAGATCTATTAAAAGGAATAGCTTTTGGTTTAGTTGTTGGTTTAGTTGTAATTCTAATTAAGAGTTATCAAAACTCACACTTTTTACATAAAGAAAATAAGAGTAATGGAGCTGAAAAAATGAAAATGACTTTAGCAGAAGAAGTAACCTTCTTTAATAAAGGAGCAATTTTAAAAGAATTAGATAGACTTCCTAAAAATTCATATTTAGAATTAGATGTTAGAAAAACGAGGTATCTAGATTATGATATTATTGAAATTTTAGAAGATTTTGCCATAAAAGCAAAAGCAAGAAATATTAATATCAAATTAATTTCAGAAAGAGGAACTGTAGAAAATCCACTTAGTTATATAGAATTCTTTAAATTAAGACCATTAAAAGAACAATTTACAAACTAATAAAACAAAACATATAATAATATGAAAGCACATACAAGAGAATCTCAAGCAACAATGACTCCACAGAAGTCATTAGAATATTTAAAAGATGGAAACCAAAGATTTCAAAATAACTTAAAAACAAACAGAAACTTATTAGAACAAGTAAATGATACTAGTGATGGTCAATTTCCATTTGCAACTATTTTAAGTTGTATTGACTCTAGAGTGTCTGCAGAATTGGTTTTTGACCAAGGTTTAGGTGATGTTTTTAGTGTTAGAATTGCAGGTAACTTTGTAAATGAAGACATTTTAGGAAGTATGGAATTTGCTTGTAAATTGGCAGGATCAAAACTTATTGTTGTTCTTGGTCACACAGCATGTGGTGCAGTAAAAGGCGCTTGTGATGGAGCTAAAATGGGTAATTTAACTAAATTATTAGAAAAAATTACACCAGCAGTAAACGCAGTAAAAGAACCAACAGATGTAAGTATTAGAAACTCTAAAAACGAGCAGTTTGTTGATGAAGTTGCTAAAGTAAACGTACAATTAACTATTGATAGAATTTATGCTGAAAGTCCAATTTTAGCTGAATTAGAAAAAAATGGTGATATTAAAATTGTTGGAGCTATGTATGATGTTAATACAGGGGAAGTAGCATTTTTTAACTAACTAATTACTATACTGAAATCCAATTCGTTTATTTAGTAAACGAATTGGATTTCAGTATTTTTTTATATTTTCAATAATGAATATTTTCAAATACATATAAAATAAAAACTTTATTAATTGTCTTTTTAATGCCTTTTTGTTTTTATAGCCAAGAAAATGATTTAGGAAATTGGTTGATTTACATCGGAAGTAAAAAACTAGAAAAAGGTTTTGATATCCATAATGAAGTACAATATAGAAATTATAATACCATTGGAGATTTGGAGCAACTTTTATTGAGAACAGGTATTGGATATAATTTAACCGAAAACAATAATAATGTCCTTTTAGGGTATGGTTATATTTTATCAAAAAATTATATAATTGATACTGATAAAAAAAACAAAGTAGAAGAACATAGAATTTTTCAACAATTTTCAACAAAACAAAATATTGGAAAAGTTGGAATTATTCACCGTTACCGATTAGAAGAAAGATTTGTAGAAGATGATTTTAAAATGCGTTTTAGATATTTTTTAGGGATAAAAATTCCACTTCAAAATAAAGAAAACAGAATCAATTCATTCTACTTATCTGCTTATAACGAAATATTTTTAAACACTAAAGCATCTGTTTTTGATAGAAATAGAGTTTATGGAGGTTTAGGCTATCAATTTTTAAAAGATTTAAGATTTGAATTGGGTTATATGAATCAAATTTTTAATACTTCAAGTAGGGATCAAATTAATTTAATTGCATTTGTAAATTTTTAAAAGTTAATTCTTCTAATCTTATTAAATTAAACCGTATTTTTATTGTAAATTGTTGTAATTTAATGTAATCAATTTATAATAATAACAATAAATGTTTAAAAATAAAAACCTATTTACCAATATTAAAGGAGATTCATTTGGAGGAATAACTGCTGGTATTGTAGCTTTACCATTAGCCTTAGCCTTTGGAGTTTCCTCAGGATTAGGTCCAAGTGCTGGATTATATGGTGCAATATTTTTAAGTTTTTTTGCAGCTCTTTTTGGTGGTACAAATACACAAATTTCTGGACCAACTGCACCAATGACAGCAGTAAGTATGGTTATTATAGGTGGAATTATTGCATCAAATGATGGTAACATATCTGTTGCCTTGCCTATTATATTAACCGTTTTTTTATTAGCTGGGTTTATTCAGATTGCTCTTGGGTTTTTAGGTATGGGTAAGTATATAAAATATATTCCTTATCCTGTAGTTTCTGGCTTTATGACGGCTATTGGAGTAATTATTTTGATTACTCAAATTCTACCCGCAGTAGGCTATTATCCCAAAAAAGATATAGAATTTGTCAATGAATTTAAGCCTCAGGCACAAGAAATTATACTTCAAAACATATTAGTTGATGAAGCCGGTGAGGGCTTACTCGTTTTAGAGAATTTTAAAGAAACAGTTTTAAGAGCAAATGACATATCACCTGAAGAAGTTTTAAATGAATCAAAAACTTTGGCTGGTAAAGAGGCTTCTGGTGTTATTGGTGCTTTAAAACTAATTCCACGCGCCTTAAAAAACATCAACTGGTTAGAGCTTATTTTGGCACTTTCTACTATATTAATTATATATGGGTTTAAACGAATAACAACAACAATACCAAGTACTTTGGTTGCTCTTGTATTGGTTTCTGGAATGTCAATTGGATTTGATTTAAACTACATTTCAATTGAAACAATACCAAGCGGCTTGCCTATTCCTAATTTAGAAATATTTACAAACTTTAATTTAAGTTCTGTGACACCCTATGTTTTTTCAGCTTTAACCTTAGCTTTATTAGGGGCTATAGATTCACTACTGACCAGTGTAGTTGCTGACAATATGACTAAAACAAAACACGAGCCTAATAAAGAATTAATAGGGCAAGGTATAGGAAATAGTATTGCTGCAATTTTTGGCGGAATACCAGGTGCTGGTGCAACAATTAGAACGGTTGTTAATATAAAATCTGGTGGAAAAACAAGCCTTTCTGGAATGATAGCAGGAGTATTGTTATTGTTTATTTTACTTGCATTAGGTCCAATTGCCTCAAAAATTCCTGCAGCCGTTTTAGCCGGTATATTAATTACTGTTGGGATAGGAGTGATGGATTATAAAGGTTTAAAGGCCATCCCTTTTTTACCAATAGATGTAAAAATAGGCCCTCTCAAATTGAGCTCTGAAGTTATTATTATGATTGTAGTTATGCTGCTTTCTACATTTTGGAACTTAGTTTATGCTGTAGGTATAGGGTTGGTTTTTGCCTCGTTATTATTTATGAAAAAAATGGGAGATATAACTGCCGCAAATTCAAAGATAAATTCATTAACTATAGAAGAAGCTTGGACAGATGAAAAAAATTTTCCAATACTTTTAAAAGAAGAAGTTTTTATCAAACACATAAATGGACCATTATTTTTTGGTTCTACCCATGAGTTTCAATCTTTAATAAAACAAATTCCGTCTTCAGCTACTGCTGTAATTATAAGGATGGATAAAATGGATTATTTAGATCAATCGGGTCTTTATGCTATTGAAGATGCATTAGTTGAATTGAGAAAAGAAAATATAGATGTACTTTTGGTTGGCATTCCAAAACAGCCAAAATATATGATGGACCGAATTGGCATTATACCAGATTTGATAAATAAGGAAGTTGTTTTTGAGTCTTTTTCTGAAAGCATGCAATGGGTAAAACAAAATGTAAAAAATATTGAATAAATAGTAAAAACATGAGTAATTTTTATAAAAAAATATTAGATAATAATAAAAAATGGGTAGATGAAAAGTTAAAGATCAGCCCTGATTATTTTAACAATTTAGCAGAAGGACAAAGTCCTCCCTTATTATGGATTGGATGTTCTGACAGTCGAGTTCCTGCAAACGAAATAATAGGAGCAGAACCAGGTGAAGTTTTTGTGCATAGAAACATAGCGAACATGGTTATTCATTCAGATATGAATATGCTAAGTGTTTTAGATTATGCAGTTAATGCTTTAAAAGTAAAACATGTAATTGTTTGTGGCCACTATGGTTGTGGGGGTATTAAAGCAGCAATGGGCAATAGTTCGATAGGAATAATAGACAATTGGATCAGACACATAAAAGATATTTACAGATTTCATCAAAAAGAATTAGATGCTATTGAAGACGAAACATTACGTTTCAATAAATTTGTAGAGTTTAATGTAAAGGAACAAGTATTTGATTTAGCAAAAACGTCTATTGTTCAAAATGCATGGAATATGGGTCAAGATTTACAAATACACGGGTGGGTTTATGGACTAAATTCGGGTTATGTAACCGATTTGGGTGTAAATTTTAACTGCGATAAAGATTTAGACGATGTATATCAGTTAAAATTTTAAACTTATTCCTCTAAGTTTTCATTAAAAGCAGAAGGTAATAATTGCGGAATATATTTAATTAATATAGGCAACAATAAACTACCACCAGGAAGTAAAAAAATAGTTAATGACGGTATAGATTTGCATATATCGAGTAGCTGTTTTTTTACTTTCTTTTTTTCATCTTTACTCAAATCTGAAGTTGTTGATTTGGCTAAAAGAAAAACCAATTCTTTGCTTTCCCTAAGCTCTTTGGTTAATCGTTTTGCATTTCTTGTGATAAGTTTGGTTACATTTTTATTAGATTGATCGTAAAAATGCTTTACAGGATTGGAATAATTAAAATAAGGAATTTCTTTTTTATATTTTTTGATGTACGCATCAATGCTATCTAAACTAATTTTATATTCAAAATCTACTATATGTAATTCAGTACAAAGACTATATAAATATGCTTTTTCTACAGTGCTTAATTCATCATCACTCCACATAGCCATTGCGGCTATATCTAATAAATAAAGTATTTCAATTATAGAGTCAAATTTTCCAAATTTTGATTTTTCAAATTTTTTGCTAGTAAATTTGGTATATCGAAGCGAATTTTCAAATAACTTAATTAAAAGGGTGTCATATTGCGTTGGGTTTTCTTTAATAGATAATGCATTAGAAACCAAAACAATAGTACTTTCTTCTACACTTTTTAAATAAGTTATAGGATTTTCTTCTAACTCTAAATATTTTTTAAATGCCAAAATATCCATAAACAACAATGCGTTTGTTATGATATGTGAAAAATTTTTAGCAAAAATATTTTCGTTTGTTTGTATTCGCGTTGCGATGCATTCTTCTAAATTAGGATTAGATTTAGCAAATATAGAATTGCCTTTTTGATGCAAATACGTGTAAAATGAGATGGCTTTTTCAATAAAAACACTTTGGTCATCTGATTTTGTAACAATTTTATAAAGGGAAAACAGCGAATTTAATAAAGCAATTTTAGTTACTTCTTCACTTGAAAGTTCAGAGGTATCGGTTTCATTTATTAAATTGATTCGGATTACGTATCCATAAATAAAACCTGATGTTCTTACATCATGATAAAAAGTCAATAAGTCGTTATTATAATCCTTATAATTCGATTCGTTTTCTAAAAAAAATTTTTTTATCCAACCGTTTGCTGATGGGTTAATCATGATGTTTTGTAAAACGCAAATATATGAAAATACTATGCTATTTAGAAATTAAGTTTCGCTTTTTAAAAAGCTTAGTAGCTATATAATAATTTTTTTTAAAATGGGTACAGTTCAAAAAAAGGCATCAATAATTATTTAATAGATTTAATAAATTTAGCTTATATTAAAATTGTTTTAATCCATTTTATAGTATGTGATTTTATAAAAGTAATTTGTAAATTTGAATTTAATTAATAAAGTCTATGAAAATTGTAATATCACCTGCCAAATCCTTAAATTTTGAAAGTTTGTTACCTACAACTTCCTTTACTGAGCCTCAATTTTTAAAAGAAGCTAACACCATTCAAAAAACATTAAAAAAGAAAAATCCAAGGCAATTGATGGATTTAATGTCTATATCAGAAAAATTGGCAGACTTAAATTGGAATCGCAACCAAGAGTGGCATATGGCTTTTACAACAAACAACGCTAGGCCTGCAATTTTTACCTTTGATGGAGAAGTGTATTCGGGTATTGATGCGCATACAATTTCAAAAAACAAATTAACTCTTTTACAAGACAGATTACGAATTATTTCGGGTTTGTATGGTTTATTAAAACCGTTAGATTTAATGCAAGCCTATCGTTTAGAGATGGGTACTTCTATACAAATAGGAGCGGATAAAAACCTATACGAATTTTGGAAAAAAACCATCACTAACGCTTTAAATGTCGAATTAATTCAAGGTGAATTATTTGTTAATTTGGCCAGTAAAGAATACTTTAGTGCTATAGATACTAAATCATTAAAAGTACCTGTTATTACACCAGAATTTAAAGATTATAAAGACGGAAAACTAAGAATGATAAGCTTTTTTGCTAAAAAAGCAAGAGGTTTAATGGTTCGTTATATTATCGATACCCAAGCAGAAACTATTGACGATTTAAAAGGCTTTGATTATCAGGGTTATGTTTTTGATGCTAATTTAAGTAATGAAAATACCTTGGTTTTTACACGATAACTTTTGCGTTTTTTTTTTTTTAGATATGACCAAGTGGTTCACTGTGGCATATAAAACTTAATTATGTGTTTTGAATAATTAAAAAACATATAGGCATTCCAATAGTTATATTTATTGGAAAAGTTATAGCAAGGGCCATGGGTAAAAAAAGACCAGGATTTACTTTAGGAACTGCTATGTATGAGGCACTAGCTGCTAAAATTGCAAATAAAAATCGGTTACCAGTATCATGGGTTATAAATGAACTTAGTATTGCAACTAGGCTTCCATTAATTATAGGGATCAACATTGCAAAAATAATAGAAAAAAACCAAAAGAGAAAAAAGTTTTTAGCTTTCGGCCACTTGTTATTCCCATGTCTAAAAGGAAAATAGTAAGAAATCCTTTAAAAAGATCATTTGTAAATGGTTTTATTCCTTCTGCTTGTTTTGCATTGGCTAAATAACCTATAATTAAACTTCCAATAATTAATAATACACTTCCATTTGTAAATGAATGTTTAACTGCAGTTCGTTTCTTTATTGGCTCGTTTTCATCTTTATTAAATATAGAAATTAGTAAAAGACCAATAATGATTTCAGGAGATTCCATTAATGCCATAATGCCAACATGTGGACACAAACTACTAAATCTTGTGATTCAAGATAAGACACTGCTGTTACAAATGTTACCGCACTTACAGATCCATAAGCAGCAGCTATAGCACCCGCATCAAAAGTACTAAGCTTTGTTTTCAAAATAAAGAAGGTGTAAAAAGGAATCATAATTGATATGCTAATTCCAAATGCCATAGACCATCCAATTTCGCTTGTAAAAGTTTCGTGTGACAATTTCAGACCTCCTTTAAACCCTATAGCAAATAAAAGATACAGTGATATAAATTTTGATGAATTAGGAGGTATTTCCAATTCACTTTTTAATACACAGCCAGTATACCAAACACAAAAAACAGTAACGCGGGGTTTGTTAAATTTTCGATGAGTAAATTTAAATTCATAGTTTTATTTGTTTCTTATCTGTTTTTTGAAAATTTTAATCTACTCCCACTTTTACTTTCATTAAAAACACCGTTATCATAAACTAAGGTTCCATTTACAAATGTTTTTACAATTTTGCTTTTAAATAATTGATTTTCAAGTGGAGACCATTGGCATTTGTAAAGAATATTTTTAGGACTTACCATCCATATGTTATTTAAATCTATCATTACTAAGTCGGCATAATATCCTTCTCGTATATAGCCCCGTTCTTTTATTCTATAAATTTCAGCAACGTTATGGCTCATTTTTTCAACTATTTTTTCTAAACTTATTTTACCTTCATGAAATAAATTAAGCATAGCTGGTAAGGCATGTTGAACTAGAGGGCCACCTGACATGGATTTAAAATAGGTGCCGCTTTTTTCTTTTTGTGTATGTGGTGCGTGATCCGTTGCAATAATGTCGATTTTATTATTTAAAAGTGCAGCCAATAATCCGTTTTTGTCATTCTCCGTTTTTACAGCTGGATTCCATTTAATTTGAGCGCCTAATTTATCATAATCTGCATCAGAAAACCAGAGATGGTGAATGCAAGCTTCTGCCGTAATTCGCTTTTCTCTTATAGGCATGTTATTATCAAATAATTGAGCCTCTGCTGTCGTAGACACATGAAGTAAATGAAGGCGTGTGTTATGTTTTTTAGCTATTTCCAGCACACGTTTTGTTGCAGATAAACAAGCTTCTTCGCTTCTTATTTTTGGATGAAATTTAAATGGAATATCTTCACCGTACAATTCAAAATACTTAGAGGTGTTATTTTTAATGATTGCATCATCTTCACTATGCAACGATACTAAAGAATTTGTTCTTGAAAAAAGTATTTCTAAAAAAGCAGGATTATTTGCTAAAATTCCGTCATCATTATTAAAATAAAGGCCATCATCAGTTATTCCGCAAACATTTTCATTATTTGTTTTTAAAACCTCTTCCAAATTGTTTTGGTTTATTCCCATAAAAAAAGAATAGTTTGCCAAAGAAGTTTTTGATGCTTTGGTATATTTTTCTTCCAAAAGCTTTTGAGTAAGTGTGTTGGGAAGTGTATTTGGCATATCCATATACGAAGTTATTCCTCCTGCAACAGCCGCTTTAGATTCAGAATAAATGGTGCCCTTATGTGTTAAACCTGGATCACGAAAATGTACTTGGTCATCTATTACTCCCGGCATTATATAAAGGCCTTCAGCATTAATTTCATTATAGTTAGTATTTGTAAGGTCAATATTTACTGCTATTTTTTCAATTCTTTCATTTGCTATTAAAATATCAGCCCTATTTATATTGCCTTCGTTTACAATAAAAGCATTCCGAATGATTGTTTTCATGTGCTATTTCATTATTGCTCTTTGTAAGCGATCATTTATGGTTTTACCCAAACCTTTGTTTGGAAATTTTTCAGCAATAATGATATCCAAATTACATTTATCCAAACGATGTAATGCAGCATATAACTTTTGGGCTGCTTCTTTTATATTTCCATTTTCAGACAATACTTCTTGGATTATATTTTCGGTGTTTAACAGTTTATTATTAAAAAGTAGTAGGCCAATTTTTTTATCCGAAAAACTTTTTAATAATTCGGTCACATTGTTTGTCAGATATGTATTTGTCATTGGTGCGTAATGACGTGAACTCATACCTGGTGCATTGGGCTTATTGTTGTTGTTTGTAGTAATTGATAGTTTTCCAACTATTTGCTCAATATCTTTTATACAAATGGATCCATGTCTATACAATACCGGTTTATTATCTTCAAAGCCAATAATAGTAGACTCTACACCGCTTTCGCATTCACCACCATCTAAAATTACCTCAAGTTCATCTTTAAAATAACCTAATACATGTGCTGCAGTTGTAGGGCTAATAGATCCATAAGGATTAGCACTTGGCGCGGCTAATGGAAATGTAAGCTCATTTAAAAGAGCTAAAGCTATTGGGTGATTTGGAACTCTTATAGCTACGGTTTCTTTTCCAGCAGTAATTAAGTCTGAAATATGAGTTTGTTTTTTTAAGACTAATGTTAATGGACCAGGCCAAAATTTTTCGGCAAGTTTTAAACCCATATCTGGAATATCACACGCTATAGTATTTAAATATGAAGCTGCCTTAATGTGAATGATTAAGGGATTATTATAGGGTCTCTTTTTTAATGTAAATATTTTTTTTATAGCACTTTCACTATAAGCATTAGCGGCTAAACCATAAACGGTTTCAGTAGGCAAAGCTATGATGTTATCATGAATTAGTGACTGTTTAGCTTTGTTTATATCAGTTGTTATCAAATTGTGTTTTTAGGGGTTGCAGTTGTCACAAAAAGTAGGGTCTTCTGAATTTTTGTTGTTTGGAAAATGTTCTTCTTTTGAAAAAGAACATTTATGGCAGCTGTATATTTGACTTAATGTAGATCGAGTTGGTAAACGGCATAACAGACATGGTAACCCATGTTTTAAAGCTGTTATTTCAAATCCAGGAGTATTGCAGCCAGGGCAATTTGAATTAATTTTGCTAGCTAATTTGGTGGTGGCTTTCTGTATCACTTTCATTCGTGACGGATTATGGAGTGCCCTCATATCCGTTTCTACATAAAAACTACCAT
Organism: uncultured Flavobacterium sp.; assembly: GCF_963925415.1. Classification (GTDB taxonomy): domain Bacteria; phylum Bacteroidota; class Bacteroidia; order Flavobacteriales; family Flavobacteriaceae; genus Flavobacterium. The sequence goes on along the minus strand of NZ_CAWUTS010000045.1, from coordinate 25,689 downwards.
TTTGTTTGATAAAATGGGTATATACTTTAGATAATTTAGTCCAAGTCTTAATTCCCTTTTCAATTTCGTTAAAATCAGTATCTGTTTTTCTAACAATTAGTCCGTGGGATGGAAATTTAACATTTTTGGCAAATTCAGCTAATTCATTTTTGCTGGTAATAAACGAACTGTTAAAATTTGTTTGCGTACTTATTTCTCTTACAATAATTTCTAACTTATTTTTTTTGTCAATAAAGAGTAAAAACTCATCATCTGCATGAACAAAGAAAAGAGATGGATGAGGTCCAAAAGAACCTTCACTTGCCACAGCCATATCGCATTTTGCTAACTTCATTGCTGTCAAGCATTTTTTTCTAGCTGTTGCTATGGGATCCTCTTTTCGTTCTACTTCTCCAGTAAAGGTTCCTAGTTCATCTGTATCTAGATCAGGTATAACGATGCAGTTTACACCTAACTCTCGTTTTAAAATTGGTGCAATTACTTTTTCTTTATTGTGTTTGGTAGCTATTACTAAATCTCTTCCTTTGAACATCTTATTTTTATGATTTAAAAATATTTATCTTGATTTTAGATGTTATTTGTAGGGTTTCATTATTTAATTTTGCTTCGTCTATTAGTGTAGATATAATGTCCATACTTTTTTTTAATTCAGGAATTCTTTTTACGGCTGAAACGTCCTCTTTTCCAAAACGTTCCTCCAAACTGAAGTTTTTGTTTTCATTAAAATGTATTTTATTTAAAAAAATATGCATTAGTATTTCTTTAGCTTCATCGGGTAAAAAATGACCATCAATGAGTTTCAATTCGTTTGTTTTTTTATTTTAGCTTAATTAGCCTAACCTAAACCATTTTTAGTGAGTAATTTGATTTTTAAAAATCATGTAACCTGCTTAATCTATTTGTTTATTACTTTTTTTATTTGTACAAATTTCGTGATTTTTATTCATTAATTTATATTTATATTTGTAATCAAATGCATAAAAATAACTTATGAAATATACTTTAAATCAATTACATATATTTTTAAAAATTGTTCAAACACAGAGCGTAACAAGGGCTTCAGAAGAGTTGCATCTAACACAGCCGGCTGTTTCTATTCAACTTAAAAATTTTCAAGAGCAATTTGAAATACCATTAACAGAGGTTATTGGCAGAAGAATATACATTACTGATTTTGGTAAAGAAATAGCAGAAGCTGCCGAAAAAATTATTAACCAGGTTTATGCGTTAAACTATAAAACACTAGCTTTTAAAGGTAAGTTAACCGGACGGTTAAAAATTTCTGTTGTGTCAACGGGTAAATATATATTGCCTTATTTTCTTGCTGATTTTATGAAGCAACATTCAGGAGTCGATTTATTTATGGATGTTACAAATAAGGAAAAAGTGGTGGATAGTTTGGTTCACAATGAAGTAGATTTTGCTTTGGTTTCAATTTTACCTACTTCGCTGAATATTGAACAAATAGATTTGCTTCATAATAAGTTATTCTTGGTCAATGATAAAAAAACTAAATTTAAAAAGGATGTTACCATTACAGAAATATTTGAATCTTTACCTTTAATTTTTAGAGAAAGAGGATCAGGCACAAGACAAATTATGGAACAATTTATGGAACGCAATAACATTTCGGCCTTAAAAAAAATGGAATTGACATCTAATGAAGCCGTTAAACAGGCTTTGTTGGCTGGCTTAGGTTGTTCTATTATGCCTTTAATTGGAATTAAAAATGAACTTCACAATAACGAATTGCAAATTATTCCAATAAAAGGTCTTCCAATTACATCAACATGGAGTTTAATTTGGCTAAAAGGCAAAAAGCATTCTCATGTTTCAACATCGTTTTTAGATTATTTAAGAAAAGAAAAAAATCAAATCATTCAAGATAAATTTAATTGGTATAATAGGTATTAAATCGCTATTGAAACTTTTTACAAGAGGCCTTTAAATTAGTGTAATTTTTGTTTAGAAATAATTTAATATAAACAGGAGCAACAAGGCATACTTTAAAAGTTACTTTCATTGAATTGCAGTGTCTTTAATATTGTTGCGTTTCGAAGTTTATTTAATTACAATTCTTTTTTGGGATCACTATTTACACTAATAATTGGTTTTTTGTATTCTTTTGACACATATTCGGGTGGTATTGTAGTTAAGTTTCCATCTCTTTCGGCTCTATAGTGTGGCGAAAGTATTTCGATACCTCTTTCGTTACAAACATCTTGAATGTTTTGATGCAAATTTGAATAGATTAAAGCTTGTTTACTTGCTTCATTTGTATAGGCGTTAATTTGATATACAACATAAAAATCATCAAGGCCTGTTTGAAAAACAAAAGGGGCTGGTTCTTTTAAAATAAGTTCAACTCTTAATGCAGCATCAATTAAGGCTTGATGCATGTTCCTCCATGGAACATCGTATCCAATAGTTACACTTGTATGAATAATTAATCCTTTTTCATAGCATTCACTGGTGTAATTTGTAGTATTGCCCGAAAGAACAGCAGAATTTGGAATGGTTATAATTTCATTTTTAATAGTTCTAAGTCTTGTAACTAATAAAGTTTTTTCTACAACATCGCCCGATACATCGCCAATTTTTATGCGGTCACCAATCTTATAAGGGCGCATGTAGGTAATAACTAATCCTGCTACTATATTAGCTATAGCAGTGGATGATCCTAAAGAAAACAAAACTCCTATAAAAACGGATACACCTTTAAAAATATTTGAGTCAGAGCCTGGCAAATATGGAAATATAAGAATAAACATAAAAGCATATAGTAAAAACTTTACAATGCTAAATGTAGGTTTTGCCCAATCAGCATGAAAACCTGATATTTTAAGTTTTTCAACCTCAATTTCTGTAAAAATGTACTTTACAAAACCAATAAAATACTTCATTACAAAATAAATAACTAAAATACTAAACAGGTTTGGAAGATACCCCCATAAAGCAATTATAATACCTTTGAATGGTGACCATATTAAAAGGAATAGCGCATCTGCCCAGTTTTGCGAGAACGGAAAAATACTAAATATAATGGGTAAAGTGATGTAAAGTAATACTGCATAAACAATCCAACGAAGTGCTTTGATTGATAATAAAACAACATGCATTTCTTGTTCTATAGTTAAAAATGTATAATCATTGTAAGACAAATCTTTAAGCCACTTTTCCTTGTTTATATAGATGTAATTTAATAATCGTGTATACCCTTTTCCAAGTATTCTGATGATAAGCAATGCCAGTGCAATAACCAGTATCATTAAGCCAATACGTAGTATTAAGTTTACTAAACTATTCTCTTTTTTTGCTTCTATTATTGAATTTTTAACAATGATTTTGAGCTCGTTAGCAAATTCAAACTTGTTTTTATTATACCACATAGCGTCTGTCTCTGAAACGCTCATGATGATGGTTTCTTTATATACAATATCAAATGTGTTTTCTGTAGAAATAACAATAATTGAATCTGTTTTCAAAAAATCATCTTCGTATAAGCTTTTAATTTTTTTGGAAATATTACTGGCTCGTTCTTTGGGTGTTGAAGCACCAATTTTTGAATACACAAAAAACAAAGTGTCATTCATTACGCTAATTACAGGAAATCTATTCGCTGATTTTCGCAATGAATCTATTGTTGCTTTTTTATTAGAAATTCTTTGTTCTTCCTTTATTCGAATTGTTTTTAGTTGTTGGAGAAGCTCTTCCTTTTGTAAATTATCTGTAGTTTTTAGAGCATTTAGTTGAGTTTCTAAAGTTGTTTTCTTTATTGAGTCGACCATGCGTTGTTGCTCAATTTTATCAAGAAGTTTGTTGTAATCTTCCAATAAAACAACATTTACAGAATCCTTGTTGGTCTGTGCTTTGGCTACATAACTACAAAAAATAAGAGATGTACAAAATAACAACAGCTTCAATAGTCTCATTTCAGTTTAATTTAATAGTAAAAATAGCTAGAAAAAACCAAATATTAAAATATTACTTTTTTATTAGAGCTATTAGTTTAGTTAAATATTTTCAACAAATTTTAAAAATATTTTTTTATGAAGTTGCATATTTATATTTGGCGAAAGTGATACACGAACAATATAATCTTTGTCTCCTTCTTTAGTTGTTCCTTGAGTAGATGTTGCAGGAATGGTCCAATAGCAACCATTTAATTGCCCATAACTCACACAAAATTTACTTTCATTAGGAATTTCTGTAATCATTAAATGGATTAACTTAAGATTTAAAGCTCTTTTATAAGATTCTTTTTCTTTATCAGTAGTGCCTTTAGTGGGAAGATCTAATGAAAATACAGATGGTGTAAACCCTTGGTTAGCTAACTCTTCTGAAACAAAATTGATTTTTGCTTCGGGTAATGTACTGTTTATAAAGCTTACAAATTCACGTGTGTTTTTATAAGCATCAATAATTCTTTGATTCATTGAGGGCAATTGTGTGGCTAATATTTCATATTGAAGATCTGTAGCCTCATTATCACAAAGTTTTAAATGCAACTCTATTTTTTCTATCAATGCTGTAGTTTTTTTATTTCCTACACAGTACCCAGCAGTGCACTTTCCGCCACTTGGAAATTTAGATCCGCTAGCATAAGAGATCGCTCTAACGGTTGATAGTATTTTGTTTTCACCTAAAAAGTGAAAGTTTGGACAAAATGTTTGATCTAAAATAAAAACAGGATCAATGGCTATGTCACCAGTTGCCGTTTTTCGTTTTTTACTTAAAACTTCTTTTAATTTGATAAGATCTGGAACTTCAACCCTAGGATTTGTTGGAATTTCTGCAATAATGTAGGGTACGGCATCTTGGTAGGCAATTTCGTTTAAAACGGTATTAATACTTTGAACCATGTCATTAGCTCCGTCCACAGCTAAGTCTACTACGTCAACATTATCAATGCAAGCAGCTACTCGTCGGGCTTGATCATTTGTTCCGCCGTAACAATTTGGAGGAACAATAATTTTGATAGCCTTGCCTTTATGTTTTTCTTGTGCATCGTGTATTAGCCCCATCATAATAGCATATTGAATAGATAAACCACTAGAGGCCACTAGAGGTTTTGTACTTGTGCCCGTTATTTCTTTAATTGATTTTAGTACACTTGTTTTATTAGCTTCAACATTACTTTGGTTTTTTTCTTTTGTAGTTTGCTCTATTAGTTCCTTTAAAGCATTATGAGAATTTGATGGTGTCATTGCAATTGTCTCTCTTCTTCTAACGTGTTGTATTTCTGAGATATAATTTTCATTTTGTTCACCATTAACAAATAAAACACTTCCCAATTGAGAATGAATATTAATAAAAAAGTCAACATTTTGGTTCAGGTCAAAATCACTAATATTATCTTGTTGAGAAATAAAAATGCTGCTTCCATCAAACTTAGAAATAGCTTTTGTAGTTTCTACTTTCTTTAATTCAAATGTATAGCCATAAACGCCTTTTAATAGATCAGCATCAAAAAAAGCAGGCAACTCATCTTTATAATTTATTTGGGTTTTTTTATTATCTAGTAAATTTTTTCTTAAAATTGCCAAAACAGGAATCGACCTTGATGAAAAAGTGATTATGTTTTCGGGCTTTGTATGGTTTAAAGTAGCAATTGTCCATTCTAATATTGATGATAATGGATGACCTAATCGAATGTAGTCATATGCAGTGGGTAATTTGCTTAAGGCTGATGAATCAAAATTAAGGTCATTAAACAAAAGTTGAAACTGATCTAAAAATTGAGTTTTGGCTAATTTTTCGTTATAAACATCCAGTCGATGGGTTGTTAAAATTAACCAGCTAGGAGGCATGTTGTTTAAGAAATCTTTAATATAATTGAGTACTTTATTGACTTCCATAATTTTCACCTTTAAATGGATTGGTATTATACGCTTATTAAATTTATTTAAAAAGTGATATAATAGGTTTTGTTATAATACATACAGAGAGTTAGACTTTTTGTTGCATTTGGTAAATTTAAGACAAAACTTTACAAGTACAAAACTACAAATTAAATTTTCATTTAAATTTTCGATGAATAATAGTAGAAGGAATTATTTATCCATATTTTTTTTGCCCTGTGAAACAAACGAATAATTGCACCAAGTATATTAAACTAAGTCAAACTACAAGAATGATTTTCATTTTTTTTATATTATTTATCCGTTCTTAAAATTTTCTTTTTGAAAATCAACAGACCAATAAGAAGCGTTAAGCAAAACAAAACGAACCCGTTAAGCACATTTATGGTCAAACACAAATTTTGTCTTGTTGTCAAAGAAATGCAATCTGTTGCATTTTCTGTTTCGTATTTCAAGCTCACCATTGTGCTGAATATCTCAAATATAAAAATTGGAATTACTGTAACGGATAGGGTTAAAAAGAGATAATAAATTGCTTTTTTCAATTTTGTTTATTGTTTTCGATGTCGTCTTTTAAGCAGACGTGTAAGGTTTTAAATAAGAAAATTTGGATTAAAATTTGCTATAATTTTCCGATTAAAATATAAGTTAATTAAAGCAGGAGGACTTTTGAGAAGGAAACTTAAAAATAATTTAGTATAAACATTTTTAAGCAGATTTTTTTTAGTTTTTAATTCGATTAATTTAAGGCACTAACTTTCATTTTTTTTTTAATCACTTCCATTGAAAACGAGTAACCTTAATGCTATGTAAAAAAAACAAATTATGGTTAATTTGTTACAAGTGTGTTGGGTTTTACTGTGATTAAATTTATATACACGAGCTGTATTTAGAGTTCTATTAAAATAAAAACTTATTTCTCAAAATGTTTTATTTAATGATTGAGAACAAGCTTGTAGATGTATAATTATCCATTTTTTATAAGCTCTAAAAATTTTTCTTTATAAGTTTTTCCAACAGGCAGGCGTGCTTCATTAATATAAACCATATTAGCTTCAACCTTATTAATTTTAGAAAAATTAATAAGGTATGATCGGTGAATTCTTATAAAGTTATCCTTATTTAATTTTTGTTCCCAATTATTTAAACTGTCTTGAACCAGCAGTTTAGTTCCTAAACAAATAATTTGCACATAATCTACTTCAGATTTGATGTACAAAATATCATTTTTCATAATTTTATAAAAAGTTTTATCTGCATACACAAAAAGTTCTTTATTTTTCTCTTCTATTTTCTTGAAAGTATTTTTTTGCACACGCATTACAGCCTTAAAAAAGCGCTGATATGAAAAAGGTTTAATTAAATAGTCTTCAACAGCTTCTTCAAAAGCATCTATAGCATAGTCTCTATATGCAGTAGTAATAATAACTTTAACTTTAATTTCTAAATTTTTCAGAAAATCTATACCATTAACTCCAGGTAATTGTATGTCTAGAAATATAAAATCTATTTCACTTAGCACTCTTAAAGGCAATTCTGAAATTGATTCAAAAACTCCAATGCATTCTATGCCTGCTGTTTCGTTAATATATTTCAATAATAATTGCTGTGCAGGTGCTTCATCTTCTATTATTATACATTTCATTTCAAATCTATTGTTAAAACCACTTTAAAATTATTAGTCTCTGATGTTGAATCGATAGTTAGTTCATGTTTAGAAGGAAATAACAAATCTAATCTTCTTTTTACGTTGCTTAATCCAATACCGCTTTCTTTCCAACTTTTTGATTGTTTTATTGAATAATCTTTGTCAAACGTGTTTTCTACAGATAAACAAAAAACAGTATCTTTTAGCTTTAAATCTATAATAAGAGGTATTTGCTTTCCCTCCATCATGCTTGAATATTTAAATGCATTTTCAATAAATGGTATTAATAATAGTGGCGGTATAAGCTGTTTTTCATTATCTACTTTATTAATAAATTGAACAGCAATTTTTTCGTTCATTCTTGCTTTGTTCAAGTCAATATATCCATTAATAAACTCTATTTCTTGGGACAAAGTTACATGTTTTTTATTTCCTTCATGCATTAGGTAATGTAAACTATCAGATAGCTTCAAAATTTTATCAGCTAAAACGGCATCTTTTATAATAGCATTAGAATACAGCATATTTAAGGTATTAAAGAAAAAATGAGGATTAATTTGTGCTCTAAGGCCCTTAAGTTCGGCTTTAATACTCTCTTTCTCTATTTTTTCCAATTTACTTTGACTAATTATATTCTTTTTAATTGTGAATATTGCAACAAAAAAGGCATTTACCATTAAGTATTCGACGGCTTTATTAATAAGACAACTTTTTAAATAACATTGGCAATTTTGGACATATAAATGACAATTTATGTACAATAAAAAAAGGAGTATTATTAATAAAACAAAGGCATTATAAAACCCCTGAAACTTTTTACTTAAGAAAAAATATGTAGTATATACTGATGCACCAATAAAAAACATATCTCTAATTGATTCATTAAATTTAAAGGTAAATTCCTGATGATCGCCAAATTTAATAATCGGGTACGTGAAATATATAAGCCAGAACAGCAAATGTAATCCAACTTCAAAATATTTTATAGTTATTATTTTTTTCATATTCAAAATTAATCTATAATGCCTTCATTATACTGTCTCTCTTTTTTATTACGTTGTTTAACTTTTCCTCCAATGATTTTATATGAAAAAGATACATATACTAATCTAGATATAGGTTTATAGTAGAAGCTTTGAGAAAAACCTGCTCCTGAATTTATACCTTCATATTTTTGATTATTAAATATATCTTCCACGCGCAGGTTAATAGTTCCTTGTTTTTTAAAAATTTTATGTCTAATTCCAATTTCAATTGGCTGAGTACTTGTTTGGTCATAAAAATACGAGGTCTCTGCACCGCGATAATTCCATGATAAAACAACGTTTGTTTTTGGGGATACAGTAAACTCATTTTTTAGATTTAAACCATAAACTTTACTAAAATTACGAATAAAACCAATTTGATTTTCTCTAAAATCTTGATAGTTCCAATTAAAACTGAAATTAAAATTATACCATGTTAATGGTTTTATATTTGTTGTTAAACCTATTACATACGAATCTGTTTTGCCATTATTAGTAGGTGTTAATACTTTTACACCTTCATTATTTACAAAACTATTGTTTGTAATAGCATTGGCAGTAAGCCGATATGACAACGAAGGAGTAATGCTAAATTTTTTTCTTATAAATGTGTATGAAGCATCAAAATTATTAGAAAATTCAGATTCTAATTCAGGATTTCCTTGATGAATTGAAAATTCGTCTATCTGAAAAGCAATAGGGTTAACTTGGCTTAGTGTTGGTCTTGATGTTCTTCTGTTGTAACCAAAAACAAGTGTGTGCTTTTCAGAAATATTATAGCTTAAATGTAAAGATGGAAATAGGTTTGTATAATCATTCTTTACAGTTCTGTTGTTGGTCATTAACTCTGCCTTTCTATTAAATAGTTCAGCTCGAATACCTGCTTGAACTTTTAATTTTTCTAAATCATATTTAAGTAAAGTATAAGTAGCAAAAGTAGATTGTGTGTTTTTAAAACGTTCGATCTGATTTGATACTAAACCGTTTGAACCAAAAAAAGTTCTATAATTATCAAGATTCTGATGATTCCATAATGCTCCAGCTTCTATTTTCAATTTTTTATTTATACTACCTGAATAATCTATTGCTGTGCTTGCAATAAAAACATCATTATCGGTTTTATTATCTAAAACACCTAAATTAGGCTTAAAATTACCGTCAAGAATGTTCGTATTGTTAGATAATTGTAAATCTAACTCTAAAAAGCTTTTTTTATTTTTAAAATTGTGCCTATAATTTCCAATGATATTTAATGTTATATGAGAGTGTTCACTATACGTATTTTGTTTAGTTCTAATAGTATTTTGTATTATTTCAGACTCATTAATTATTGTATGCCCATTATCTGTATAATCTAATCCAAAAGAAAACTCATTAGAATCATTTGGAAACCAATCAATACCTCCATTTAATCCGTAAATATCTCCTTCAAATTTATTTTCACCGAGTTGAAAAAAAGGTAAAATACCCATACGGTTTTCATTGCTTTTATTTTTAAAAATATTTTTTTTGTACGATGCACCAAATTTATAATTGGTTTTAGATTTTCCGTAAGTTAAGCTCCCTCTTCCACTGTATCCTCCTATGGTATTTACACTCGTACTAGTATTAATTAGCAGATCTTTTCGCACTTTCTTTTTCGTAATTATATTAATAATTCCTGTAAGACCATTTGCTTGATATTTTGCAGATGGGGATGTGATTATCTCAATTTTATAGATGTCATCTGCAGAAATTTGCTGTAATAGCTCTGAAGTGCTTAAAGGAGATGGTTTTCCGTTAATTAGTACATTTACGTTTTGATTTCCTCTAAGGCTAATAGCACCATTTTGATCTGTTCGTATTTCAGGTAATTGACTCAAAACAGTAGTCGCATCACCGCCACTAGATAATAAGTCTTTCCCAACATTTATTACTTTTTTATCTATTAACTGTTGAACTGTAGTTAGCTCTTGTATTAAAACGACTTCATCCAGAAACGCTACCTCTATTTCCATTATAATATTTAATTTTATATCTTCATTTATTACAATAGAAGATTTATGAGTTTTATATCCTATAAAACTTACTTCTATACTATAATTACCTTTTTTATATGCTATTACATACTTGCCATCATTATTTGTTGTTGCCACTTTTAAAACATCTCCGTTTGAGTTCTTTAATATTACCGTTGCATAAGCAATGGCACTACTATTTTCTTTATCTGTTATCAAGCCTTTTATAGATTGTGAGTACGCATTAGTAAAAGTTAGTAAAACTATTGCAGTAAAAATTAATCGAAACATATTTTTGTATTTAAATTATAATCCAAAAGTATGTTTATATATAAAAGCTATTTAATAATATATGTGAACGTATAATATTTGTCTGTGAACGTATTTTGCCTCCAATTAATTTAGCTTAAAGTATTACTTTTTAAACGGATGACATTTTAAAAACAACTTCTTAATTAAAATTTATTTCTGTCAAATAATTATTTTACAACGCTTTACGCCTTTTTTTAGATTGCATAGGTAGGTTTTGATACAACTCTTGTAGAATGCGATAAAATGATTTTTTTTTTAAGGTTTCGTAAATACGATACACACAACGGCTTGCGTTGTCCAAAATAGCAACCTGGTAAAATTTGGATAAAAACAAATTTATTTTTCATTATTTTAGTCGGTCAGTAGTGATATTTTTAATTTCTAATATAAATACGTTACTGCTTATTGTTTCTTTCTTTTACTAATGAAAATAAACCTTTCATAGAAAACACATTTAGAGGAAACTCTAAAAAAACATGCAATACACTAAGAAAAAATAACGCAACAAAACCAGTCCTAAAATCATAAATATATAAACTACAGGATAATATCCATAGAAATACTATCAAAAAAGCATTCTTTTTATTTATAGCTTCTTTCCATCCTATAATAGATGTTTTGGAAAACCAATTTAAATAATGATAAGTGTAAGCAAACGAAATAAAAATTTGAATTCTAATTACTGTCTCTGATAAAAAGTTGAAACTACCTTGCTGTAATTCGTTAAAAAATCCTGCAATTTTTAAAATAATAGCTCTCATATTACTACCTATAAAAGCTTGTTTTGTGCTGTTGGATAGTTTATAATTAATATAGTCAACAGGAATAAAGTATATTAAAACAGGAATAACAAGTAACATTAAACTCAGAATCAGCCCATACTTGCTTTTCGATTTTAGAGCACCATATAATATAAAAAGTAAAGTAAATACATATACGTGAACTAACGTAGGAAGAAACATACCTATTAAGACTATTATATTTGGAAGATATTTTACAGATATAATTGAAATTAAAATTATGAGCATTAGCGTGATAATCATTTCATTAATTTTCTTCAAGAATATTAGACTAATAGCAAATAGAAACCCTGTTAGATGTAATGTGCTTGAATATCGTGAAATAGACTTAAAAAAGTTAAGTGTTGTTTCATTAAACCCAACATTTAAAAATCTAATTAACGGAAAAATAGAAATCAAAACAGATAAAATCACAAGCACGAATGTCCATTTATTATTTGCTTTTGAAAAATATTTTTTTTTATGTAACCAATTTATTTCTGTCAAATAATGTAAAGGCCCAAGGAAAGCATAAGAAAATAGAAAAAGTTCAAACGGCAACTTTATTGCAATAAACAATGACATAATTACAAGTGCTATATTAAGTATATCAATTTTTTTTGCATTCATGTAGTTATTTTGTTAGCTAAATAATTATTTATCTATAATAAAGTTATTATGACTGGTTAAGCTATTATTTGCACCGTTTAATATATAGCGAGTAGGACAGTAGAAAAGTTTAAACTTTCGTGTTTTCGCTGATTGAAACGTTTCATTTTTTATATAAAAACCTGATTTGAATATTTGGTAGTTTCTCAAATTTAGGACTAAATTTTTTATTGAGTACTTATTAACTAATTTTATATAGCGAGTTAACTTTAGTTTTTTTTATGCCATGATTTTGTCTTTAGTATAATCAGATTTTTCTAGATTTTAGATTATTTTTTTAGTAGAATAAATTGCTTATACAATAATGTTCTTTTATATGTACAAATATAAAAATTTATTTTTATATTTTGTTGCTTATCGAATACAAATAATTGTATAAAATTTAAAAAAACACAGGTTTCGTTATATAAAAAATGAAGCTTCTAATAACAGAAGCTTCATTTTTTATATAAGGGTAAAGTTGTAAATTACAGCATTTCAATTTCAAAAATCAAATCTGTTTTTGGGGGTATAGGCCCACTTCTATTTTCTCCATACCCCAGTTGATAGGGTATAAATAATAAGGCTCTGTCGCCTAATTTTATGTTTTCTAGTCCTTCAATAAATCCCGGTATTAATCCTGATTTTTTTCCATATTCAAAAGGAAAAGGTTGGTAGGCATTTTTTTCTTTTTTTACTGGGTCAAATTTTCCAAATTGTTGGGCTATGTCTTCAAATGTCGTTTCTAGCAATTCTCCAGTAGCAAGATATAAGGCGTAGTTTATCTTTATTTCTGAACCCTTTTGCGCCATTTTTCCGCTTCCTTCTTTGATGACTTTATAAATTAAGCCCGAAGCAGTTTGGGTTCCAAGCTGTTTTTGAAGTTCTAAATAATTTGCTTTTTCAGCTTTTAGTGTTGCCGTTTTTGCTTCTAATTCTTTTTTATTTGCTGCTTCTTGCTCGGTTTTTATACGTAGCTTTTCAGCAACCACCTTGCCTAAGTTTTCTCTAGCTTCTTTGTTATGGGCATCTAAAACTTTGTCGTTAGCTTCTTTTTTTTCAAAATAAGCTTTAAATACTTTATGTGCTTTAAATTTTTTAGCAGCTTTTCCTTTTCTAATAATAATTACCGTATTAATCAGATCATTTTGTGCAATTGTATTAACTACATCCATGCCTTCTATTACGTTTCCAAAAACGGTATGTTTTCCGTTTAACCATTCGGTGTCTTTGTGCGTAATAAAAAATTGACTTCCGTTTGTTGCTGCACCTGCATTTGCCATTGAAAGCATGCCAGGTTTATCGTGTGTTAAGTCGGTTATTTCATCTGCAAATTTATAGCCTGGACCACCTGCACCCGTACCATCAGGATCACCACCTTGAATCATAAAATTTGGTATAACTCTATGAAATTTTAAACCATCATAATAAGGTTTCTTTTCAAATTTTTTATCAACTTGACTGTTTTTGCCTTCTATCAAAGAAACAAAATTAGCAACCGTTATAGGTGTTTTTTCAAATTCCAATTTTACTAAAATTGCTCCTTTTGAGGTGTTAATTTGAGCATATAAACCGTCAGCCGTTTGTGCAAATGTGATCCATGAACTGATCAATACCGAAAATAAAATTATTTTTTTCATTTTTATTTTTTATTACTTAAGAGGTTCTTTTTCAAGCATTTCAACTTCAAATATGATATCTGTTTTAGCAGGTATTGGTCCGCTACCTGCTTCACCATATCCCAAATTATAGGGTATAAACAAAATGGCTTTGTCTCCATACTTCATTTGTTCTAAACCTTCAATGAATCCTGGTATTAAGCCTTGTTTTTTGCCATATTCAAATGGAAATGGTTGGTATCTGTTCATCTCTTTTCTTTTTTGATCTAACGTGCCATATTGTTCAGCAACACTTGCATAACTGGTGTCAAACATGTCTCCGTTGTAAAAATAGCCTGTATAGTTTATATAAACTTGTTTGCCTTTTTTTGGTTTTTTATCTGTACCTTTTTCAATAATTATATAAGATAATCCTGATTTTGTTTTGTATGCTTCATTTCTTTTTTCAGCAAAAAAAGCTGCCTTTTCACCTTTTACTTTTTGTGCTTTTTCTTCTGAATATTTTAATGCCTTAGCTTCTTCTTTATAATAATCCGTAAATATTTTTTCGGCATTAAATTTTTGTGCATCAGAACCATTTCTTATAATTGTAATTTTTACAATAGTATCGTTTATGGCAGTGGTGTTTACAACTTCTATTCCTTTTAAAACACTTCCAAAAATGCTGTGAATATTATCAAGCCAGGGGGTGTCTTTATGTGTAATAAAAAATTGAGAGCCATTTGTGTTTGGTCCAGCATTTGCCATTGAAAGAATCCCGGGTTTAGAATGGGTTAGCGATGCATCAAACTCATCTTTAAATTTATAACCAGGTCCGCCTAGTCCTGTTCCTAGTGGATCGCCGCCTTGAATCATAAAATCGGCCATAACTCTATGAAACTTTAATCCGTCATAAAAAGGTTTATTTTTATATTGTTCTTCAACAAATTGATTTTTTCCTTCTGCTAGTGAAACAAAATTAGCAACTGTAATGGGTGTTTTTTTATATTCTAATTGTACTATAATATCCCCTTTTGAGGTTTGAATGTTTGCAAATAATCCATCACCCAAATCGGCATACGGATTATTTTTACATGAAGTAAATAAAGCAATGATTGTTACTAAAACTAAATTTAATTTTTTCATTTTTTTTTAATTATTTGAATTTTCTATTTTAATGTCATTTAAGGTTACAGTGCATAATATGGGAATATTTGTTCCTATTTTATCGTTGTCTCCATGATAACCGTAGGCAACATGAGAGGGAAATAAAAAGAGTATTTCTTCTCCTTTTTTCATTATTTTTATTCCATCGCGCAAACCATTTAATATGTTTTCTTTGTCAATAAAATAGATTTGAGGTTTTAATTGTTCTTTAGAATAAATTAGTTTTCCGTCTAAACTTTTAATTTCATAATCAAAATAGGCAACATCACCTCTTAGGGGTACTTTTGTGTCTTCATTTACTTTAGTTTTATACGAAAACCAGTATCCTTTTGGCGAAGAAATGTACTCATTTAAACTGTCGTTTTTAATGAATTGATTTATATCTTGCTCTTCTTTGGCAATTAGTATTTTGTTTCGTTCAATAGATTCTTTTATAAAACTACCTGAGGATTGTGAAATAGGTTTTCGGGCTTGTTGTTTAGAACAGCTCCCTAAAAATAAACTGAGTATAAATAAGACGGTCAATTTTTTCATATTATATTTTTTCTGATGCTAAAATAGCAATAAATTTTTTTGTGGTGTCGGCTAGTGATAGTATTGATTTTCCTCCGGCAGCATTTATGTGTCCTCCACCCTGAAAATGAAGTCTTGCAAATTGATTTACATCAAAATCGCCTTGTGAGCGAAATGATATTTTAATAATTCCTTCTTCTTTGTTTTCAATAAAAATTACAGCAAAATCTATACCCTTAATTGATAATCCATAGTTTACTATTCCTTCTGTATCTCCTTTTTGATTGTTTGCACTATCTAATTCATCTTGTGTTAAAGTAATATACGATGTTTTGTATTCAGGCAGTACAACTAAATTATGCAAGGCCAAACCTAATATTTTTAAACGATTCATAGAAGAATTATCAAATAATAAATTGTGAATTTCAGAATTGTGAATCCCTTTATCAATTAAATCGGCTACAGCTCTATGGGTTGCACCTGTGGTTTTAGGATATCTAAAACCTCCAGAATCAGTAGTGATTCCTGTATAAATACAGGTTGCAATATCTTTGTCTATACTTTTATTATATCCTAATGCATTTATAAAATCATATACCATTTCGCATGTAGACCCATAGGCTACATCAGAAAAAGTATAGGTGGCATAGTCATCGGGCGTTTGATGATGATCTATCATTGCCATAGGAATATTTAAAGTAGCAAGATAGGCACCCATTACATCACCTGTTCGGTGAAGGGCATTAAAATCTAAAGTAAAAATTAATTTACTGCTTTCTATTTCTTTTTTAACTCTATCATTTTCTCGTTCAAAAACCAATACTTTATTTGCACCGGGTAACCATGATAAAAAATCAGGAAATTCATTTGGAGCAACCACCACAACTTGATGGTCTAAGGTTCTTAAAAAATGACATAAAGCAAGTGTAGAGCCCATTGCATCACCATCTGGATTTCTATGCGGAATAATACTAATTTTTTTTGGTGTAGATAGTACCTTTTTAAGATCTTGTAATTCTTGTGCGTTAAACATTTTTAATTTTATTTTGTAATGAATATTCCTAGGCTAACGGCTGAAACACCCAATAGTAGGGATAGTGTTACGTATACAAATGCCAATTGATAATTTTGATTTTCTATCATCCTGATGTTTTCTAGACCAAAGGCAGAAAAGGTTGTAAACCCTCCACAAAAACCTGTGACTAAAAGTAATTTTAAAGACTCATTTTCGTTTTGATATTTCGAAAAATAACCCATAAGTAAGCCAATACACAAACACCCTAAGATGTTGACTAATAAAGTTTGATAAGGAAAGTGTGTTGAATACCTTTTAGTTATGATCCAATGAATTATATATCTCAATACACTTCCTGAAGCACCTCCAAGGGCAACAAATATTATATTTTTTATCATAATTAACGTATTAAACTAAAATGGCCTTGCACAATTCTTCCATTTTCAAAAGTAATTGCATACCAATAATCAGTTGCGGGTAATGCACGGCTGTTTAATTTTCCGTCCCAACCCAATTGATTGGCCTTAAAACTATAAATTAATTGGCCAAATCTATCAAATATACTAATTTTTGCATTAGGGTGCAAAGCCAATAAAGGAATCTGCCATAAATCATTATATCCATCATCATTTGGCGAAAAAAAACGCGGTGCTGACATTATTTGAAAAGTCCCTATAGTATCGTTACAACCCTTAAGATCTCGAATAATATAGGAGTAATTTCCGGCTTGTAAGTTGCCAAAGATATTGCTGCTCTGAAAGCTAAGTCCGTTAAGCGAATACACATAAGTACCATTTCCAGTTACTTCTATTGCAGCCCAATTTAAATCGCTAAAATCGTTGACTATTATTGTGGAAACGGTAGCAGATTCTGATGACTCAACACTAAAGGTTTTAGCAGCTGTGCAGCCATCAGCATTGGTAGCTGTTACGGTGTAATTTCCGGCTGTATTTATTGAAATTTGATTGGTATTTTGAATGGGATTTGTATTCCAACTGTATGAAATGTAACCCAAAGGAGCATATAAATCAGTTGTATCGTTATTGCATAAACCTATAACTTCATCTGATCCTATTGAAAATGTATTTACTTTTAGCGTAATGGGATAAGCGGCATAGCATCCTTGAATGTTTGTTATTTTGGCAAAAACAATTTGTTGGTTTGCAGTGGTGTTCGTAAAATTTGATGCCAATGGAATAGTGCTGGTTGTAGTTTCAAAAAAAGCAAGCTCAAAACTACCAGGCAAATTTGAAAAAATTTGATTTTGTATGTTACTCAAATCAAAACTAAAAAAACCATCCGATGTTCCATCAGAATCGCATTTTTCAAATAAAGATTGTATCACATTTAAATCTGGAGCATATTCTACTTCAATACTGCCTTTTGAAATACACGAGCCATTAATGTTTACTTCTACAGTATAATTTCCTTCAGAAACAACCGTATAGGTTGGATTGGTTTCTCCAATCAAAATGAGGTCGTCTTTAAACCATTGATAAGAATTTGTACCCAATTGTGTAGCATTGAGGCTCAAGGTTTCATTAAAGCATAAAGGGTTTCCGAGCGTCGTTAATCGATCGTTGCCTAAATTTAAACCAAAATTAAAACTTCCACCTCTTAAAAATATTGCCGAATCAAATCGTGCATTTCCTTCGTCTGCAATTACAATTTTGATGTGATAAGTAGCCCCCGAAATCACATCTGCTTTCGCAGTCATGGCCTTTGTTTGTCCGTTAAAATTTGTTGGATGCTCTGTGCCATTAAAGGCATCAAAATAGACTTCGTTAGCAGCAGGGCATACAGTGCCTGAACCCCTAACTGTATTCACTTTTACAGGAATATTAGTGTTTGGAACCAGAGCTAAATTGTCATAAGTAGTAGCGTTTACTTCTTTGAGTAAAAAGGCAAAACCATCGGTATAGTTACATTGATTTGAGGAAGGATTGGAAAGATATTGTTCGGATGAAAATATAAAGTCAAAACTGATGGTATTCCCTACTGTAGAAAAATCAAATTCTAAAACCGTAGCATTAAATGAATTACTGAGTCCAAGCGCTTGTTCCAAATCTGCATCTCCAGCCCAGCCCATATTTTGACCGTCATCTGATAGTGTTGTGTTTGGGCCAATAGTGTTTTGTGCTTTACCTGTGCTTAATACAATGCCGTTTTGAAAAGGAAATAATGTGCTTGTGACGTCAAAATAAGCAATGCTTTTTTCACCCGATGCAAAATTACCACTATACAAAGACCAATTAGAAGTTGTGGCACATGGGCTGTTTACTAAAACATTTTCAACCAACTGTTGGGCAGAAAAGGTTTCGTTTATAGCAATATATTGCCCATAAATTTTGGGGCAAAAAGAAATGATAATGATACAACAAAACAAAATTTTTAATCCTTTCATAACTGTAGCAAATATACTACAAATCTCTTTTCTTTACGATGTAATAGGAAGCAAAATTAAAAATAACAATCCAAACAATAACAATTAAAATAGTTGTAAAATGAACAGCATAATCTTTGGTGTTTTCAATACCAATTTGTGATCCAATAGTTATTGCTAAATCTAATTTTGAAAAGGGTTCTACAATTAAATTTGCCATTGCATTTAAAGGTAATAAATTATAAAAATGGTCAATAAAAGAAATGTCCTCCATTTTTTTATGTAAAATACTATATTTAATAATTCCAAACGAAATGCCTTCAAACAGGTACCAAAAAAATAAAAAACCTAATGCAAAGGCAGACCGTTTTACTAAAATTCCTAAAAAGAGACAAAAAGAAAAGAAGCAAGTAAGCTTTATGAAATAAGCTATTAGATATTCAATTTCAACAAATATATCAGAAAAAGCTGTATGAGTTGAATAAGTTAGACCTAAAATTAAAGAAACGGCAAATACAAAAAGGGTAGAAATACCTGCAAAAAAAACAACAGTTATAAATTTAGAAATAATAAATTCCTTTTTGCTCATGCCGTCAATAAGGTTTTGTTTCAACGTTCCATAGCTGTATTCATTTGCCATCATCGAAACAATAATTACTGCTAAAAATAGCTTAAAAAAATCGGCTATGTAGGTCGTAAAATGCCATATATAAGGAAAGTTAAATAAGCCTTGCTCAATGAAATTTAAATGAAAAGGACCAAAATTAAACTCAACATTTGCGATTAATGAAATTAACGTTAGTAAAATAAAATAAGTAAGGGTTAAAACCTTGCTTGATCTGTTTTTCCAAAGTTTTTGAAATTCGATTTTAAATAATCTGTTCATTTTTTTATTGATAAGGTTTTATTTTTTATTTTTTTACTTTGTTAATTGTAAAAACTCTTCTTCGAGACTGCGTTTCTTTTTAATCAATTGAGTCAGTATAATTTTGCTTTCAAAAAGATACTGATTCAGTTCATCTGCTTTTAAATCTGCTTTTAAATAAGCCGTTACTTTGCCATCCAATACCTCACAATGGGAAACAGACGGATGGTTTTCTAATGCAGTTAGTAGCATTTTGGTATCATTTGCTTGCAATTCAAAAAAACCTTCATTTTTTGACATTTCATCAACTAAACCTTCAAATAGTATTTTTCCATGTCTTAGAACCACAACATGTGTACAAACTTTTTCTACCTCGTCTAATAAATGCGAAGCCAATAAAATAGTGGTTCCTTGAGAAGCAATGAGCTTAATAATATCTCTAATTTGATGAATTCCTTGTGGATCAAGACCGTTTGTAGGTTCGTCTAAAATTAAAATTTCGGGATCGTTTAATAGAGCAGAAGCAATGGCTAAACGTTGTTTCATTCCTAATGAAAAGGTTCTAAATTTAGAATCTTTTCGATCCAAAAGGCCAACCAATTCTAATTTTTCAAATGCTTTTATAAAGGGAATATCTTTTATTTGGCATACCAATTCCAAGTTTTCTTGAGCTGACATGTAAGGATAAAAATTAGGCCTTTCTATAATAGCCCCTACTTTTTTTAAGGCCTCATGCGTTTCAATACTTCCATTAAACCACGAAAAATATCCCGATGTTTTGTTTACTACATTTAATATAATGCCAAGCGTTGTAGATTTTCCAGAACCATTTGGGCCTAAAATGCCATACACATTTCCTTTTTTTATTTCAAAGGAAACATTGTTAACAGCATGAACTTTTTTATTAAAAACTTTGTTGAGGCTTTTTATAGATAAGATGGTTTCCATCATATTGATTTTTAGATTGTTTATAAGACGACCTAAAAGTATATACGTTACTATATTAAAGATAAAATAGTATTTTTTTCTTTTAAAAAAAAGGCGCAAAAAAACCTGTAAGATTAATTTTACAGGTTTTGTTTGTGATACTGAATGTATCTCAGTATCTATTTTTACGCAATCATGATGAGATTTCGAAACAAGTTTGGAATGGCAAGTTTGTCGGTTATTTTATGGTTTCAAAACTGCGTTTTA
This sequence comes from uncultured Flavobacterium sp., assembly GCF_963925415.1. Lineage (GTDB taxonomy): Bacteria > Bacteroidota > Bacteroidia > Flavobacteriales > Flavobacteriaceae > Flavobacterium. The sequence goes on along the minus strand of NZ_CAWUTS010000045.1, from coordinate 4,684 downwards.
CAAAATCAGTTAGCTCTTCGCCTTTTAATAAACCTTGAGACAATTTAGCTAAATCTAAGGCTTGTTTTACCATAGCACTTTTTACTGTTTCGTCTTTTGTGCTTAATAATGAAGTAGCAAATTCAGAATTGGTATTAACAACTAAATTATACATTTCAGGAAAATTACCCATTCCAAACATACCGCCTCCGCCACCAGACTGACTCATTTCTTTCATTCTGCGCATAAATTCGGGTTGCGTTATCATAAAAGGTGTTGATGTACTGTCCATGTTTTCTAATTGAACGCTATATTTTTCTTTTGGTACTAGAGCTTCTATTGAAGTTTTCAACGTTTCTTTTTCTTCATCAGATAATTTAGAAATTTGAGTTTCTTCTTTTTGAATCAATTTGTCAATTGCATCTCCATCTACACGAACAAAAGTTGTGTTTTCGTTATCTGCTTCTAATTTTTGAATTAAATGCGAAACAATAGGACTGTCTAAAAGTAATACTTCATAGCCTTTTTCTTTAGCTGCTTGTGTATAACTATGTTGCGCTTCTTTGTTTGAAGCATACAAAATAACTAATTTACCGTCTTTGTCGGTTTGTGTTTCTTTTAGGTTTTCTTTTAATTCACCTAAAGTAAAATACTTGTCATCAACAGTAGGGTATAAAACAAAATCAGCCGATTTTTCATAAAATTTTGGTTCAGAAAGCATTCCGTATTCCAAAACAATCTTAATATCATTCCATTTTTTCTCAAAATCCGCTCTGTTTTCATTGAATAAAGATTTTAATTTATCAGCTACTTTTTTAGTGATATAATTTGAAATCTTTTTCACATTACCGTCAGCTTGTAAATATGAACGCGATACGTTTAATGGAATATCTGGAGAATCAATAACACCTTTTAGCATGGTTAAAAATTCGGGTACAATTCCTTCTACGTTATCCGTAACGTAAACTTGGTTTTGATACAACTGAATTTTGTCTTTTTGCATTTGCAAATCAGAAGATAATTTTGGGAAATATAAAATTCCTGTCAAATTAAACGGATAATCTACATTTAAATGAATGTTAAACAAAGGCTCTTCAAACTGCATTGGATACATTTCTCTGTAGAATGATTTATAATCTTCGTCAGATAAATCTTTAGGCTGTTTTGTCCAAGCTGGCGTAGGGTTGTTGATTATGTTATCTACATCAATGTATTCTGTTTTATAATCTTCTGGAGCATCTTCGGGTTTAGGCAATGCTTCTTGTTTTGTTCCAAATTTAATTGGAATAGGCATAAACTTATTATATTTAGAAAGCAATCCACTGATTTTCGATTCTTCTAAAAAGTCTAAAGAATCATCAGCAATATGAAGAATAATTTCGGTTCCTCTTTCTGTTTTGTCATGAGCTACTAAAGTAAACTCAGGACTTCCATCACAAGTCCAATGTGCTGCTGGAGTATCGGTATGAGATTTAGTTATTAATTCTACTTTTGATGCGACCATAAAAGCCGAGTAGAAACCCAAACCAAAATGACCAATTACACCTGAATCTTTTGCTGAATCTTTGTATTTTTCTAAAAATTCTTCAGCACCAGAAAAAGCAATTTGGTTGATGTATTTTTCCACTTCTTCAGCAGACATTCCTAATCCTTGATCAATGATGTGAATTTTTTTTCCTTCTGTATCAATTTTAACTTCGATAATAGGATTTCCATATTCAGATTTTGATTCGCCAATACTAGCTAAATGCTTTAATTTTAGGGTTGCATCAGTAGCATTTGAAATTAATTCACGCATAAATATTTCGTGATCGCTGTATAAAAATTTCTTGATTAAGGGGAATATGTTTTCTACAGAAACATTAATTTTTCCTGTTGTCATAGGTATTTGTTTTATGTTAAACTTTATTGTTTTTTTTCTTCTATTCAAATAAGATACCAATTGTATTTTGACTGACAAATTGACTGCCTTGTTTCAATATATTTGAAACAAAGAAATGATAATTTAACAAAATTTTGTTTAATATATTTATTAAAAAGTTAAACATTTTAATTACTTTTACAGTGTAATTAATTATCACAACTATGGCAACCAAAAAAGAAACTGTAAAAAAAGAGTTAATGAACGATAATACAATTGTTGCTTTATATATGGATAGTGTTTTGACTCACCACGCAGAACCTAAAAGTATTTATTTGTTTTGTAAGGAAAATAAAATTATAGAAAGTGATTTTTATAATTCTTACGGTTCTATTGAGGCTTTGAAAGAAGATATTTGGATAAAAATTTATAAAAATACAGCAGCTAATTTAACTGCCGATGATAAATTTGAGGCTTATACCAATAGAAACAAATTGTTGTCTTTATATTTTACTATGTTTGAAGTAATGACGCTAAACCGCAGTTATATTTATTTTACTTTAAAAGAAAATAAAAACGGGTTAAAAAATTTAAAACAGCTGAAAGGTTTAAGAGCCCTTTTTAAAGGTTTTATCAATCAAATTATTGATGAAGATGAGGATCTTAAAAACGAACAAATTCAACGCATTACAAAACCATTGTATGCAGAAGGCGCATGGATTCAGTTTATGTTTTTATTAAAATTTTGGTTAGATGATACCTCAAAAGGATTTGAAAAAACAGATATAATGATTGAAAAGTCTGTCAAAGCTGTTTTAGACGTTCTTGATACTACTCCGCTAGAAAGCCTTATTGATTTAGGTAAATTTATATATAAAGAGCGATTTAATTAAAGCGTTATGGTTTGCCTTAAAAATTATTTTACATAATAAAATTTAACTAGGTGTTTTTGCGAACTTCGTTAAAATTATTTTTTGTTTTTTTTGAACTAAAAAAAATCAGCAAATAACTCAGGCCTTTGTAATAGCACCCAACAGATATGAAAACATTAGATAGAATTCCTACAAATAAAATTGAACGTGCAGGCCAATTGATGAAAACCGGTATTAAAGTTGGCGGAAATTATTTGGCTTATTATGGTGAAAAAATTGTAAATCCTTCACTAAATAAAGATAAATTAAACGAAAATAATGCAGAAGATATATATGATGGTTTAAAAAACCTAAAAGGAAGTGCTTTAAAAGTTGCTCAAATGATGAGCATGGAAAAAAATATTATGCCTCGTGCGTACGTGGAAAAATTTTCTTTAGCACAATTTTCGGTACCTCCTTTGTCAGCACCATTGGTACGAAAAACCTTTAAAAAATATTTAGGAAAATTTCCTGAAGATGTTTTTGATACCTTTTCCGAAAACGCTATCAATGCAGCCAGTATTGGTCAAGTTCATAAAGCTACAAAAGATGGAATAGAATTGGCTGTTAAGATACAATACCCAGGTGTTGCCGAAAGCATAGGTTCTGATTTAGCTTTAGTTAAACCAATTGCTATCAAAATGTTTAACATAAAGGGTAAAGATTCAGAACGTTATTTTAAGGAAGTGGAATTTAAATTGATGGAAGAAACAGATTATAAGCTTGAACTGCGTCAAGGAACCGAAATTTCAGAAGCTTGTTCAAAAATTAAAAATTTGCGCTTTCCAAAATATTATGAAGCACTTTCGTCAGAAAAAATTATAACAATGGATTGGATGAATGGAGTTCATTTGTCTGAATTTACAGCATATAATAACGATAGATTACTTGGAGATAAATTAGGGCAAGCATTATGGGACTTTTACATGTATCAAATTCACCACTTGAAACAAGTGCATGCAGACCCTCATCCTGGTAATTTTTTGGTAGATGTTGGTCAAAATTTAATTGCGATAGATTTTGGTTGTATTAAACAAGTGCCAGAGGAGTTTTACATACCTTATTTTCAGCTTGCTCAGCCACAAATAATCAATAATCCTATACTTTTTAATGAAAAACTGTTCGAATTAGAAATACTTAGAAACGATGATTCGCCCAAAGAAATAGAATATTTTACAGCTTTATTTCACCGTTTATTAAGTTTGTTTACGAAACCTTTTCATGAGGATCATTTTGACTTTTCGGATACCGAATTTTTTGGTGCAATTGCAGCTATGGGTGAAGATTTTACAAAAGATGAACAGTTGCGTAAGATGAATGGCAACAGAGGTTCAAAGCATTTTTTATACATAAACAGAACTTTTTTTGGTTTGTATAATTTACTTCATGACTTAAAAGCTAGAGTTCAAATCACACAGTACACAAAATATATATAAATTAGTTTTGTTTGTTTTTGAAAGAGCATTTATTTAAAAGAGTAGTGCTCTTTTTTTATTTAAGTGTAAATTTGTTTTTTAAATTACTAAAATGCTATCCTTACAAAATATTTCCTTTTCTTATGACGTTCAAAAAACCATACCCAATTTTTCTTTTGTTTTAAAAGAAGGTAAAAATTTGGCTTTAATTGGCGAAAGTGGTTGTGGAAAAAGCACCCTGTTAAAATTAATTTATGGTTTATATGACTTAGATGAAGGGCAAATTTTTTGGAAAGATAATGAAGTTTTAGGACCCAAGTATCATTTGATTCCTGGGATGGATTACATGAAATATTTGGCTCAAGATTTTGATTTGATGCCTTTTATTACAGTTGCTGAAAACGTAGGAAAGCACTTGTCTAATGTTTTTTCTGACATTAAAAAGCAGCGTATACACGAATTGCTAGAAATTGTTGAAATGACCGAATTTGCAAATGTAAAAGCTAAGTTTTTAAGTG
>NZ_CAWUTS010000044.1:0-7650 GCF_963925415.1 uncultured Flavobacterium sp. | reverse complement strand
AGAGCAAAAGGAAGACACAAATTGACTGTTTCTTGCGAACCAAGACATAAAAAATAATGATTAGCTTCTAATCAATATTAAGCCGTTACTTTTATTAGTAGCGGCTTTTTTTTAAACTTGTTTATAAAATTTAATAAGTTTCAAATCTCAAAGTTTATAATTTAACGTAAAGAGATTATTTTTGACAAACAACTAGTTTACTATCATAACCATACAATACATAAAATGCCAAAAGATAATTCAATAAAATCGGTTTTAATTATAGGTTCTGGTCCCATTGTAATTGGACAAGCGTGTGAATTTGATTATGCAGGGTCACAATCAGCACGATCTCTACGTGAAGAAGGAATAGAAGTGATTCTTATCAACTCTAATCCTGCAACAATAATGACAGATCCTTCAATGGCGGATCACATCTACTTAAAACCACTTACGACCAAATCTATACTAGAAATTCTTAAAGCACATCCACAAATTGATTCGGTTTTACCAACAATGGGCGGTCAAACGGCTTTAAATCTTTGTTTAGAAGCTGATGAAAAAGGGATTTGGAATGATTTTAATGTAAAAATGATTGGTGTAGATGTAAATGCTATTAATATTACCGAAAACAGGGATCAATTTAAACAACTTTTAGCCAAATTAGGCGTTGGTGCAGCACCCGCAAAAATTGCAACATCTTTTTTGCAAGGAAAAGAAATTGCTCAAGAGTTTGGATTTCCTTTAGTTATTCGCCCTTCCTTTACTTTGGGCGGCACAGGAGCTGCTTTTGTACACACTAAAGAAGAATTTGACGAAAAGCTATCGTATGGTTTAGAAATGTCACCCATACATGAAGTGTTGATTGACAAAGCTCTTTTAGGTTGGAAAGAATATGAATTAGAGTTACTTAGAGATAAAAATGACAATGTAGTAATCATTTGTTCTATTGAAAACATGGACCCAATGGGTATTCATACAGGCGACAGTATAACAGTTGCACCTGCGATGACTTTGTCAGACACAACGTTCCAAAAAATGAGAGATTTGGCCATCTTAATGATGCGTTCTATTGGTAATTTTGCAGGAGGTTGTAACGTGCAATTTGCAGTTTCACCTGACGAAAATGAAGATATTGTAGCTATCGAAATCAATCCTCGAGTTTCACGTTCTTCGGCTTTAGCCTCAAAAGCAACGGGTTATCCTATTGCAAAAATTGCAACAAAATTAGCCTTAGGCTATCATTTAGATGAATTGCAAAACCAAATTACAAAATCAACTTCGGCTCTTTTTGAACCTGCATTAGATTATGTAATCGTTAAAATACCGCGTTGGAATTTTGATAAATTTGAAGGCGCAGACAGAACCTTAGGGCTTCAAATGAAATCGGTTGGTGAAGTTATGGGAATTGGGAGATCGTTTCAAGAAGCGCTTCATAAAGCAACGCAGTCGTTAGAAATTAAACGAAACGGACTAGGAGCTGATGGAAAAGGATATAAAAACTACGAGCAAATTATTGAAAAACTAACTTTTGCTAGTTGGGACAGGGTTTTTGTAATCTATGATGCTATTGCATTAGGAATACCTTTAAGTAGAATACACGAAATCACACGAATCGATATGTGGTTCTTAAAACAATATGAAGAATTATTTTACTTAGATAAAGAAATATCAAAATACAAAGTTGCTACTTTGCCAAAAGAATTGTTGCTAGAAGCCAAGCAAAAAGGATATGGCGATAGACAAATAGCTCATATGATGGGTTGTTTAGAAAGTCAAGTTTACAATTTACGTGAAGAACAAAATGTCAAAAGAGTTTATAAACTGGTAGACACATGTGCTGCCGAGTTTAAAGCAAAAACACCTTATTATTATTCTACTTTTGAAGCCGAAATACAAAGGCCAGACGGAACAACTTATGTAGATAATGAAAGTATTGTTACCGATAAAAAGAAAGTAATTGTTTTGGGTTCAGGTCCCAACAGAATTGGACAAGGAATTGAGTTTGATTATTCTTGTGTTCATGGTGTTTTAGCGGCAAAAGAGTGTGGTTATGAAACCATCATGATTAACTGTAATCCTGAAACGGTTTCTACCGATTTTGATACAGCTGATAAATTATATTTTGAACCTGTTTTTTGGGAGCATATTTATGACATCATTCGTCATGAAAAACCTGAAGGAGTTATTGTTCAATTGGGGGGGCAAACGGCTCTTAAATTGGCTGAAAAACTATCTAAATACGGAATAAAAATACTTGGAACGAGCTTCGATGCTTTAGATTTAGCAGAAGATAGAGGTCGTTTTTCTGATTTGTTAACCGAATTAAATATACCTTTTCCACAATTTGGAATTGCCGAAAGTGCCGAACAAGCTTCTTTTTTAGCAGACACTTTAGATTTTCCATTATTGGTTCGTCCTTCATATGTTTTGGGTGGTCAAGGAATGAAGATTGTCATCAACAAGCAAGAATTAGAAGAACATGTTATCGATTTGTTAAAATCGATTCCAGGAAATAAATTACTTTTAGATCATTATTTAGACGGAGCTATCGAGGCTGAAGCAGATGCTATTTGTGATGCCGACGGAAATGTTTATATCATTGGAATAATGGAGCACATTGAGCCTTGTGGAGTGCATTCGGGAGATAGTAACGCTACGTTGCCACCCTTTAATTTGGGTGAATTTGTAATGAATCAAATTAAAGAACATACACACAATATTGCCAGAGCTTTAAAAACTGTAGGTTTGATGAATATTCAATTTGCTATAAAAAATGACGTGGTTTATATTATTGAAGCTAATCCTAGAGCATCTCGTACGGTACCTTTTATTGCTAAAGCATATGGAGAACCTTATGTGAATTATGCAACAAAAGTTATGCTAGGGCACAATAAAGTAACTGACTTTACATTTAACCCTCAATTAAAAGGATATGCCATTAAACAACCGGTATTTTCTTTCAGTAAATTTAAAAATGTTAACAAGGCTTTAGGACCAGAAATGAAATCTACTGGAGAAAGTATTTTGTTTATTGATGATTTAAAAGACGATCAGTTTTATGAATTGTATTCGCGAAGAAAAATGTACTTGAGTAAGTAATAAATTAATAAAAAAAACCTCATAATGAGGTTTTTTTTTTCATTAAAATCAATTTTTTTTTCGATTGTATTTGCTTCTATATTTAATAGGTGATAAGCCCGTGTATTTTCTAAAGGTGTTTCTAAATGCTTTTTCATCTATATAACCCACATGATGCATAACTTCCTGAATATTTAAATCAGATGATTCAAGGCTTTTTTTTGCAGCTTCTATTTTTACGCGCTGAATATACTCTAGCGGAGTATTAGAAGTAGATTTTTTAAATCTTCGAAGAAATGATCTACTATTAATTTTAACAATATTAGCAATGTTTTCAATATTTAATTTTTCTTCAAAGTTTGTTTCCATGTATAGTTGAGCTTGTTTTATAGGCTCATCATCGTGTTCTTTTTGACCGTTAAAAATCATAAACTGATTTTGGTCTATTCGATCAAATTCAATTTCAGAAAATTTGGAACACCAAACAGCCGTCTCTCTGCCACAATATTTTTCAATTAAATAAAGCATAAAGGTAAGGAAAGAATATGCACCTCCGCTAGACATTATGCCGTTATCATCGCATATGATTTTTTCGGGCATTAGAACAACACGTGGATATCTTTGCTTAAAGTATTCATGAGTCATCCAATGTGTAGCACAAGGTTTGTCATCTAATAAACAAGTTTCAGCGAGCAGAAAAGCACCGGTACACAAACTGGCAATATCTGCATCATTTTCAATTTTACATTTTTTAATCCATGGAACGAAAGCTAAATTACTTTCAATGTCTTTTTCTAAATTTTCTCCAGTAAATGCCGTTATAATAACCAAATCTGTTTCTGCTATTTCATCGATTGTTTTGGTAGGGCTAATTTGAAAATAGTTTTGGTATTGAACGGGTTCTTTGTTTAAACCTACTAAGTCAATAGTAAAAAAATCTTCCTCTAAGCCTTTAATTTTTTTATAATATGTATTGGCTATTTTTAGTAAATTGTATGGCGCAATAATAGTGTCAATTATTGTATTACCTTGAGGAACAATTATACTAATATGTTTCATTGTATATTTTGGGGGATGTAAAAATACACTTTATTGGTGGCGTAAACAACACCGTATATTGTCTGTTAAGGCACTGCTAAAGTAATTGAATATAATTAATCTTACTTAGTACGTGTTTAATTTCGTAAAAAAATATTAAAATCTTTATAAAGATAAATATACAACAATAAATTTTACTATCCGTTTTAAATTAGGCACAAAAAAGTTAACTTTTATTTACATCCTGTAGTTAAAATGATTGTTAGTAAGAACAAGAATTTTATTGTTGTATATTTCATTTTATTTAAAATTTATTTTTAAGATTTGTGAACTGTTATCATTTTTTTTAATGTTTATGGATTTGTTATTTAGTGTATATGTGAGTATAAACTTTATAGATTGTTGCTAATTTTTTCTTTTTTTGAAAAATATTAGCATACATGTTTCTGTTGAAATTTAATTTATAAAAATCCTCTTTTCATAGGGTTTCCATCTTTATGTAAATGAAAATTTCAACAGAAACATGTATGCATAACCTTGATAATTTCGTTTCTATTAAAACTGAAAATAAAGAAACTGCTCACCACTGCCTTGTGCGATAGCAATTAAGAAAAGCATGACGGCCCAAACTACAGCTAATGCAATTGATGACATTTTCTTTGAAACTGCTTTAACAGAGGTATTTCTCATAAACCAGTGGCTTAAAAATAGTATACTAATAATAATTCCTACTTTTAAAATATCAAAGGAATCTACAACTTTTTCTCCGTCTTGATTAAAATAAAACATAGAACTAATAATATTCAATGCTGTTTTAAACTCTCTAGCCCTAAAAAAAACCCACGTAATATTAATACAGATAAAAGTTGCGAATGCCAAAAACATACCGTTCCATTTTGTAATTTTGAAAGGTATATATTGACGTTGCAACCTTTCTAATATTAAATAAGTACCATGCAGACCACCCCAAACTATAAAAGTCCAAGCAGCTCCATGCCAAAGGCCACCGACTAACATGGTTATCATAAGTGCTGCATACATTCTAATTATACCACGACGATTTCCACCCAACGGTATATATAGATAATCACGTAGCCATGAAGATAGCGTGATATGCCATCGTTGCCACATGTCAGAAAAGCCTATGGAAGCATACGGGTATTTAAAATTATCCGGTAAGTTAATTCCTAGCATTAAGGAAATTCCAATAGCACAAGTAGAATAGCCCGCAAAATCAAAAAAGATTTGACCTGAAAAAGCTAGTGTTCCTATCCATGCATCCCAAAAATTTAAAATTTTACTGGAGTTATACACTTTTTCAACAGTGCCTGATAACAAAGTGTCGGCCATCACAACTTTTTGAAATAAGCCTAAAGTCAATAAAAACAGCCCCCAAATAAATTGATTTAAGGTAGCTCTTTTTTCTTTATAAAACTGTGATATTAAATCTTGTGCTCTTACTATAGGACCTGCTACCAACTGAGGAAAAAAGGTAACATACAACGCAAAATCTAAAAAGGTTTTGGCCCGTTCTGTTCTTTTTAAATACATATCTATAGTATAAGACATCGTTTGAAAGGTGTAAAACGAAATACCCATTGGTAATAGAATATCCATAAGTATTGGTTGATAGTTATAACCATAGGTGTTTAATATGGTTGTAAAATTATCCATAAGAAAATCACGGTATTTAAAAAAAGCTAAAAAACCAAGATTAACAGACATACTTAATATTAGCCATAGTACCCTTTTTTGTTTATTTTCTTCAACAGCTAGTTTTTTTCCAGTAGTCCAATCTACAATTGTTGAAATCCAAAGTAAAATAACTAATGGCGGATTCCATAATCCATAAAAAATATAACTGGCAAAAAGAAGCATTCTTTTTTTACCGGCCCAATTAAATAATTTTGAATAATAAAGTGCCAGTACTATAATTAAAAAAACGACGAAACTTAATGAATTAAAGAGCATGTCTAGTAGGTTTTAAGTTAATTAAAGCGTCATCTTTTTTCATAATTTTGACTAATTCTGTAGTAAAATATTGTGCGTCTTCTTTTGATAAATGTGATTCTTCAGGACAAATAAGTTCTTTTAAATTGTCATAATCTTCAAAATGATAACTTGGAACTCTTGCTTGTTTTACTAAATCGTTCCAAAACATAGCTCTTGGAAGTTTCTTGTTTTCTCTTGCTCTTACTGAACCGCTTGATGGACACCGTATTAAAATTACATGACCTCCACGAGCTTCAAATACTTTTAAATCGTTTAAAAAGAAAGTCATTGTTGAGGCTTTATCTGGGGGTGGTTTACTTGCTGAATTACGCCCCCCAAACTGCCACACTTTAATTATAGAATTGGCATAGGCTGTATCTGTAACCGCTATTTGTTTCATGACATTATTTCTGTCTTCTGCAATTTCACCAAATTCATGAAAAGGAGGCATTGGGTCAAAAACCCGATTTCCTATATTTATTTTAGCAATCAATTCTTCTAATTTAATACCATCAATACCTTGGTCATCACTTAAAAAGACTAAGTTTTTTTGAAGAGGTAATGATAACATATGATTTAAAATTTGAGCATAGGTTCTTTCTTTATAATAATCTACTTTAGACTGTGGATTTTTCCAAGACCGCGCATCTGGTGCGGTAGTTGAAAAAAACAATCCTGGTGTCACTCCTACTACTATGGTCCCTGAAAAATTAGTATTAGTTACAACATCATGAAAAATGGGTAAGGGTGAGCTGCCAACACTTGCTAGTTGAATTGGTCGAATACCTATTTGTGCTTCCCATTCATCTATCTGCATGTCAAAAAGGACTCGTGAGGAACCCATAAGCAGAACGTTATTGCTCGATGCTTCTTCTATTCTGGATCGTTGCATAGCCCAAAGGGCTTTATTATCGTCTAATGTTGGATAAATTCCTTGAGAGCGCCAAAAAAGCTCCCATGTTCCTATTACAACTAAACTTAATATAGTTGTAACGATAAATGTTTTTTTTAAGTTCATAATAGTTAGTTTGATTCAATTCAATTTGCATTTTAATTTTCTAGCATCTACTATATTTAAGCCGTATAGATTTCTAAATAATAGTAGTTTTTAGAGATTAATATTTAGGCTTCAATTTAACAAAAACTGTAAATATAAACAATATTTTATATTTTATTAATGCTTGCAGGTTTTAACCTAAAGCTACTTTTCTGTGTTAGATTTGGCGAGCCATTCTATATATTTTTGTTCAAGAAATTGATTGCCATCTTTACTATACTCAGGCCTCAATGTCCAATCCGGAGTGTATGCGGTAAAGTGATCTCCTGGGTAATAAGCAAACTGAAAGTTTGAATGCAACTCTTTCATCTGTTTTTCAAGCAAAAGAATGGGATAGTTAAAAAAAAAATTATCTCGATTTCCTACTGATATTCGGACTTTATGATCCAATTCAGATTTTAAAGACGCCCAGTTGTTTCTGAGGTTTAAAGCAATGTCATAGTTTTGCCAATGTGCAAATACAGCGGTGTCTATCAATCCTGTACTACTATTGCAAATACGTT
>NZ_CAWUTS010000043.1:0-15838 GCF_963925415.1 uncultured Flavobacterium sp. | reverse complement strand
TTGAATATTTAATTCAACTAAATTTAAATTTCCCATGATTATTTTTTTTTTAAATTGTTATTTTAATTATTGATGTCAATATTCTATATTGATTTTTTGGTTAGTCAAATAGTTATAGATTTCTTACACTATTATAACCACCTTGAAAAGACCCTACAACACCAGCAGCAAGAGTTCCCACTACCGCTGCTTGATAAACTCCAGCAATAATTAGACCTACAGCCCATAGAAATCCACCCTCAGTTTCCTGCACTTCTTGAGCATTAAGCTCTACTAAATTTAAACTTTCTAAGTTCATAATTATAATTTTTAAAATTAAACATTATTTTGTTGTTATCAAAAAGTTTTCTCGAGATATTTTGATGTTGTAAAATTTGCACAAATTTGTATGCAAATCAATAACTATTGTAAAATAATTATTACTTTTACAATATATTGTATAATTAAAAGTTGTGAAAAAGATTTTAGAAAAGATAAAAGAAATACATACAGACAAAGGATATAGTCACGAATATATGGCGCATGAACTCGATATTAGTCAGGTTGCTTATTCATAACTAGAAAAATTAGATACAAACTATCTGTAGAACGTTTGTATAAAATTGCAGCTATTTTAGAGGTTAAAGTTGGTGATATATTAGATATTCAGCCCAATAATCAATTTAATCAAACGAATAAAGAAAACTCTACTGCATATTTACAACAAACTGCAAATTTTTATCAAGAAAATAAAGAACAAAACGAAAAAATTATTGTTTTGTATGAGGCACGTTTACAAGACAAAGATGTACTTATTGCACAATTACAAAAAAGGTTTGATTAGTTTTGGCTTTGGTCTAAAGAGTATATTCAATTTTAAACACATAGAAACATAGGTTTTCGATTTGAATAAGAATACAATAGAAATTTATTTTTCACATAGCTATGAAATCTATATAAAGCAAAGTTCTTTCTTTTGTTAAATTTTCTATGTCTCTATGTGTTTCAATATATTAATTAGATTTATAGACTTAGCTTTTTAAACGCCTAAAACAATGGAAGCCTCAATACTTAATTTTTTGCTTATTTCTCTTGCTACTTTTAAAGTTGGTTCGCTTTTGCCGTTTAAATACTCGCTAACTCTCGAGGTACTTACGCCTAAAAGTTCTGAAAGCCGTTTTTGGTTTAGCCCCATTTCTGCCATTCGCAATTTTAACACATCCGTTAAGGATGGTTTTTGTATGGGGTAGTATAATTCTTCATAATCTGCAACAAGGTCAGATAGTAAATTAAGTTCTATATAGCCTTTTGTATCTTGGTTTTCTATGTTGTCTGTGTTTTGTAAAAGTTCTTCTACCCGCTCTAAAATTGCTACGTACTGTTTTTTAGTTTGTATCATCTTAAATGTTTTTAATGTTGTTAATTTTATTATATGCTGCGTGTGTGCCTATAAAACGGATATATACTTTTTGGGCATTAAACGATATTATTGCAATTAATCTATAATCGTTTCCTTTAATATTAAACACATATCTGTTATTGCCAACATAATCTACACTATTAAAATCTTGTTTAATATCCGAAAGTTTTTTCCACGATTTTGCGTTTGTGGTGTAGTACCATACGTTTAAAGGTATCTTTGAATCTGAGTGTTTTTCTGAGAATTCTTGTATTCTTTTATAAGTAATGATACGCATTCTATAATGTTTTATAAAGTACAAAAATAAGAAATAATTTTGAAAATTGGAATAAAATTTTTAATTTCAAAACAAAATTTTTAATTTCCTTTGTGAATATGTTAAAATAAAACAAATTTGTTCTAGTAAAGTTTATTTAATAAAGCAGGAGGAATTTTATCAAATAGGATAAAATTTCAACTCGTTATTTCCAATAAATTGAAATTTAGCAAATAGTTATCCGTTGATTTAGATTTTTTCTCTTAGTTCGTAAGACAAGTTTGCCTTTTATTCTTCTTCTACATCTTCAGCTAAAATATCTATTTTAGGTTCTATGAATTCTTCTTTGTTGGCTATTGTTTTTTCTAAAGACAATAATAGTGCAGGCAGTAATATTAAATTTGATAACATTGCAAATAACAAGGTCATAGCGACCAAACTACCTAGGGCAACCGTTCCTCCAAAACTGGATAAGGTAAAAACCGAAAAGCCAAAGAATAAAACAACAGAAGTATAAAACATACTTATTGCGGTTTCTTTAATAGTTGTATAAACCGACCTTTTAATACGCCAATTGTTTTCTTTTAAAACTTGGCGGTATTTGGCCAAAAAGTGAATGGTGTCGTCGACCGAAATTCCAAAGGCAATGCTAAACACTAATATGGTAGATGGTTTTATAGGAACGCCTAAAAAGCCCATTAAACCAGCCGTCATAATTAAAGGTAATAAGTTTGGTAAAAGCGAAACAAGAATCATTTTAAAAGAACGAAACAAATAAGCCATTAAAAGAGAAATTAAGACAATAGCAAAAAATAAGGATAACATTAAATTGTGAACCAAGTAATGTGTTCCTTTTTCAAAAACAAATGCTTTTCCAGTTATAGTAACTTCATACCTGTCTTTAGGAAAAAGCGTGTTTATTTTTTCTTGCAAGCGATCTTCAATTTTGGCCATTTTATCTGTGCCAATGTCTTTCATAAAAGTAGTTATGCGTGCATATTGACCCGTACTATCTACATAGCTTTTGAAAAGGTTTTCGCTGTTTTTTTGAGTCGAATTTTTTATATATGTTAGCACAAACGCTTCTTCTAATTTAGAAGATGGCAGCTCATAATAATCAGGATTACCGTTAAAATAGGTTTGATTAGCATATTTAACCAAATTTACTATAGAAAGAGGTTTTGATAATTCAGGAATTTCTTCAATAGCTTCTTGCAATTGATTTATTTTTTTTAAAGAAACCGATTTGAGAGCCCCTTTTGGTTTTTTTGTGTCAATTATTATCTCAAGAGGCATCACGCCATCAAACTCATTTTCAAAGAATAAAATATCTTTAAAAAAGGGTGCTTTTTTAGGCATGTCTTCAATAATGCTTCCTGATATTTTTATTTTATAAATCCCAATAATTCCAAAGACTAAAATAAGAATAGAAACAGCAAAAATCATAACTCTATGGTGTCTAATGGTGTTTTCAATCCATTTGACAAATGAAGTCATATAATTTTTACCTAAATGTTCCAAGTGTTTTTCCTTAGGCATTGGCATATAGCTATAAATAATAGGTATAATCAATAAACAAAGTATTAATAAAAATATTATATTTATTGAAGCTACGATTCCAAATTCTTTCAGCAATTTACTGTCTGTAAAAATAAAGGTTGCAAAACCAGCGGCAGTTGTTAGGTTGGTCATCAAAGTAGCATTTCCTACTTTTGAAATTACCCGTTGCAACGATTTGGCTTTATTGCCATGAATTTTAATTTCTTGTTGGTATTTGTTGATTAAGAAAATACAATTTGGTATACCAATAACAATTATTAAAGGGGGTATAATTGCCGTAAGAACCGTTATCTCATAATTCAATAAGCCTAGGGTTCCAAATGACCACATTACACCAATAATTACAACACATAAAGAAATAATTGTAGCTCTAATGCTTCTAAAGAAAAAGAAAAATAATAGCGAGGTAACTAAAAGAGCTGCTAAAACAAATAAACCTATTTCATCAATAATACTTTGAGCATTTAGGGTTCTAATGTATGGCATTCCTGAAACGTGCATGTCTATGCCGGTTTCTTTTTCAAAAGCGTCAATTTTTTCTTGACTAAAGTGTTTAAAAACAAACTCTTTTCGAGCCATAGTATTTACTATTTTTTTATCAATATATATAGCAAAACGAACCGCACCACTTTCTTTATTAAACAGCATGCCTTGGTAAAAAGGCAAGTCGTTAAACAGTTCTTTTTCTTTCCTTTTTATATAAGCATCAGAAATTGAATTTCTATTGATAAAAGGAACAAGATTAAATTTTTGTGACAGGGTGTCTTTTGAAAGAACCTTTAGGTCTTCAATTGATAAAGTAAAATCAACCGCTTTATCGGTTTTAATTTCATCAACAAAAGCCTCCCATATTTTAAGGTTTTTAGCTGAGAAAAACGAAGGATCTTTAAAACCTACTATAATAAGATTTCCTTCTTCACCAAATTTATCTAAAAACGAGTTGTATTGTAGATTTACAATATGGTCGTCGGGCAATAAATTGGCTTCAGTAAAAGTAAAACGCATGTTTTTCCATTGCGATCCCATAAAAATGGTAAAAACAACAATTAAAATAAGTAAGCCAACTCTATTACGCAATATTCGTCCTGCAATATAATTCCAAAAACGACTATTTAACCACTTAAACATGCTTCTAAATTTAGTTGGCAAAGGTAAGTATTATTGTTAAATAATGAATTAGATTCATCACAATTAGAACGGTTTAAAGCCCCAAATCTAAATTAAAAGAAATTTTTAGAGCAATATTGTCGTCAAAGTTGGGCAATTGATAATTACCATAGCGGTAAAAAGCTATAAGGCCTATGCCTTTGTATATTTTATTGCACTCTATTCCGCTTTCAAAAAAGCCTTTTTCTAAAGAATTAAAAGGCAAGCCTATATGATTTTCTGGATTTTTAATGGTTCCAAAAGCCATTCGGGTTACAACGGTAATTTCTGGATTTATTTTGTAGCCTATTTTAGCTCTATTAAATGTATGTTTAAACTGTATGGAAACATATTTGTCAGAGAAAAACTCATTGTAATACATGGTTTCAAAACTGTTTTTTCCTGCAAAAGTGATTCTTTTTAATATGGCATCCTTGTTTAAATTATTTGGAGCAATAGCGTATAATTGAGTTAATGGAATTGCACCAAAAGCTAAGCCTGTTTGAAGCAGAAATGAACTTTTTTGACCAGATAAATACGGAATCTCATAAAAAGTTTTGAAATCAATTTTTGTAAAATTAAAATCATTACCCAACACTTTTGGTAACGTTTGGGTTATTTGAAACGAAAATTTGGGATGGCGTTTTTCAATCTCAATTTTGCCAAAAGGGGTTTGCATATAGCTGCTAAAAGGATTCCATTGAAGCGAAAGTAGCAAGCATGTGATGTTGTAATTTGTATAAGCCTGACCATTATTTATATACGTATAGTCAAATAATGGCATTATTTGGCGCTGTGAAACAGAAAAATAAGCATCTGTTTTAGGTATAATTTTACTTTCAACATATGCCGAGACAACTTTATTGTTGTAAAAAGTTGAAATGTTAAAAGGCCTTGGGTCATATATTCTAAAGCGCTTGTTGTCAGTTGCAAAAGTGGTTTGTCCTATTTCGTTTAAATCATTTTTAAATGATGCACTTATCCACGTTTCATTTTTTTTGTCGACTAAATACGAGGGTGTTATGCCATATTTAAACGCATCATCTTTAAAGCCATAAGCAGCGTAAAAAGCCACTTTATATTTTTCGGAAACAGTGTTGTTTGTAGTTGCACCAAAACCCAACCTAAAACCTTCAAAATTATTGTATTTTAATACCCTTCGCAAATCTAAATCTAGATAACTGATCGGTAAAAAGCCGTTAATTATTTTTTTACCTAAAAATATTTTACGTTCAATTTTACTTTCATTGGACAAACTATCTAATGAAATATAGGTGTTTATTTTGCGAACATCGAGGGTGTCTTTAGCAATGGTTGTCCAATAATTTTCTGATCGCATTTTACTGGTTTCGGGGACATATATTTTTATTCCGTCTCTTTTTATTGAAATTTTTTCATTGATTTTTATATCAAAAGGCACCGATTCTAAAATTAAAACGGTTTGGTCAGATGTATTATTTTCTTTCCCTTGCTCTGTGCCAGATTTGAATTTTATAGTACCACCAAGAATTGTTAAGTCTTCAGAATTACTCCCTTTACTCAATATAATTTTTCGCTTTTTAGGAAACCAAATTTGATGTTCGCTCAGGTAATTAAAAGTATAATTAGCATCTACATTTACAATACCATAAATTCTGTAATGTGCTTTTGCAATGGAAAAATTTTTGGCATCAACATATAAAACACCTCTTAACCTATTTGCGGCAAGTTTTTTAGGCTCAAAGTAAATGCGATATACTTTTCGATTTTGTATTTGAGTTGAGTCTAATAAATGGTAGGTATATAATTTTCGTCCATAATTTGAAATGGGATTTTGAACTGGAATTTCTAATATTTCAAAAGGGTTTTCATAAACAGAATAGGAAACTAATTTTAAGCCAAGTAATTCGTATAAAGGTTCTTTAAAACCTGCCATTCGAGTTGCTAAAACTATTTCTTTATTAGTGTTTTTATAGTGCTTTATGAGATTTACTTTCTCGGTTTGATATATGTGACTTTTTTCAACTAATTTTTTAAATTTATAATTGGTAGAGTCTAATTTAATGATTTGTTTGCCAAAAATTGTTCGCTTGTATTTTTTTTCAATGACATCAGATATGCTGTCAGGATTTGCAGTTACTTGTATGTATTCGTAGTTTTTATATTCAAAACTTTCAAGTGCTTTTTCGGGCTGTGTATAAACTTTGTTTTCAATTACTTTTTTAATAATTTGATTGACTTTATTATCAGAGTAATATTCTATATTTTTTTGATTGATGTTTTGGGTAATTCGAATGACAACTAATTTTTCGTCTTTAGAACCATAAGAGGGCTTGTCATAATAACCTTTGTGTTTTACAAAAAAAGGCTTTTTAAGATCTAAAATTTCTATTGAAAACTTGCCTTCCCAATCGGTAAAAAGGCTTGTACTGTTGTAAGTTATTGCTGCAAAAGCTATCGGAATACTGGAGTCAAAGTCGACAACCTGTCCTTTAATTTTTGTTTGACCAAAAGCAAAGTTGGTTATTAATAGAAGAAATGATATATACAAATAGCGCATCAATAGGGTTTCAATGAAATGTAAAGATATTTAAAATAAAAAGCCCTAATGTTAATCAGGACTTAAATTTTACACTTTCATAATTTCAGCATCTTTAACGGCCAAAAGCTCATCAATTTTTCTGATATAGGAATCGGTTAATTTTTGAATATCATCTTCAGCTGTTTTAGCAATATCTTCGGCTAAACCGTCTTTTTCTTCTTTTTTGATATCTGTGTTGGCATCTTTACGTGAATTTCTTATTCCAATTTTAGCGTCTTCAGCTTCAGATTTAGCTTGTTTGGCTAAGTCTCTTCGGCGTTCTTCTGTTAAAGCGGGTACATTAATAATGATGCACTCTCCATTATTCATTGGGTTTAATCCTAAATTTGCCACTTGAATAGCTTTTTCAATGGGTTGCATCATGTTTTTTTCCCAAGGTGTAATGGTTAAAGTTCTTGCGTCAGCTGTATTGATGTTTGCTATCTGAGATAAGGGCGTTTGAGAGCCATAATAGTCAACAAATACACCACCAAGCATTTGAGGAGAAGCTTTTCCTGCTCTGATGTTTAAAAACTCTTTTTCTAAATGAGCGATAGAACCATTCATGGATTCTGTTGCTGTTTCTATAATAAAGTTAATTTCTTCAGTCATTTTTACGTGTTTTATATTTTAATTTTTTTTTAAACTTCGTATCTAAACAGTTACTGTTGTTCCAATGTTTAACCCTTCACAAATTTTTAGTAAATTACCTTCAATATTCATATCAAACACAATAATAGGCAATTTGTTTTCTTGACTTAATGTAAATGCGGTTGAATCCATCACATTTAAACCTTTTGCAATAACATCTCCAAAAGTTATGGTATCATATTTAACTGCGTTTGCATCTTTTTCAGGATCTGCATTGTAAATACCATCGACACGTGTTCCTTTTAAAATTACGTCAGCACTTACTTCAACACCTCTCAAAACGGCAGCAGTATCTGTTGTAAAATAAGGATTTCCTGTTCCTGCACCAAAAATTACAACCCGTCCTTTTTCTAAATGGCGTGTTGCTTTTCTTTTTATATAAGGTTCAGCAATCGCTTCAATTTTTAATGCAGTTTGTAACCTTGTCGGCATACCTGCTTCTTCAAGAGCACCTTGCAATGCCATACCGTTAATTACCGTTGCCAGCATTCCCATATAATCACCTTGAACTCTATCCATCCCATTACTTGCTCCGGCTACACCTCTAAATATATTTCCTCCTCCAATAACTATTGCTATTTCTATATTTTTATCATGAATTTTTTTGATTTCTTGAGCGTATTCAGCCAAACGTTTTGGGTCAATTCCGTAAGCTCTTTCACCCATTAAGGCTTCACCACTTAACTTTAGGAGAATTCTTTTATATTTCATTTGTGTTGTTTTTTCTGTTGCAAATATAGGTATTATCTAATTTAAAAAAAATCTAGTTTCTATTTATGAATTCATTTCCTCAAAAGATTTTTTTGCGGCTTGATAACCAATTTCAAATATTTCATCCATTTTAGCCTTATTCGTTTCAAATGTACTAAAATTAGCTAATTCTTTTGGTTCAATAACCCAGTCACACAAGCTAAATTTTTGATAATTTCCTTGTGCAGACAATAAGTTAAAAGCCCTTGATGTTACTGATTTTATTGAATTTAAATCTTTTGCTTCAATAGTTTGAATTGGACTAACATAAATTCCAATAATAACATCGCATTTTCCTTGAATTAAATCTGTTGGAAAATGATTTAAAATTCCACCATCACTATATAAATTTCCATTTAATTCATAAGGAGAAAGCATTCCAGGATATGATGATGAAGCAATAATAGCATCCGTTATTTTAGTATCATTATTAAAGATTTTCAATCTACCTTTAACTAAATCAGTTGCAGTAATATATGTAGGAATGTTTAAATCTCCAATTTTTGCATCTTTAAATATTTTTTCAAAATCAGCTTTAAAAGATTGAGAATCAATAATTCCTGCTTTTTTAAAAGTAAAATGGCTCCAATGAAAAAAGTAAATAGATTTAAAAAACTCTAATATTTCATTTGGTTTTATTCCAAAAGCATATAAAGCAGCAATTATTGAACCAGCACTTGTACCAGCAATATGAGTTGGTTTTATATTTTGCTCTTCTAAAAATTTTAAGGCTCCAGCTTGAGCAATTCCTTTAGAACCGCCACCTGACAATACTAATCCTATTGATTTAGATAAGAAATCCATTGTGTTTTATTTTTGTGTAACATAGCTTACATTCAGTTAACAAATTTAGCAGTAATTTTGTACAATTAACAATAAAAATATTATGAATACAAACATAGCATCTGCTTTAACTATAAGTTGTACTTATAAAGGATATAGAGAAATGGTTTCTGGTTTAATAAAAAAAAGATTTTCTACTGGAAATAAACAATCAGACGATATGTTGCATTATTCTGAATTAAATGAAACACGAATGAACCGTTTGGAAAAAACTATTAAAATAACAGCTGAAGTACATGACAAACTAGTTCAAATTAAAAACAGATATACTTGGTTGGTCATTAGTGAAGGTTGGTGTGGTGATGCGGCTCAAATTTTGCCTGTAGTTTATAAAATGGCAGAGTTGTCGGATTATATAGATTTAAAAATTGTACTTAGAGATGAAAATGAAAATTTGATGAACAATTTTTTGACCCATGGAGCAAAGTCAATACCAAAATTAATAGTTTTAGATGAAGGCTATAATGTTTTGGGCGATTTTGGACCAAGACCCTTTTCCGCACAAAAATTATTAGTTGATTACAAAGCTATAAATGGGTTAGTAGATGAGCCGATAAAAGTAGAATTACAAAAATGGTACTTGCATGATAAAGGAGTTTCTACTCAAAACGAAATTATGCAATTAATGAAAACGAAAGAAGTAGTTTAATCTACAATTCCAATAATTTTCAATTTATTAGAAGTCGAAATTCCACCAGGATTACAACCTGGTTCTCCTTCTGGAATTTTGATTTTTAGGTTTTCATAATAATCAATCCAAACCTGAAAATACTGATTAGAATTAGGCTCTTTAAAAGTCATTGGCGTTAATTTAAAAAAAGGTTTTTTATAAGCATTTAAAAAAGCATCATAAATTAATTCTGAACAATAATAACTTCCATTGTCATATAAATAAGCCTTATCATAAGGAACACCCATTTGAGAAAGTGAGAATTCTATAGCTTTTGGAATATATTTTCGATATTTTCTTTTTAATCGTCCTACATACATTGTTTCTGAAGTGTAAGTTTTAAAAACTTCAAGTGGAGTCAGTTTTACGTTTTTTCCTGCAGCTTCAATTATATAGACCGAATCATTTTGAATGTAAATCATTCCTAAGTGACTAAAATCGTTACCGTCAAAGCCTTCTGTAACTGCATTTATGGCTTTGCATAAATCACAATTCATAGATTGAAAAATAATATCTCCATCTTTAAGTTTTGGAGTTTTATTTTGAGAAAAACCAAACTGTAAACAAAAAGCAAATACTATAAATAGATATTTCATAAATAAATTTTAAAATACAAAGATACAGAATCCTAAACTAAAGCTGCCCATTTCTGTTCCTTTGACAGCAAACCCATAGCTGCTAACATCAATAAAAATTCCTAAATCATCTTCTGTTGTTACACCTAATCTTGCTTTATAGTATTTTCCGTTTAAATTTCCTCTTCCTATTGCAAAAGAATGACCGTAACCCGCCTGAATCAACAATCTAGTGTCATAGCCAAGTAAAGGGTTTAAAGTAATTTGGGCATAAACAGGAGTAGAAACTAATTTAGGTGTAATTTTCCAATCAATACCAGAATGAAGACTTAAACCAATCCATTTTTCAAAGTGAATTCCGAAGCCAAATTTTGTACTAATTCCATCAGGAACAATTATATAATTACTTCTGTTGCCATTAGGGTCAATTTCGCCATAAGTATCGTTTCCTTTAAGAGGAACAGTAAGTTCAAATTGAGTAAATGTTGTTTTTTTACTAAAACTCTCATAATTAGATTGATCTTGAGAAAAAAGAAGACTAGTTGAACATAAAAACAATGTAAATATCTAAGCTTTCATATTAAATTAGCTATATAATCATCTGGATTTGGTGCATTTTCTATACTATAATCTCCAATTTTTGTTCGTCGTAAAGCTGTTAAATGCCCACCAGAATTTAAGGCTAAGCCAAAATCATAAGCTAAAGAGCGAATGTACGTTCCTTTACTGCATTGTACTCTAAAATCGATTTCGGGCAAAGCAATTCTTGTGATTTCAAACTCGTAAATCGTAGTTTTTCTAGATTGAATTTCAACTTCAACTCCAGCTCTTGCGTGTTCATATAAACGTTTTCCATCTTTTTTAATAGCTGAAAACACAGGAGGTTTTTGATCAATTTCTCCTAAAAATTGTTTAACAGTTTCTAAAACTAATTCTTCGGTAATTTGTTCTGTTGGAAAAGTAGCATTAATTGCAGTTTCTAAATCATAAGAAGGAGTTGTAGCTCCAACCGTAATTGTTCCGGTATATTCTTTGGTTTGAGCCTGAATATTAGAAATAGTTTTAGTAAATTTTCCAGTACAAATAATTAAAAGTCCAGTTGCTAAAGGATCTAATGTTCCGGCATGACCAATTTTAAATTTTTTAGGCAAATCATAATGATTGATCAAGCCATATTTTAATTTATTAACAGCCTGAAATGACGACCATTTTAACGGCTTGTCAATTAATAGTACTTGTCCGTTTAAAAGATCTTCTTTTATCATTAAATTACAGTTAATTTTACAATAAAAAAGTGGATCAACAAAACCGCAATTCCAACTATAATTCTATAGTAACCAAACATTTTAAAGCCATATTTACTTAGGTATCCTATAAAAGATTTTATGGCAATAAGTGCCACCAGAAAGCCAATAACATTTCCAATAATTAAAAGATTAATTTGATCATCAGTTAGCACAAAACCTGCTTTATAAAAGTCATATGATTTTTTTACAGTAGCACCTAACATGGTTGGAATGGCCAGAAAAAATGAAAATTCGGCTGCAGTTGTTCGTGACAATTTTTGAGACATACCTCCCACAATGCTGGCGCCACTTCTTGAAACTCCGGGAATCATTGCTAAGCATTGAAAAAGTCCAATTTTAAAAGCCGTGGGATAGCTGATTTCTTCAGGAATTTCTTTTTTTGGAGTGTTTCCAAACCATTCATCAACTTTTAATAAAAGAACACCGCCTAATACTAAGGAAACAGCCACGGTAATTGGACTTTCTAACAGAGAATCTATAAAATCACTCAATAACAAACCTAAAATTACCGCAGGTATAAAAGCGACAAATAATTTAAAGTAAAAATCTACTGATTGAAAAAAGCGTTTGAAATATAAAACCACAACAGAAAGTATGGTTCCTAATTGAATTACAATGGTAAAAAGTTTGGTAAAATCGTCTTGAGCAATACCAAAAAAAGAAGATGCGATGATCATGTGACCTGTAGATGAAACAGGTAGAAATTCGGTTAAACCTTCAATTATGGCAAGAATTATGGCTTGTAGTGTATTCATTTATATCGTTTAAGGTTTTCAGTGGTGGCGGCCAATTTTTAGTACTTATTTTTGAATGCTATTTCTTAAAAGGATTTTTCATTATAGAATAAATAGTTACTCCAAAACCCGCTAAAACGACTGTTGGAGCTAATCTAATTCTTCTAAAACTAAACAAAGACTCAGCATCAAAAGTATTAGGATCATCTGTGCCTCCTCCTGCCATTAATAAAAAGCCAAACCCTATAATAGCAACACCAATAAATAATATTTTATAATTTACTTTTTCAAATAAAAAAGCCGGTTTATGGTCTGTTTTTTTCATATTATATAATTAATTTTAAAATAGTTAATCAACAGCCTTAAATCAATATAAGTCTTCTGTTTTTAAGTTTAAAAATCGTTGAGTTGCAAAATAGGTGCTAATTGAAGTAATGATTATTCCAACAATAAACACACCAGCCATTACGACCCCTATGGAAAGGTAATCTTTTAAAATGCCTAAATCGGGTAATTTGGAATCTATATAGCATACCAAGATAAGCAACGCAATAACTGCTAACGCAGAACCTATAAGCCCTAGTTTTATACTGCGTAAAATAAAAGGCTTTCTGATAAATGATTTAGTTGCTCCAACCATTTGCATGGTTTTTATGGTAAATCGATGCGAATAAATGGAAAGACGTAACGAGCTGTTTATCAATAGCATAGCAACAAATGATAAAATAATACTGACAATAAGCAACCATAAACTTATTTTTCTGACATTATCATTCACTAAATCAACTAAAATTTTGTCATAAATAATTTCAGAAACCAGTTCGTTTTTTTTGATTTGAGTTTCAATCTTTTTTATACTGTCTGCCTGAACATAATCTCCTTTTAAGTTGATGTCAAAAGAATTTTTTATGGGATTTTGACCAACATATTCTAAAAAATCTTCACCAAAAATATCAACATTATTTTTAACAGCACTGTCCTTATTAATGTATAAGTATTTTTTTATATATTCTGAGTTTTTTAATTCAAGATCAAAAGCTTTTAAATCTCGTTCTTTAGCATCGTTTTTAAAAAAAACGGTCATTTGAATTTTTTCTTTGAAATCATTGGTAAGTTTCTTTGAATTAATAACAAATAAACCCAATCCTCCCAAAAGAAATAGTACCAAAAAGATACTTAAAATTACTGAAAAATAAGAAGAAATTAATCGTCTTTTATTATACTTTTCAAATGATGATGCCATATTATATTTAAAATTTATGTGTAAAAATAAAAAAGAAAATTGGTTTACATAGATTATAACGTCTAAAGTTTTAACTTTCGTACAATAAATGTAAATTTGCACTTGATTTTTAAGAATTAAAAACAACTTTTAAATTCCAAATTAAAATACTTCTTGAGCCTTTAACAGCAAGGCTCCTGTAAAAAACAATATAAAAGAGTAATGAAATACTATCCAAACGAAATTGAATCCAATTGGCAGAAGCATTGGGCAGATAAGCAAACATTTGCTGCTACAAACCATTCCGACAAGCCCAAATATTATGTGTTAGACATGTTTCCTTACCCTTCGGGAGCCGGTTTACATGTGGGCCATCCTTTAGGCTATATAGCATCTGATATTGTGGCTCGATACAAGCGTCACAAAGGATTTAATGTATTGCATCCTCAAGGCTATGACTCTTTTGGGCTTCCGGCTGAACAATATGCCATTCAAACAGGTCAACATCCTGACAAAACTACTAAAGAGAACATTACTCGTTATAGAGAACAATTGGATAAAATAGGCTTTTCATTTGATTGGAGTAGAGAAGTTCGTACTTCAAATGCCGATTATTACAAACATACCCAATGGATTTTTATTCAATTATTTAATTCGTGGTACAATAAAGATTCGGATAAGGCTGAAGATATTTCAACTTTAGTTGCTCTATTTGAAAAAGAAGGAAATGCAACTGTCAATGCTGTTTGTGACGATTCTATTGTTTCTTTTTCGTTAAGCCAATGGGCCGCATTTTCATTAGAGCAGCAGCAAAAAATACTATTGCAATACAGACTAACATATTTGGCCGAAACAGAAGTTAATTGGTGTCCAGGTTTAGGTACCGTTTTAGCCAATGACGAAATCGTAAACGGCGTTTCAGAACGAGGTGGGCATACTGTTATTCGTAAAAAAATGACGCAATGGTCAATGCGAATATCAGCTTACGCAGAACGTTTATTACAAGGTTTAAATGAAATTGATTGGACAGAGTCTCTAAAAGAAACTCAACGAAATTGGATTGGAAAATCAGTTGGAGCAATGGTTTCTTTTAAGTTAAAAAATCACGATGAGGTTATAGACGTTTTTACCACTCGCCCCGATACGATCTTTGGTGTAACATTTATGACGCTTGCTCCAGAACACGATTTGGTTACACAAATAACCACTCCAGAGCAAAAAGCAGTTGTTGAAGCTTATATAGAAACAACGGCTAAGCGAAGCGAGCGTGAACGTATGGCAGATGTAAAAACTATTTCTGGAGTTTTTACAGGCGCTTATGCAGAACACCCGTTTACAAAAGAAGCTACTCCAGTTTGGATTGGAGATTATGTTTTGGCAGGGTATGGAACGGGGGCCGTTATGGCTGTCCCTTGTGGTGATGAACGTGATTATGCATTTGCCAATTTTTTCAAAGAAGGTGTTGGTATGCCTGAAATTAAAAATATTTTTGACCAAGATATCTCAGAGGCTGCATTTGGATCTAAAGAAGGATTTAAATTGGTAAATTCTGATTTTTTAAACGGTTTAGGATATAAAGAAGGAGCAAAAAAAGCGATTGAAGCTTTAGAAAATATACAACAAGGAAAAGGAAAAATTAATTACCGCTTGCGCGATGCTGTTTTTTCTAGACAGCGTTATTGGGGCGAACCCTTTCCGGTCTATTATGTAAACGGAATGCCACAAATGATTGATAAAAAACATTTGCCCATTAAACTTCCCGAAGTAGAAAAATATTTACCCACAGAAGATGGACAGCCTCCCCTTGGAAATGCAACGGTTTGGGCTTGGGATAGTGTTCAGTGTTCAGTAGTCAGTAATCAGTTAATAGATAACGTTAATATATTTCCGTTAGAATTAAACACAATGCCTGGCTGGGCAGGTTCTTCTTGGTATTGGATGCGTTATATGGACGCCAACAATGAAGAAGATTTTGCAAGCAAAGAAGCCTTAAACTATTGGCAAAATGTAGACTTATACATTGGTGGAAGCGAACACGCAACGGGGCATTTATTATACGCTCGTTTTTGGAATAAATTTTTAAAAGATAGAGGCTTTGCACCCACAGAAGAACCTTTTAAAAAGCTGATTAATCAAGGAATGATTTTGGGTATGAGTGCTTTTGT
>NZ_CAWUTS010000042.1:0-75699 GCF_963925415.1 uncultured Flavobacterium sp. | reverse complement strand
TTTGGGTAGGGTCTACCGCTATATCTTTTTTTTACAAAAAAAGGATGCCGCTTCAACCCCTAACGCAAACCCTCGTAAACCCTCGTAAACCAAAAAAACATAATTAATCAATAACAAAATGTACATACCAAACATTTATAAAAACGAAAATATAAGTCAAATAAAAGAATTTATTTCACAAAATGGTTTTGCTATTGTAGTCAGTCAAACCAATACCAAGTTTGCTGCCACACACATTCCATTGCAATTAGATAAAGACAATAATGATGAAGATATTTTAATCGGACATCTTTCAAAACAAAACCCACAAGCCATAAATATAAAAGACAATGACGAAGTTTTGGTTATTTTCAATGGACCACACGCCTACATTTCGTCTTCTTGGTATCAAAAAGAAGAAGTACCAACATACAATTACATAGCGGTTCATATTTATGGAACCATAAAAACTTTATCAAGCGAAGAATTAATGAATTCCCTAAAAAAATTGGTAGATACCTACGAACAAAACATTCAAAACCCAGTTTCTGTCGAAAAAATGTCGAGTAAAACCTTGCAACAAATTAACGGAATTGTTGGTTTTAGTATCAATATCAAAGAGATACAAGCTGCTTATAAACTTTCTCAAAACAGAAATAAAAAAGATTATCAAAACATAATTAACCAATTGGAAAACGAAGAAATTTCAAATAATAAAGAAGTTGCCAAAGAAATGAAAAACATCAAATAACCTTAATCCTTTGTCAAAGGTTTACAACTAAAATTAAAAACCTGTTAGGTTTGTTTAATAAAAAATAAAAAATGAGTAAAACCTGTTTAGAATGTGAAGATAAAATTATAGGCAGAGAAGATAAAAAGTTTTGTTCTGACGGTTGCCGCAATGCCTATAACAACAAAATGAACAAAGATCAAAATAATTTGATGCGCAACATTAATAATAAATTGCGTAAAAACTATCGAATTCTTAGTGATCTCAACCCAGACGGAAAAGGAAAAACAACAAAAACTAAATTGCTAAGTAAAGGGTTTGATTTTGATTTTTTTACGAGTATTTTGCAAACCAAAACAGGTAATATCTATTATTTTTTATACGACCAGGGCTACCGCTTTTTAGAAGACGAATACGTAATGTTAGTAAAAAAAGAAGGGTAGATTTTAGAGGAAAATGAAATGAAAGAAAAAATATCCATACTTGGAATCGGCTGGCTCGGTTTACCGTTAGCAAAAAAGTTAATTAAAATTGGTTATAATGTAAAGGGTTCAACAACTTCTAAAAACAAATTGGAACTTTTGGAAAGTAATGAAATTCAACCCTTTCAAATAGAGCTTTCTCAAGATAATATCATTGGAAACATTGAAGGTTTTTTAGCTGAAGCAGATGTTTTAATCATAAATATTCCACCCAAGTTAAGAGGTAACTCATCTGAAAGTTTTGTTGAAAAAATAAAACTATTGATTGCCAAAATTGAAAAATTAAGTGTAAAAAAAGTGCTTTTTATAAGTTCAACTAGTGTTTATGCTGATGCGTTTCCCATTGTAACAATTAATGAAAACATAATTCCAAATCCAGATTCTGAAAGTGGCAAACAATTGCTTCAAGTAGAAAACTTGTTGCTTTCTAACACTAATTTTCAAAGTATAATTCTCCGTTTTGGTGGTTTACTTGCTGAAGACAGGCATCCTATAAAATTCTTATCCGGTAGAAGTAATGTTGAAAATCCGGACGCACCCGTTAATTTAATTCATCAAAAAGATTGTATTGGGATAATTGTAGCGATTTTGAAACAAAATAAGCAAGGCAACGAGATTTACAATGCCGTAGCACCCCAACACCCCACAAAAAAAAAATATTATCACAAAAAAGCTGAAAATTCAAATCTTCCTTTACCTATCTTTACAAAAAATAAAGTGTCAAAAGGGAAACTAATTTCAAGTGTCAAAATAGAAACTGGTTTAAGTTATAAGTTTAAATACATCATTTAAATGGCCTATTATAGTGTTTTTCATGAATATATAAAAAAAACAAAAAGCGCTGTAGGGTTGCCTATAATTGCCCTTTTATGGATTAGTTTTTTTTGGGGAACTACCTGGATTGCTTCAAAAGAAGGTGTAAAGCACATGCCCGCTATGCAATTGGTAGCCTTAAGACAATTGTTTGGAGGGGTTCTTTATTTGATTTACTTTTTATACAAAAAAGCGCCTTGGCCAAATAAAAGGCAGTGGCGAAACATCTTAATATTAAGTATTTTAAACTTTATGCTTAGTAATGGTTTAAGCACCTGGGGGGTAAAGTACATCTCAAGTGGTTTGGGTGCCATTATTGGCTCTATTTTTCCTTTATGGATTGTAGTAATTAGCTTTTTTAGAGGCGAAAAAGTGTCGGCAAAGGCAGCCATCGGTTTGTTGATTTGTTTTTCTGGAATTTGTGTTATTTTTTATGATTATTTGAACGACTTTTTAAATCCTGAATTTAGATTTGGAATTCTGCTATCGGTTATTGCAACCTTTACATGGGCTTTGTCCTCTATTTACATTAGAGAAAACAGAACCAATTTTAATCCGTATTTTAGTATAGGTCTTCAAATGTTAATTTCGTGTTTTGTGATTTCTAGCGTTATTGGTATAGAAGGCTCTTCTATACCGTTGTCTCAAATTCCAGCAATATCTTGGTGGTCCATTGCTTATTTGGTTGTTTTTGGCTCTGTACTAACGTTTATTGCCTTCATTTATGCATTAGAGCATTTGCCTAAAGAAATAAGCAGTTTATACGCTTATATAAATCCTATCGTAGCCTTATTCTTTGGTTATATTTTATTTAATGAACCTTTAACTTTTCCTATTATTATTGGAGGACTTGTGACAATTATTGGCTTGTATATGGTGAATAAAGCTATAAAAAAAACATAAAAAAAACCCCAAATTTTTACATGGGGTTTAAAGTTGCTTTTAAATTTGATTACCAAATCTTAACTCTGTTTTCTGGAGCAATATACATACCATCTCCTTCTTTGATATCAAATGTTTTATAGAATGCATCTACATTTTGCAAAGGAACATAAGCTCTGTACATTCCGGGCGAATGCGGATCTGTTTTTACTTGGTTTTTTAAGGCTTCATCGCGCATTTTACTTCTCCATATGGTTGACCAAGAAATAAAGAAACGTTGTTCTGGTGTAAAACCGTTAATTAAACCGGGATTCCCGTTTTGTTTTAAGTAGATTTGAAGGCCGTCATAGGCAGCGTTTACGCCTCCTAAGTCTCCTATGTTTTCACCTAAAGTAAATTTACCGTCAACAAAAATTCCAGGCAAAGGTTGCAAGTTCGAATATTGATTAGCTAAAGCTGTACCTAGGCCCGTAAATTGTGTCAGATCTTCATCACTCCACCAGTTTATAAGATTCCCATCTGCATTATATCTTGAGCCTGAGTCGTCAAATCCGTGTGAAATTTCGTGACCAATAACCGCTCCAATCCCTCCATAATTAACAGCTTCATCAGCTCTATAATCATAAAAAGGAGCTTGTAAAATAGCTGCTGGAAATACAATTTCGTTGTTTGAAGGGTTAAAATATGCATTAACAGTTTGAGGAGACATTCCCCATTCTTCTTTGTCAACGGGTTTATTTAATTTTTCAATGTTTTCTTTATTTCCCCATTTCGAAGCATTTTTCATATTACTAAAATAGGTCCCTCCGTTTTCTGGACTTTCAATCACCAATTCCGAATAATCTTTCCATTTGTCAGGATAACCAATTTTAATTCTTGATTTTCGCAATTTCAATTTAGCATTTTCTTTTGTTGCTTTTGTCATCCAAGGTAAATTGTCGATTCTGTTTTCAAAAGCTACAAATACATTTTTAATCATGGCCTCTGCTTTAGCTTTGGCTTCTGCAGGAAATTTTTTTGCTACATATAGTTTTCCTAGGGCTTCGCCCAAT
The DNA here is from genome assembly GCF_963925415.1 of uncultured Flavobacterium sp. GTDB lineage: Bacteria > Bacteroidota > Bacteroidia > Flavobacteriales > Flavobacteriaceae > Flavobacterium. The sequence goes on along the minus strand of NZ_CAWUTS010000042.1, from coordinate 71,761 downwards.
GTTCCATTTACTGATGCTAGTGCTCTTTCTTCTGCAGGTCTTTGTTGAACAGCACCTGTTAATGTTTTGCCATAAAACGCCCAATTTGCATCCGCTATTTCTGTTGACAATACACCCGAAGCTTGACGCAATAACGTCCATTTCATGTAAGATTTCCAATCATCAACCTTATTTTCATTGAAAACCATTTGTAATGTTTCTAAATATTTAGGTTGAGAAACTATTACTGAATCTAGAGATCCAATTCCGATTTCTTTAAAATAAGAATCCCAATTTACTGTTGGCACTATTTTTTCAAGCTCAGAAATGGTCATAGGATTATACGTTTTTCTTCGGTCTCTTCGTTCAACACGATCAAAAGTAGCTGTTGACATTTTAGTTTCTAAAGCTAAAATAGCGGCTGCGCTTTTACTTGCTTGTGTTTCATTTGCTCCAATAAATTGTAACATACGCGCAACATGTAACGTATACTTTGATCTCTTTTCAACATTATCAGGTGCGTCTGACACATAATAGTCTCTATCAGGCAATCCCAAACTTCCTGTTCCTACATATACCACATTTCTACTGCTATTTTTAGCATCTGTACCTACGTAAGTACCAAAAAAGCCCAAACTACTTCCTTCTTTTTCCATTTCGGCCAAAAGCGAAGCTAAATCTGCTGCCGAATTAACCGCCTCAATTTTAGTTAAATAGTCTTTTAAAGGTTCTATACCTTGTTTATTTCGAGTTACCGTGTCTAAAATTGACTTGTATAAGTTTATGGCTTTTGCTTGATCTGATTTAGGGTCAATTGATTCATCATTAATTGCCTCTTTTAATATGGCCATTACATCTTCATCCGTGTTTTTTCGAAGCTCGTCAAAACTACCCCAACGGGTTCTATCGGCTGGAATTTCGGTATTATCAATCCATTTGCCATTTACAAATCTGAAAAAATCGTCAGAGGCTTTTACAGAAGTGTCCATCAAAGAGGTATTAATTCCAATTGGTGTTTCTGTTTGTGCAATTTCTTTAGTTGTTTTACACGAAAAAAACAGGGTTCCTAAAAAAAGGAAACCCATAAATGCTTTAAAATATTTATTTTTCATAGCTTTTGGTTTGTTATTTTTTTATTATTCTTTTTACGATTTGATTTTGATTATCAATGATTTTTACGAAATAAATTCCCTGAGCGGCTGTTGATAAATCTATAGTTGTTTGAAAGTTGTTTGGTTTTATATTCTTTTTTATTGCAATAATTTTTCCTGAAACATCATACACTTCAATTGATGTAGGCTCAATATCGCCCAACGAGATGTTAAAAATTCCATTTGAAGGATTAGGATATACCGCAATATTACGCCATTCAAAATTTTCACTTGACAAAACGCCTGTTACAACAAAATCATCAATATTTATCCCTCTTTGATTTACTGATTCGTCTGAGTGAAACACTATTCTAAAAAGCACACTAGATTGACCAATTAAAGCGGTTAGTGGGTGTGAGTAAGTTGTCAATGTTGTATTGGTGCCTGTCCATTGTCCTCCAGGACAATTTTGACAATCATTAGCAGTTCCAGATGAAGCATTTGTTCTATCGCTGTTATACCAATTTGTTCCTTGAGATCCTAATAGGGACCATGTTTGCCCTAAATTTGTAGAATATTCAACATAGATAATATCCCAATTTAATTCCAAATGATATTTCATTGTAAATTGAATTTGTGGATTTGTAGCACTCGATAAATCATAACATTGAGAGATGATGTATGCTTTTACTAAATCTGGATAATTACCCGTTAAATTTGTTGTATAAACCGTATTTCCATCCGACGACATTGATCCCGTATCTTTAATTCCTCTGACCCATTGAGATGTGTTGCTGCCTTCTGTATAGGTAATTAATTCATTGGAAGGGTTTGTAAAAGGGTTTGTTTCATTTAATAAACCACTATCATTTATATAAAAATTTGTTGCTCCAGAATTGTTATCCGAATAGGCATCATTTAATATTGTTGAAGTAATGTTTAGCGAATGTACTCCTCTTGTTAATGTTACTGATGGCAATGCAATAATTTGATTTTGATTGGCTGCTATACTACCAACCCAATTATAATCATTACTTATACCGTCAATTAAATAGGTAATGTTTACTTCGCTTATAGGGTTTAGTCCGTTGTTTTTTACTTGAATTTGTGGCGTAATTGTACTGTTGCAATTGATGCCTAAATTTGGACTTTGGATTTCTAAAAACTTAACATCATCGTTCGGAATTTGAACAGGGATATCTGTTTGCCAAATTCCCCTTCCATAGGTTGCTGCTGTTAATTTATTATCGTTAAGGTTTATTTCTAAATCGGTTACTGAAACGTTTGGTAAGTTTATATCAAAAGGCTCCCATGAACTCATTGTGTCATCCCTATAATAAACGCCTAAACTAGTGCCAACATATATCGGATTATCGGTGTGTCGTCCTTGATGTACTAGTGTGTTTTTTCCAATATTTGGTAATCCTGAAGAAATACTGCTAAAAACAGTACCGCCATTGGTAGATTTTAGAACTTCGCCTAAAACTCCATTAGTTGTAATATAGATCGTATTACTATCAGATGAATGTACATCTATAGCTCGAATGGTACTTGATGCCGAATATACTTCTATAAAAGTGATTCCCTTATCAATAGTTTTATATAAAGTAGATCCATTTGTAACGTACATTATATCATCATTTGATGGGTCAATGGCAATTAGTTCAAGGTTTTCTGAACCCACACTATTGGTGTTTTGAAGAGCCCATGCCAAGCCCTCTAATTTATATAATCCGTTAAATCCTGAAAACACTTCTCCAATAGAATTAATCATTAAAGGGGTAACCCAATTGCCCGTAATCCCCGAAGGGGCACTTACAGAAGAGCCTGATGAATTTCCAGCATTAGAACTGATAAACATAGCACTTCCGCTTTGAATAAAACCATAATATAAATTTTGATTTACAGGACTAATTGCTGCGTCCATTCCGTCTGCACCATAATAATTTTTCCATGATCCATTGCTGTATGCATGGCCTCCATTATCTTGTAAGCCTCCCATAATATTGTTAGACGTTTGTTTTGATACCGAAACTTTGTAAAATTGACTTATTTGAGCTCCAGCTGTTTTGTCTGTAAAGATAATACCTCCGTTTTCAGAAACATAAATTCCACCATCACTACCGCAATATAATTTACTGCCGTGAAAACCTAAATAATGAATATCGGCATGTGTATAAGATGCTGCGTTTGGAGAGCTCCAATTGTTTAATTTTGTAAAATTAGCCCCTCCATTGGTAGATTTCCAAACATTTAAACAACCCGTATAAACCTCATCTGCATTTGTATTAGAAACAGCTAGTGCTAAATCATACCAAGATTGGGTGGACTCTAATATATTTGTTGTAGCTCCAGATGTGTTTGTCCAATTTGTTCCTCCATTGGTAGATCTATAAACCCCTAATAAAGAATTATCTCCAGATGTTGCCAATATATAAATGTAATTATTATTAGCTGCCGTAACATCTAAAAGCATTCTTGATGCATCTAAAGGCAACCCTGTTGGTATGGAAACAAAACTATTTCCCGAATCTGTTGAACGATAAAACTTGTCATTAGAAACCGCATAAACAGTTGTAGGATCATTTGGTTTTAATCGGATAGAGCCTTGAGCAAAATCTCCCGACTGAACAACAGTCCATGTTATTCCAGCATTCGTAGTTCTATATAACCCAACACTTGTAGCGCACCATAAAATTTGACTGTTTGTAGGGTGAATTAAAATGTCTCCTGCAGAAGAAGAAGTGTTAACAAACGATAATCCTGTTGTGTTCCAAGTTGTGCCACCGTCAATTGATTTCATGACACCAATTGAGTACGTATTAGAAGCATCTTTATCTCCTGTTGCAATATATAATATGTTCGAATTGGAATAATCAACCGCAATGCCAGACACGCCTATTTGGGGCAAATTATCTGATAATGGGGCCCAAGAATTCGCCGAATCTGTTGATTTCCAAATACCACCTGCTGGTGTTCCTATATAAACCGTACTTGAGTTTGAAGGATCAACTTGCACAATACCTACTCTTCCCTGTCCCGAAGACCAAGAACCTGTGTTGGAATGGGTAAAAGGTCCTAATGGAAGCCAATTACTTGCCGGTGTTTGTTGATTGTTTCTGTTTGTTGATGATGCCTTTTTTTGAACAAATACAGACCACATTTGTTCGGGTGTAATTAGAGCCCCTTGAGGAGTTGTTTTATTTTCCCAATGATATTGCCATCGCATAAACGGCTTATATCCAGACCCTTTTAGGTCTTTATCATGTGTTTCCCAATATTGGTCAAATGCATTTTGCAATTCAGTGATAGTCAATAACCCTTGTTTCGATTCTTCTTTATTAATAATCCAAGGAGCAGATGAATTGTACTGCGAAAAACCAAGCGCAGTAAAAAACAAGAATAATAGTAACTTAATTTTCATATCAATATTTGTATTTATAAAACAAATATAACGAATCTAACTCAATATATTAAATATGCTTTTGTATTTTGTATTTTGTATTTTTGTAAAAAAAATACTATTTTGAAAAAATATAAAATTTTTATTCTGATTTTTGCTGGAATTTCAATCTTGGTTTTTATTGGAATTTATAGTTTACTAAAACCCCAAAAAAGACTTCCTGTTTTTAACCCTAAAGATGTAAATCCTCAATTAGTAGATAGCAGCATTCAACATGTTGGCTATTATCATAAAATTGCTGATTTTAAATTTATAAATCAAAACGGAAAAACAATTACCCAAGAGGATTATAAAAACAAAATTTATATAGCTGATTTTTTCTTTACTACCTGCCCTACAATTTGTCCTATAATGACTAACAATATGGTTTGGCTTCAAGAAAAAATTAAAGATATACCAAATATTTTATTACTGTCGCATTCTGTTACTCCTGATATTGACAGTGTTTCTGTGTTAAAAAAATACGCTCTAGAAAAAGGTGTTTTGGATGCTAAATGGAATTTAGTTACAGGTAATAAAAAAGACATATTTTATATGGCTCGAAAATCGTATTTAGCTGTAGAAACAGCGAAAACAGAAGATTTATATGATATGGTTCATACCGAAAATTTTGTGTTAATTGATAAAAAAGGTAGAATTAGAGGCTTTTATGACGGCACAAACTTAGATAAACCAACAGAAAAAGGCACAAAAAATGTTACCCAGCTTTTAGAAGATGTCCTTTGGCTATCGTCAGTAGAAAATTAAATATGACATTTATAAGCCCTTTTGTATTTAAAATTTTTACTTTTGTATTTAAATTCAATCTAAATAAGCGTGGAAATTAATTTAACTCAATTAAAAAAAGGAGAAAAAGCAACTATTTTAGATGTTAACATTGACAATATTCCGTTAAAGTTGATAGAAATGGGCTGTTTACCTGGCAATAGTATTGAATTAATTCAAATTGCACCGCTTGGTGATCCTCTATATTATAATATTAATGATTGCCATGTAGCCATTCGAATAGAAACTGCATTGGAAATCAACATCATAAAAGCAATAAGCTAATGGCTCAAAAAACTATAAAAGTTGCTTTAATTGGAAATCCAAATGTAGGTAAAACTTCTGTTTTCAATCAACTCACAGGACTAAACCAACAAGTAGGAAATTATCCTGGAATAACCGTTGAAAAAAAGCATGGGTATTCAAAATTATCTAATGAAATAAGAGCAAAAATAGTTGATTTACCCGGGACTTATAGCTTAAATGCTTGTTCAATTGACGAAAATGTTGTCATTGAATTATTGCTAAATAAAAAAGACCCCGATTTTCCTGACGTAGCAGTTGTAGTTTCTGATGTAGAAAACCTAAAAAGAAATCTTTTGCTTTTTACGCAAATTAAAGATTTAGAAATACCAACTATTTTGGTCATCAATATGAGTGATCGAATGAAGTTGAAGGGTATTGAGCTCGATATTCCGTTTTTAGAAACCAAATTAGAAACCAAAATAGCTTTGGTCAGTTCTAGAAAAAAAACAGGTATAGAAAGCCTAAAAAAATTACTCTTACATTATACAGAATTATCAATTAACTCTTGTTTAAATGCATCTTCCATTGATGTTGAATATTTTGATAAATTAAGAAAAACGTTTCCCAATCAATTGACATATAAATTATGGTTGGTCATTACACAAGATGTAAATTTTTTAAATTTAGAACGAAAAGAAATGAAAAGCTCGTTTACAAAATCACACGCTGATTTAAAACGATTGCAACAAAAAGAAACCATCAAAAGATATCAATTTATAAATGACACACTAAAAATTGGACAAAAAATTGATCAATCTAAAGCTACTAATTTTCAATCAAAATTAGATCGCATTCTAACACATCGCATCTTTGGTTATCTAATCTTTTTTTTCATCCTTTTCAGTATATTTCAATCCATATTTGAATGGTCGACTATCCCAATGGATTTTATTGACGCTACTTTTGCCAATTTAGCGAGTTATTCAAAATCACATTTGCCTGCGGGAGAATTTACTAATTTAATTAGCGAAGGTATTATTCCAGGGATAGGCGGTATTTTAATATTTATACCCCAAATTGCATTTCTGTTTTTATTTATTTCTGTACTCGAAGAAAGTGGATATATGAGCCGTGTTGTATTTTTGATGGATAAAATTATGCGTAGATATGGATTAAGCGGTAAAAGTATTGTTCCTTTAATTTCTGGAACTGCTTGTGCTATTCCGGCCATTATGAGTGCTCGAAATATTGAAAATTGGAAAGAGCGCTTAATTACTATTTTAGTTACCCCTTTTACTACTTGCTCTGCTCGTTTACCTGTTTATGCAATAATTATCTCATTAATTATTCCTGAAGATCGGCTTTTTGGCTTTTTAAGTTTACAAGGCTTAACCCTAATGCTTTTATACTTATTGGGCTTTTTTATGGCTATTTTTTCTTCTTGGGTATTAAATAAAATTTTAAAAATAAGCTCCAAAACCTATTTTGTAATTGAAATGCCGAGTTATAAAATTCCAATGTTTAAAAATGTTGGACTAAATGTATTAGAAAAAACTAGAGCTTTTGTGGGTGGTGCTGGTAAAATTATTTTAGCCCTTTCGATTATTTTATGGTTTTTAGGCTCTCACGGGCCTACCAAGGCTTTTAATGATGCAGAACACATTATTCAAACAAATTTGATTCAAAATAATAAACCCTACAGCCCCGAACATTTAGAAGAATTAACCAATTCATACAAATTAGAAAATTCTTATATAGGAATTATTGGTAAAGCCATTGAACCCGCTATTAAACCTTTAGGCTATGATTGGAAAATAGGCATCGCTGTGGTAAGTTCGTTTGCTGCTCGTGAAGTTTTTGTAGGCACATTGGCTACAATTTATAGCGTAGGAAGTCACGATGATCTAGAAAAAACAATCAAAGAACGCATGAAGGCCGAAGTAAATCCAATTACGGGTGAAAAGATTTTTAATTTTGCCTCTGGAATTTCGTTGTTGTTGTTTTATGCTTTTGCAATGCAATGTGTGAGCACACTAGCCATTGTAAAAAAAGAAACCAATTCATGGAAATGGCCTATAATTCAACTTGTTTTTATGACTGGATTTGCTTATATTGTATCGTTAATTGCTTTTCAAATTTTAAAATAATGCAAGAAGTTTTAGTTTACATAGCCCTCATAATATCGATAGGATTTTTAGTAAAAAAATTCTTTTGGAAAAAATCTTCCAAAAAATCAAAATCGTGTGGCGATGATTGTGCTTGTCACTAGCAAAGAATAGTATAATTGTTGCAATTTAAAACATAATTACCCTAGGGCACTTTTTTACTGCTTTACAAAAAAAATAAATAAAATTTTAAGCCCCCTTTTTTGTCTTAATCTTTAAAAATTAATGTCTAACCTAAGGCAACATCCAAAGTCATCATAACAATAAATCCACCAATAAATCCTAAAGTAGCTATATCAGTATTGTTAGCTTGTTGCGTTTCCGGAATTACTTCTTCTACAACCACAAATATCATTGCACCCGCAGCAAATGCTAAAGCATAAGGCAATATTGGTGTAAAAAATAATACAGCTGCCGCTCCTATAACTCCTGCAATTGGTTCTACTAAAGCAGAAGCTTGTCCGTACATAAAACTTTTTCTTCGGCTCATTCCCATTCTGCGCAATGGCATAGAAACTGCTATTCCTTCAGGAAAATTTTGAATTCCAATTCCAATAGCTAAAGTAACTGCTCCAGCAATAGAGGCTTCTGGAATTCCTGCGGCAACACCACCAAATAAAACACCAACAGCTAATCCTTCAGGAATATTGTGCAAAGTTATGGCTAAGGTTAATAATGTAGTTCTTTGCCAAGGTGATTTTATTCCTTCTGTTTCTTTAAAATTGATGTGTAAATGAGGTAAGGTTTTGTCTAAAGCAAAAATGAAAAGTGCTCCAAGTGCAAAACCAATTGCAGCCGGAATTACTTTAATAAATCCTTCTCCTGCACTCATTTCTATTGATGGTGCTAATAAACTCCAAAAACTTGCAGCAACCATAACTCCACCAGTAAAACCTAGCATTCCATCAAAAAAAGTTCGGTTCATTCCTTTAAAAAAGAAAACAAATGAAGCCCCTAAGGCGGTTACAAACCAAGTGAACATTGTGGCATAAAAAGCTGCCAAAATGGGATTAATGCTTTCTAAATAAGTTAAAACATCTTGAAACATAATTATTGTACGTATAAGTTAGTAGCTATTTTATTTGAAATCGCAATTGTATTATTATTTATTTCAACTTGTAAAATATCATCAAAAGTGTCTTTTTCTAAAATTTTAAAAGTCGAACCTAAAGCAATTTTTTGCTTGTCTAAGTATTGTAAAAACTCGGCGGAAGAGTCTTTTACTCCAACACATTTATAGGATACATTAATTTTTGCATCTGATAATAATTTTTTTTGTACTTTTTTAATTTCACCATCAGCATTTGGAATAGGGTCGCCATGTGGATCACATTCAGGAAAATTTAAAAATGCATCTAATTTATTTACCAGTTTTTCTGATTGAATGTGCTCAAGTTCTTCTGCAATTTCATGAACTTCATCCCAAGTAAAATTTAATTTTTCAACTAAAAAAACTTCCCACAAACGATGTTTTCTCACTATCATTTTTGCTGTTAATGTTCCTTTTTCGGTTAAAGATGCTCCTTGATATTTTTTATAAATTATTAAATCTTTTTCAGATAATTTCTTCAACATATCGGTTACAGAAGACGCTTTTGTTTCAAGCATTCCAGCAATTGCATTGGTATTTACACCCTTTGGCGAAACAACGGATAAATGATAAATTACCTTCAAATAATTTTCTTCTGAAGTAGTCATTATTATAAATTTTATACAAATATATAACATTTTATTTTGATTCAGATAATTATTTTTTTAGTTTTGTCTAAAAATAATTTAATATTATATGAAAATATATTTTATGCTACTCTTGTTTTCTGTTTGTGCTTTTTCTCAAACATCAATAACAGGAAAAATAACTACAAAAAACGAAATTTTACCTTTTGCTACTGTATATTTAATGGAATTAAGCAAAGGAATCACAGCAAAAGATAATGGTCAATATTTACTAGAAAATATTCCGAACGGAAAATATACTTTGCAGTTTTCTTATACAGGATTTAGAACTATCAAAAAAATAATCACCGTTTTTAATCAAAAGGAAATAATTTTAAATTGTACGTTAGATGAGATTTACACTTTAGATGAAGTTGTATTAACAGGAACCTTAAAGGCTGTATCAAGATTAGAGTCTCCGGTTCCTGTAGAAGTTTATACGGCTGTTTTTTTGAAGAAAAATCCAACGTCAAACATTTTTGAAGCTTTACAAAATGTAAATGGTGTTCGTCCTCAATTAAATTGCAACATTTGCAACACTGGAGACATTCATATTAATGGTTTGGAAGGGCCGTATACTATGGTTACTATAGACGGAATGCCAATTGTAAGTGGTCTTTCTACTGTTTATGGTTTATCTGGAATTCCAAATTCATTAATTGATAGAATTGAAATTGTAAAGGACCAGCTTCTTCTTTATATGGGAGTGAAGCTGTTGGGGGCTTGATAAATATTATTACTAAAAGCCCTGAAATTGCTCCGTTATTTTATGCGGATGTGTTTAGTACTTCTTGGTTAGAAAACAATATCGATATTGGAGCAAAATATAAAATTGGTAAAAATGTAAATTATCTGTTAGGGATTAACTATTTTAATTATAATAACCCTATTGATAGTAATAATGACAACTTTACTGATGTTACACTTCAGGATAGAGTTTCTGTCTTTAATAAGTTTACTATTAAAAGAAAAAATGAAAAAGAGTTAACCTTTGCTGGTCGTTTCTTTTATGAAGATAGATGGGGTGGAGAATTACAGTGGAATAAAGGCTTTAGAGGTGGTGATCAAGTATATGGCGAAAGTATTTATACTAAAAGATATGAAGTATTAGGTAAATATCAATTGCCCGTTTTAGAAAACATGTTTGCTTCTTTTTCTTATACAAATCATGATCAAAATTCTGTTTATGGAGATATTCTTTTCTTAGCTCAACAAGAAATTGCTTATGGTCAATTAACTTGGGATAAAAAAATTAATAATCACGATATACTTCTTGGTGCCGCTTTTCGTTATCAATATTATAATGACAATACAACAGCTACGATACGATCTGAAAAAAGTAAAATTAGCAGTCTATTTATTCAAAATGAGATAAAATTAGCTGAAAAACACAGTGTTTTGTTAGGTTCTCGTTTTGATTATAATTCAGTTCATGGTTCAATATTTACTCCAAGAATTGCCTATAAATGGAAACCTTCTAAAAATGATGTTTTTAGAATAAATGCAGGAACAGGTTTTAGAGTTGTAAATTTATTTACCGAAGAACATGCTGCGTTAACAGGTTCTAGAGATGTTATTATTACAGAAAATTTGAATCCTGAGACTTCTTATAATATTAATTTTAATTATTTAAAGAAGTATAAATTTGAAAATGGAATTCATTCTGTTATAGAATTTTCAAGTTGGTACACCCATTTTAAAAATCAAATTTTACCTGATTATGATACAAATCCAAATCAAATAATTTATTCTAATTTAAATGGATATTCTAAAACTTATGGAATAACAGGAAACTTAGAATTAATTTTTCCTTTTGGTTTAAAAACTATAATGGGTTTAACGGTTTTAGAATCTAAAAACAAAAGAAACAGAATAATTTCAACTCCAATATTGACAGAAAAAATTAGTGCTACTTGGGGAATTTCTTATGATGTTGCTAAATGGTATTTATCTATAGATTATACAGGAAATTTATATGGCCCAATGCGTTTGCCTTTATTAGGAAGTTTAGATCCCAGAAGTGAATATTCACCTGTTTGGAGCATACAAAACATTCAATTTACGTATAAAAAAATAAAGCAAATTGAAATATATGGTGGTCTTAAAAACTTATTAGATTGGACGCCCAATAAAAATAATCCTTTTTTAATTGCAAGAGCTAATGATCCTTTTGACAAAGATGTTATTTTTGATAGTAATGGAAACGCAACATCTACACCAAATAATATGTATGCATTAACATTTGACCCTAGCTATGTTTATGGACCAAATCAAGGAATTAGAATGTTTTTAGGTTTAAGGTATCGTATAAATTAGAATTAAATATGCTAATAAAATTCTATATCTTTGAAAAATGCAACACTACAATTACATTTTTACAGGAACTGGATTAGCTGCTTTAATGACGGTTTATGAAATGATTTTGTCTCATAAAATAGAAGACAAAACCATTCTTCTTATAGATAGTGATGCCAAAAAAACAAATGATAGAACGTGGTGTTTTTGGGATGAGACATCTCTTTTTGAAGAAATTACTTCTAAAAAATGGAAAAATACTCTTTTTGCCAATCAAAATTTCAAAAAGAACCTAAATATTGATCCTTATCAGTACAAAATGATTCATGGTGTGGATTTATATGAGTTCATTTTTAATGAAATTTCTAAGCATCAAAACATCTATTTTTTACAAAAAAAAGTTATTGATTTTTCTGAATTTGAAAATCAATGTTTGGTTAAAACGGAGCACAATAGTTATACTTGTAATAAGGTTTTTAATTCTATTTATAATCCCAGTATAGGTACTTTACAAAAAAAATATCCTTTATTACAACAACATTTTATAGGTTGGTTTATAAAAAGCAAGGAATCTGTTTTTGATGAAAATGCAGCTACTTTTATGGATTTTTCTGTAAAACAAGATGGAAATACACGTTTTATGTATGTTTTGCCAACTTCTAAAAATGAAGCACTTCTTGAATATACATTATTTTCAAAAGATTTACTTTCAAAATCAGCATACGAAAACGAAATTGAATCATACATAAAAAAATTAGGCATTACTGAATACGAAATAATAGAAAAAGAACAAGGAAATATTCCCATGACATGCTATCCTTTTTGGAAACATAATTCAAAAAATATTATACATATTGGTTCTGCAGGTGGTTGGACAAAAGCAAGTACAGGTTTTACTTTTAAAAATGTGACTAAAAAATCAAAGCAATTGGTTGCATTTTTAGAAATCGATTCTGATTTTACTAAATTTCATAAGAAAAATAAATTTTGGTTTTATGATTTGCTTTTTATTGATGTTTTATACAAAAATAACGCTATAGGTTCAAAGGTATTTTCTGGTTTATTTGAAAAAGGAAAATCGGGATTAATTTTAAAGTTTTTAGATGAAGAAACCTCTTTGTTTGAAGATATAAAAGTGATTTTAAAATGTCCAAAAATTCCATTTATGAAAGCCTTTTTTGGAAGAGTGTTTTAAATCGATGCATTTTATGAGCTATAACAAATCTTTATGATTAGAAGCGACCAGACTACAAAAAATCTTTGTAACTTTGCATAACGTTAAATTTTAACAAAATAATTATGTATCCAGAAGAAATGATTAAACCCATGCGTAACGAATTAAATGACGCAGGTTTTCAAGATTTATATAGTACTGAAGAGGTTAAAAATGCCATACAATCAGAAGGCACAACATTAGTGGTTGTAAATTCGGTTTGTGGTTGCGCTGCACGTAATGCACGTCCTGGTGTTAAAATGAGCCTAGATGGGGACAAAAAACCATCTAAATTAGTTACTGTTTTTGCAGGTGTTGATAAAGATGCGGTAGATGCAGCTAGAGCACAAATGTTCCCTTTTCCTCCATCTTCGCCAAGCATGGCTTTATTTAAAAACGGTGAATTAGTTCACATGCTTGAACGCCATCATATTGAAGGCCGACCAGCTGAGTTAATTGCAGAAAACTTAAAAGAAGCTTACAACGAACATTGTTAATTTTTTAACAATAAAATAAATAGTCCCTTTTTAATTTTTTGAAAAGGGTTTTTTATATTTACATTCCATTTAACTTAAAAAGCATGAAATATTTAATTCGAATTTTACTTTGTTTTCTTTTACTTCAAAGCTTTGAATGTGATAAAGAAAATGAGAATGAATTGTCTACTGCTGAATTGTTAGCTTTTAAAAAACAAGAGATTCTTGATTATATTCAAAGTTTTTCATGCACAAGCGCTTCTTCATGTAATTACATTGCTTTTGGTGCAAAACCGTGTGGAGGGCCAAGAGCCTTTTTAGCCTATCCAAATACTGTTAATCAAACTACCTTAGAAGCATTAGTTCTAGAACATTATGAGATGGATAATGCATATAACATTCAAATAGGCGCCAGTTCAGATTGTCAAGTAGTTTCCCCACCAAATAATGTAGAATGTGTAAATGGTGTTTGTACTGTACTTGATTAAAATAATTTAATAAAATGGAATGCTAAAGTTAGTCTCATATCCGTTTTCTATAGTTTTTTCAGCAGTATTTATAATGCTGCTGCTGATTTTTCATCCCATTCAATGGATTTGTTATACTATTTTTGGGTATAATGGCCATCGAATAAGTGTTTATGTATTAAATTATTTTTTAGTGAGAAGTACCCATGTATTAGGAACTACATATTCTTTTAAAGGAAGAGAAAAATTGCCAAAAAATGCTCCCTTAATATTTATTGCTAATCATCAAAGTCTCTATGATATTCCCCAGATGATTTGGTTTTTGAGAGATTGGCATCCAAAATTTATCAGTAAAATAGAATTAGGAAAAGGGATTCCTAGTGTGTCATATAATTTAAGAAAAGGGGGTTCAGCGCTTATTGACAGAAAAGATCCTAAACAAGCTTTAAATGAAATAAAAAAATGTGGGCAATTTGTAAATGAGAACAAACATTCCGCCGTCATATTTCCTGAAGGCACTCGAAGTAAAACAGGTAAACCGAAACCTTTTTCCATAAATGGTTTAAAAATGTTATATAAATTTGCCCCTGATGCCTACTTTGTGCCAATTACCATTAATAATTCATGGAAAATTACTAAATTTGGTAAATTCCCATTTGGTCTGGGTGTTAAAATTTATTTTCAAATTCATGATCCCCTAAAAATTTCCGATTATTCTTTTGAAAAATTGTTTGAAAAAACAGAAAAAACAATAGTTAAGGCTATTAAAATATAAATTATGTCAATACAAAATGTAAGGTTAGAAGTAATGCAATTTTTAGAATTAAAAATTGACAGCTTTGTAGATGAATATTTAATTCCCGTAGAAAAAATATGGCAACCAACAGATTTACTCCCTAATTCTCAAAGCGAAAATTTCTTTGAAGAAGTTCGAGAATTAAGAGAAATTGCTAAAGAATTGCCTTATGATTTTTGGGTAACTCTTGTAGGCGATACAATCACCGAAGAAGCATTACCTACCTATGAATCTTGGTTAATGGACATAGAAGGAGTATCGCAAAAACCAGATAACGGATGGTCTAAGTGGTTGCGTCAATGGACTGGAGAAGAAAACAGACATGGAGACACATTAAACAAGTATTTATACCTTTCAGGAAGAGTAAACATGAGGGAAGTTGAAATTACTACTCAACATTTAATTAAAGACGGATTTGATCCAGGTACTGGTAGAGATCCTTATAAAAACTTTGTGTTTACAAGTTTTCAAGAATTGGCAACTTATGTTTCTCATAATCGTGTGGCACAAATGGCAAAAAAATATGGCGACAATAAATTGTCAAAAATGTGTCGATTAATTGCAGGTGACGAGATGCGTCATCATCATGCATACAGCCATTTTGTTAAAAGTATTTTTGAAATTGATCCAAGTGAAATGATGTTGTCTTTTCAATACATGATGAAAAACAAAATCAATATGCCGGCGCAATTAATACGTGAATCAGGAGGGAAAATAGGGTCTGTTTTTGAAGAGTTTTCAAATGCTGCACAAAGAATTGGTGTTTATACCGCAATGGATTATGTAGAAATAATGCAGAAATTAATTACCAATTGGGAAATTGATAAAATTGCTAATCTAACTGATGAAGCGGAAAAAGCTAGAGATTATTTAATGAAATTGCCCGCTCGAATGATTAAAGTTTCTGAACGTTTAATTATTCCACAAGAAGAATATGTTTTTAAATGGGTGCAACCAGCATTAATAAAATAAAGTAGCATACTAAAAATTTCGAATTTTAACGAATTTGGAATTTTTAAATTCATAATAATGGCCATAATCAATAAAACAATTCTATTTGTAAAAGAGCAACTTCAAGATGCTGAAGCTGGGCACGATTGGTTTCATGTTGAACGGGTTTATAAAAATGCTTTACTCATTGCAGAAAAAGAAATTTGTAATTTAGAAATTGTAAAACTTGGTGCTCTATTGCACGATATTGCAGATAGTAAATTTCATAATGGTGATGAAACTGTTGGCCCAAAAAAAGCGCGCCTATTTCTTGAAAAAGAAAATATAACCGAACAAGTCATTGCTGAAGTTTTAAATATTATTGAAAATATTTCATTCAAAGGCGGAAATTTTGAAAAGAAATTTTCATCCATAGAGTTAGCTATTATTCAAGATGCCGACAGATTAGATGCTATAGGAGCTATTGGCATAGCGCGAACTTTTAACTATGGTGGATTTAAAAACAGAGCTATTTATAGTCCAGGTATTGCTCCAAAGCTCAACATGGATAAAGAAGAATACAAAAAAAGTAATACCCCAACAATAAATCATTTCTATGAAAAATTATTGCTTTTAAAAGACAAAATGAATACCGAAACAGGAAAAAAACTAGCCCAAAAAAGGCATGTTTTTATGGAACACTTTTTAGATCAATTTTTTGCTGAATGGAATGGTGAGGCTTAATGTTTTAAAGTTAAAAAAAACTGCATGAAAAAATTAATTTTTTTAGCCCTTTTATGTTTTCAGTTCTCAAATGCTCAAGCATATTTACCATTACTAGATCAAACCAATCAATGGCACTTTACCAGCTGTAATTTTGGGTGCCTAACCGATGTTTATTATACCGATGGAGATACAATAGTAAATGGATTAAATCATAAAATATTAGATGGTTATCATTACATCTCTAGAAGTTTTTTATTGCGCGAAAACACGAGTGCCAAAAAAGTATATTTAACTAAAGTAAATGCCAACTCAAACCCTGAATATTTATTGTATGATTTTTCACTTAACGAAGGTGACACATTTAACATTATAAATCCCTTAAGCCCATTTCCTCAAAATGGTGGCCCTTTTATTTTAGATTCTATACGCATGAAACCTTTATTAAACAATATTGATTTTAAACATTTTTATTTTTCTCCAACTAGCACTAATACAATTAGCACAACAAATGTAGTATGGATTGAAGGTGTTGGAGGCAAATCATTAATTAATGCTCCAGGTGGAAATGCAGCTATTAATGAAGCAGGGCATCTGAGTTGTTTCTTTAAAAATTCTGTTTTAGTATATTCGCAATTAGACTCAATTTCTGAATGTAGTTACCAAACTTTAGAAAACAATAATTTTGTTTTTTCTACATCTCAAGTCATTAGATCCGAACAAAAAAATCGTTTTTACATTACCAATTCTAACAAAATTGAAAAAATTGAAATTTATAATATAAAAGGGCAAAGATTAAATTTATTATCATTTAATAAGAATTTATTAATTGAACTATCTTTAGAAAACACCTCAAGTGGCCTTTATTTTATTTTAGCTTTTGATGATTTAAATCGGTATAAAAGATTTAAAATAATTGTGGAATAATTTATATAAACACAAAAAAAGACACTAAAAATAATGTCTTTTTTGTGTGTGTTTAGTTATCCTAAGAAAACGGCCTTACGTTTTTCTAAAAAAGCAGTAGTGCCTTCTTTAAAATCTGCAGTACCAAAACAGGAGCCAAAATTTACAATTTCAGTTTCATAACCATTAACACCATCTTCATAATTAGCATTTATAGCTTCTATGGCTTTGGCTATTGCTACAGAAGAATTTCTTGCAATTTTAAATGCGATATTTTTTGTAAATTCTAACAGTTGATCTTGAGGAACTACATGATTCACTAGGCCATAATTTTTTGCTGTTTCAGCATCTATCATAACCGCAGACATAATCATTTCCATAGCTCTTCCCTTTCCAATTAATTGTGGTAAGCGCTGGGTGCCTCCGTATCCAGGAATAACTCCTAAAGTGACTTCGGGCAAACCCATTTTTGCGTTTTCTGAAGCTACTCTAAAATGACATGCCATGGCCAACTCTAGGCCACCACCAAGAGCAAATCCATTAACGGCAGCAATTACTGGAGTTGACAAGTTTTGAATAAAATCAAATAAAATTTCTTGGCCGTTAGCCGCCAACATCCCCCCTTTTTCAACAGAAAAATCGGCAAATTCTGAAATATCTGCTCCTGCAACAAATGCTTTTTCACCGCTACCGGTTACAACAATTACTTGTACTGATTTATCTTCACTCAATGTTTTAAAAGCATCATGAAGCTCTTGAATAGTTGCTTTGTTTAATGCGTTTAATTTTTCGGGCCTGTTGATCGTTAGCAGTGTAATGCTATCTTGTTTTTCGATTAAAAGGTTTTTCATTTTGATTTTAATTTAATTTTGTTGTTTAAAACGTTTGGATCTAAGATTAAAATTTAATTTTTTATGGGGAATGAAACAAAAAAACTTGTTTCTTTATTTTCTTCACTTTCAAAAGTAATTGTCCCTTTGTAATTTTCAATTATGTTTTTTATAATGGCTAAACCTAGACCCATTCCACTAGATTTTGTAGTAAATTTAGGTTCAAAAATACGTTTTTTATTTTCTAGAGATATTCCTTTCCCGTTATCTTTTACAGTAATAAAAACGTTGTTTTCTTTTTTATAAACAGCCACTTTTATTTGCTTATTCACTTGGTCTTTTGGTATAGATTGTATGGCATTTTTAACCAAATTTGTAATAACACGTATCAACTGTGTTCTATCTAGGCGTGCAATAATTTCATTTTCTTCACTCGAGAATTGAATAAAGTCTTCGTTAAATATTTCCAAAGCCAATCGTACAATTTTTACCACATTTAAGGTTTCATTTTGTTGAGCTGGCATGGTTGCAAAGTTAGAAAAAGCATTGGCAACCGAACTCATAGTATCTATTTGTTGAATTAATGTTTTTGAATAATCGTCTAATTTTTTTCTAACTTCTGGGTCATTTTCATTAAATCTCATTTGAAAACTTTGAACTGTCAAACGCATGGGTGTCAACGGGTTTTTAATTTCATGAGCAACTTGTTTCGCCATTTCGCGCCAGGCTTGTTCACGTTCTCCTTGAGCTAGTTTTGTGGCGCTTTCTTCTAGTTTATCAACCATGTTGTTGTAAGCATGGACCAATAGGTTTATTTCGTGACTACCGTCTTCTAAAACAATTTTTTGGTTTTGCTGGTTTAGCTCTGTTTCCTGAATTTTATCGCTAATGATTTTTAATGATTTTGTAATGTAACTGGATAAAAAATAAGACAAAATGATGGCGATAATAAACATCAAGACATATACTTGTCCAAATCTAATTAAGAAATTTTTAAGTTCATTGTCGTAAAAAGTTGTGTCTTCTTCATAAGGCAAATTTAAAATAGCTAACGGTTTAAATTTGTTGTCTTTAATATAACTATATGAATATCGTAGCTTTAAACTATCTATTGATACAATTTCTACATATCTTTTTTCTAAAGTTGATTCTAATATTTTTAAAGTAGATGTATTTATTTCTGCTGCTTTTTGGTCTTGTTTAAACCTTGCTTTTGATGACAATAATAAATGTCCGTTTAAATCGTAAAAATTTAATTGCATGCTATGAACATCAGAAATCTCATAAATTTTTTCTTTAAAAATTAATGAAATATTAGAGGTTATTAATGGATATGTAGTGTTTTGAAGCACATAATTAATATGTTCTACAATTGCATTTTCTTTTCGTTCCAAACGCTCTTGATGATATTCTTTAGCTTCTTTTCTAAATTGGTAAATAGAAACTGCTGCAATTAAAACAGACGCAATTAAAGTTAAGAATATCATAGAAAGAAATATTCTTAAGCGAAGTGATAGCTGTTTTATGTTGAATAGTTTATTCATATTTAGTTTATCCCATATAGCCTAAAATTTAAGGAAAGTACAGGGTTTAAAATTACTCCTTACAGGGGTGGTTATGCCGCTTGTGGCAGTTGCGTAAATTTTTAACAAAAGTTTGCAAGTATAAAAATTACTTATAGAATTTTATTCGAAAATTACGAACAAAGACCAAGCCAAGTAATTGCCACAAACGGATATTGGTAATCAGGTTTTTTTTATGCTTTCTATTTTAAGTAACCCTTTATAAATTCCTTCAAACCAAATTTTTCCGTGATCGTTTATTTTCAATTGTTCATATTGCCAATTTATTTTTTCTGATTTATTTTTTTTCAACCATTTATTGATCTTTTTTAAAGATGTGTTAAATTTTTCTTCGTATGAATCTCCAAAGCCACTAAAGATAAAAAAATCCTTTGCTTTTTTGTTTAAACTGTTGTTATAAATTTTAATTCTTTCAATCATTTGTTCATCATCATAACTGAAATTTGGACTTAATAATATATTTGAGTCAAAAAAATCATTTTCTAAAGTGTTAAAATACATTAGAAAAGTTCCACCTAAAGAATGTCCAATTCCAATTCTTTCATTTTTTACTCTAAAGTTTTCTAATAAATAAGGTTCTACTTCGTTTTTAATATGATTAATTAAACCATCAGCACCACCAATTGGTGGTTCGTATTCTTTTAAAGTTTCAATATTATTGTTTTTTGGCAAAAATTCAAACCACCTATCTTCTGTTACAATTCCTACAATAATCATAGGTTCAATATAATTCATAGAAAGTAATTCAACATTACCTTTTACATAGTTAAAGATCCTTTGATTTTGTGCATCAAATAAGTAAATTATTTTAAATCTTTTTGCTGTTTCTTTAAAATATTCGTCGGGAAAGTATATTTGTAATTCTCTTTCTTTTTCAAATATTTCAGATTTAATAAATATTGTTTTAGTTTCTGCGTAATATTTGTTTTCATCAATTTCTTGTGAAAACACAAAATTTGAAATTAAAATAAATATAACTAGTGTTCTCATTTTTTTGCGGTTTTTGGGTAAACTTGTTGCCAACTTATGAGTTTGTTATTTTTTTTCTCTTATCCTTTTATATAATCTAAATCCTACCATAATTAAAATTGAAAAAACAAAAATTCCAATTACACCAAAAATCCAATTAATTGCATCTTTTAAAATAATTAAAAATACAACTGCAAACAAAATAATTGTTGCTCCTTCGTTCCAAATTCTAAAAAAATTAGACGAATACTTTACTTTATTTTTTTGTAATTGTTTGAATATTTGATGACATTTAGCTTGATACAAATACAACAACAAAACAAATGCTAATTTTACTTGAAAATAAGAAACATACAATAAACCTTGATTTTTATAAAGCATCCAAAACGCAAATAAACTAGCTAAAACAGAGCTTGGCCATGTAATTATATACCAAAGTCTATACTGCATTAATTGATATTGCTTAATTAAAATATCTTGATCGGGTTGTGGCTTTTGTTTGGCTTCGGCATGATAAACAAACAAACGAACGATATAAAAAAGCCCAGCAAACCATGTGATTACAAAAATTAAATGCAATGCTTTTATGTAGTTATATTCCATCTTGTACGTATGTTAATTTGCGATTCATCTCGCGTTTTAAAAAATAACCCGTTACTATAGTTGATAAAACATCGGCAATAGGAAAAGAAATCCATACTCCAAAAATACCATAAAATTTTGGTAAAATTAAAACCAACGGTATTAAAAAAAAGCCTTGTTTGGTTAACGTTAATAACAAAGCAGGCAATGCTTTGCCGGCTGCTTGAAAATAAGCCGCTCCAATTAACTGAATGGCAATAATAGGAGACGCCGCAAAAACCAATCGCAGGGCATTTGGCGTTTGATTAATAATATCTGCATCATTAGAAAATACACCGACAATAGGTTCAGCAAAAATTAAAATAACTATAAAAATTAGTGTGGCTAAAAGGCCTGCCCATTTTATGGAAGTAGAAATAGTTTCACTAACTCGAACATAATTTTTAGCGCCATAATTATAGCCTGCAATGGGTAAAAATCCTTGTGTAACTCCTAAAATAGGAAATAATGCAAACATCAACATGCGGCTTACAATTCCATAAACTGCTACTGCATGTTCTCCTCCATGATTAAATAGAGTGTGGTTTAATATAATAGATAAAATAGCCACAACTCCTTGACGTGAAAAGGTTACAAATCCTAAAGAAGATATTTCTGAAACAATTTTAAGATCTAAAAAGTAATGTTTCAATTGCAAACGCAATTCGCTTTTATATATAAAAAACCATAAAATAAATGAAAAACACATAAAATAAGAAATGGCTGTTGCCATAGCCGCTCCAAACATTCCCCACTGAAAAAATTTGATAAAAATAACGTCTAAAATAATATTACAAAACGCCGGAATTATCATAGCAATCATAGCAAATTTCGGTTTCCCTTCTGCTCTAATAACCGTGTTACCCATCATGCAAAGAGCTAAAAAAGGAACTCCAAACAAAACAGGCATAAAAAACTCTTTAGCTGGTTTCATAATTGCGCCATTTGCGCCAAAAAGCAACAAAATCTCTTCTGATAAAAAATAGCCTATAAGAACAAAAAGAATAGCCAAACTTATGGTTAATAAGTTTTGATTACCAAATGTTTTTAAGGCTTTATCTTTGTCGTTAGCCCCTAATGCTCGCGATATAATAGAGCTACCACCAATACCGATTGCCATTCCTAATGAAGAAATTAGAAAGGTTATGGGCAAAACTACAGAAACTGCAGCAATGGCTAATGAACCTATCCATTGCCCTACAAAAATGGTGTCAACTAATATATTTACAGACATAAATAAAATGCCTATCGAAGCAGGAACCGATTGTTTAATCAGTAATTTTTTTATGCTTAATGTTCCTAATTCTGCTGAGGATAGAGCCATTATACGGTTTGATCTTCGTTTTGAAAAGCCCATTGATCAACCCAACGGCTTAATGTTTTTGACCATTCATCGCCATCGTTTAAACAAGGAACAGCAAAGAACTCTTCACCACCATTTGCTTTAAACTCATGATTTGCTTCCATCGCAATTTCTTCTAACGTTTCTAAACAATCTGAAACGAAAGCGGGGGTAACAACTGCTAGCTTTTTTATTCCTTTTTTTGGCATTTTGTTTATTTCAACATCCGTATAAGGCGTTAACCATTTATCGCCAGCTAAACGCGATTGAAAGGTTTGACTGTATTTTCCTTCTTCAATTCCTAAAAATTCAACCACTTGTTTTGTGGTTTCATAACATTGATGACGGTAGCAAAATTCATGTGCTGGTGAAGGTGTGTTGCAACAACTTCCGTCTATTTTACAATGGCTTTTTGTTACATCTGATTTGCGAATGTGACGTTCTGGAATTCCGTGATACGAAAACAATAAATGATCATATTCAAAACTTTCTAAATGTTTTTTGATCGAGTTTGATAAATCTCTAATGTAATCTTTTTGGTTATAAAAAGCAGGGATTATGGTAAAACTCATGTGCGGAAATTTTTCTTTACGCAATTTTTCTGCCAATACTAAAATGGTTTCTGTAGAGGCCATAGCATATTGAGGATATAATGGGAATAATAAAACCTCCGTAATGCCTTTGTCATTTAATTCTTGCAAAGCACTCTCAATACTTGGATTACCATATCGCATACCTAATGCTACAGGAACGCTAACCTGCTGTTGAATTTTAGCTTGTAGCCTTTTTGACAATACAATAAGTGGTGAGCCTTCATCCCACCAGATTTTTTTGTAAGCTGCCGCTGATTTTTTTGGTCTTGTTTGTAAAATAATTCCTCTTACTAATAAAGCACGTAATAAAAACGGAACGTCTATTACGTATTCATCCATTAGAAATTGATTTAAATACGGCTTTACGTCTTTAGCAGTAGGGCTTTCGGGTGAACCTAAATTTACTAATAATACTCCTTTTTTCATTTTAAAAAAATTGTTTTTATAATTAGTAAAGATACTTTATTTGTTACATGAAAGTCAAATGTTTTTGTGATTTAATATCCAACAGCTGCGTCATCTCCTCGATGATCAGCACCGCCTTGAAGTGATTTGTCTTCCATGATTTTTATGGCATCTACTTTTCCTAAAACTACTGCCTTTTTTTCTTGAGTAATATATCCAAGTTTTTTAATGATTTGAATGATTTTTTTTGAAAATAAGTTGGGTTCAAAAACAATTTCATCAGGCAACCATTGGTGATGAAATCTAGGTGCATCAACAGCTTGTTGCATACTCATATTATATTCTGAAACGTTTAAAATGGTTTGCAAAATAGATGTTATAATTGTTGAACCACCCGGAGAACCTAAAACCATAAAAAGTTGGTTGTTTTTTTCAACTATTGTTGGTGTCATGGAACTTAACATTCTTTTGTTAGGAGCTATGGCATTTGCTTTTCCGCCAATTAATCCATAAGAATTTGGCACACCTGGTTTAACAGAAAAATCGTCCATTTCGTTATTTAAAAAAAACCCTAATTCATCACAATACAATTTTGAACCAAAACCCCCGTTTAATGTTGTAGTAACAGAAACAGCATTTCCAAAAGCATCTACAATAGAATAATGAGTGGTTTCTGTACTTTCGTTATTTGATATTGTCCCGTTTGAAATTTGAGTAGAAGGTGTTGCTTTAACAAATGAAAAATTGTTCATTCTGTTTTTTAGATATGCTTTATCTAATAATTGTGATTGAGAAACAGAAACAAAATCGGGATCTCCGATGTAGTGATTTCTATCGGCATAAGCTCTTCGTTCTGCTTCGGTAATAATTTGAATGTATTTTTCTGAATTATGAGGATATTGGCCTACTTGAAAGGGCTCTATCATTTGTAGAATTTGACCCAAAGTAATTCCTCCGCTAGAAGGTGGTGCCATTGAATGAATTTTTAAATTTTTATATTCAAAAGTAACGGGTTTTCTCCAAACGGGTTGATAATTTTGTAAATCTTCAAGTGTCATTATTCCGTTATGGTCAGAAATATATTGTATTAGTTTTATGGCTGTTTCGCCTTTATAAAATTCGTTTTTCCCGTTTTTAGAAATTCTAGTTAAAGTTTCTGCTAACTGAAGGTATTTAATGGTATCGTTTTCTTTATAAGTTTGAGATAATAAGGAATTATTTCCATTTGCAAAAATTAATTCTTCTTGATGTTTTTTCAATTGTTCTTCTTGCTTTTTGGTAATAACAATTCCTTTTTTTGCTAGTTCTATAACAGGCTTTAGAATTTGGTTCATGGGCAAAGACCCATATTTTTCATGTACAGCAAAAATTCCGGCAATAGTTCCTGGAACACCGATTGCACTTGCAGAATGAGTGCTTTTGTTTTTAATTACTGTTCCTTTTTCATCTAAAAACATATCTTTATATGATGCTTTTGGTGCTTTTTCTCTAAAATCTAACGTACCTACTTCCCCGTTATTTTTTCTGTAAACCATAAAGCCCCCACCTCCTAAATTTCCTGCATAAGGATAGGCAACTGCCAAAGCCATTTCTGTAGCAATCATAGCATCAAATGCATTACCTCCATTTTTTAAAATTTCTACCCCTATTTTACTTGCTTCTTCTCTAGCAGAAACCACCATGCCGTTTTTTATGACTGGTTGTTTTGTTGTTTTTTGAACGGAAGAACAACTTGATAAAAAAAGAAAAAAGACGATGCTTGCATTTAAAACTATTTTTCTCATTTTGATTTAGAATTTGAAAGTTTTGTAAAACTATAAAATCCATTCCTTTGATTAGGAATGGATTTTATTTAAAATAAAAAATTGTTATTTAAGATTAAAAGTCATTCTTGCGAATAAGAATCGACCAGCAATACCAAATTGCTGTGCTCTTCTAGACCACTCAAATCGGCCATCGCTTAAGTTATTTTGGGTGCCATTCGCAGATGGGTCTAAATCCGCTTCACTTGCTTTGTCAGGATAAATGTCCAATAAATTATTAGCCCCAATAGTAAGGTTTAAGTTTTTATTGACATTGTAAGAAACTGATAAATCAGTAACAATTTTACTTGAAAATTCTTGTTGTAAATAAATATTATTAACTGCTTCCTTAACTGGTCCGAAATAAACATTCCGTAAAAAAAGATCAAATTTATTAAATGCAAAAGTGTTCGATAAATTAGCTTTTGTTCTCGGTACTGCTTCTTCTAAATAAACACGAGCACTTTCATCAAAGAAGGTAGATTCTTGACCTGATGCACTTAACCCCGGTGTAGAATTAATATCGCCTATTTTTTTTGTTTGAGATAAGGTTAAAGCTAAATCTGTTTTAAGTGTTGCTTTGCCAAATTTACTGTTATGTGTAATTACTACATCTAAACCTTTAGATTCTGTATCAATTGCATTTGCAAAAAATGCCGCACTTGATGCTCCAGCTTGATTAAATAAATTCTGCAAAGTTATGTCTCCATTTGCTTTAAAAGAACCGGTATAAACAACTCTGTCTTTTATACCTACAATATATCCATCTAAAGTAAATTTTAGATTAGCATCAGTAACATTTGCTGTAATTCCTAAACTTAAACTTTTTGAGATTTCTTGCTTTAATTCTGGTATCCCTAATAATTTCGCAACTTTACTATCGTTGGAAAAAGTACCAACCTCTTGTGGATTTCCTGCATTATTAAATACTGTAGAAGTAGAATTATAATACAATTGATGTAATGAAGGAGCTCTAAAGCCAGAGTTTGCAGAACCTCTCAGGTTTATAACATCCGTAAGCTTATATCGTGTAGAAAATTTAAAGTTTGTTGTAGAGCCAAAATCAGAATAATTTTCAAATCGTGTAGCAAAAGTTAAAAGGAGTTTTTCTGAGACATCTAATTCAAAATCAACATAAGCAGCAACACTACTTCTGTATTTTGATATTTCATTTTCTGGTCTAAATCCAGGAAAAACTTGTGCTCCTCCTGGTCTAGTTGCTCCAAAAAAATCTTTTATTGGAGTTTGAGTAGATGAAGTGATAACATTCCCAGACTGATCATATTGAGCATAAGAACCAAGCTCACCTGCATAAATTTCATATAATTCTGTTCTATGCTCGAGGCCAAAAGCAATATTTAATCCATTTAATGTTTCTTTATAGAATTTACTAAAATCTAAATTAGTTGTGTTTTGAGCAAAAGAATAGCCCCCGGCATCAAATCTGTTTGATGAAGCAGCTTCCATCGAAGTATTTTGTGTATTAGAAATTTCATATAAAAATTGGTTTCTACCAAAAGCATTTGAAAAATCAACATTCCAATCGCCTATTTTGCCTTTTATACCAACTGCCATAGATTTGTCAGTAATTTTAGAATTAATTTCTGGTAAAAAACCATTAATATATTGTGGTGTAAAAGTTCTACTTTGGTTTGGTAGTCTATAAAAACCAGCTGAATTACCATTTCTAGAGCTTAACCCTGAAAAAGCATATAGCTCTGTTCCATTATCGTCTATAGGTAGCGACATGTTTACAAATAGCCTACCACCTCTTAAACTAGATTGACCAATTCTCATATTAAAATCAGTTCTACTCATGCCTCTAACATTTAATTCCTCTTCCGTAGAATCAGCACTTAATAAGGCTCTTAAAGCACTTAAGTCGGAGGCTCCAGCTGCTGCTGCTATGTCGTTTTTTAGCCCTTGACTAAAATAAGGGACGTTCTGTGCATAAGTGCTTAAAGCGGCATAGTCTTCATATAAAGTGTTTAAATTAAATGATCCATTTTGAGAAGCTTGGTATTCTATTGCGTTTAATCTATTAAATATAGATCCTCTCCACTCTTTCATTCTATTATATTCTTTTCTAACATCAAAATCTCCTGAAAAATTTATATAACCCCCTTTTTCAGCTATTTTTAAGCCATAACTGGCACTAATGTTTGTTGTCTCTCCATCTACACCTCCTGTTTGGCTGTTTGCATTTTTAGAAAAATTTGCTCCAGATGTAGCTGCAATTGTTAATGTATTTGTGTTGTTTTTTAAAACAATATTAATAACTCCCGCAATAGCATCTGATCCATATTGTGCAGCTGCTCCATCTCTTAGAACTTCTATTCTTTTTATAGAAGATGCAGGAATAGAGTTTAAATCCGTTCCAACGCTTCCTCTTCCAAAAGTTCCGTTAATATTGATTAGCGAAGTGTTATGTCGTCTTTTACCGTTAACTAAAACCAGAACTTGGTCTGGGCCTAATCCTCTTAAAGAGGCTGGGTCAATGTGGTCGGTACCATCTGATATTGTTTGTGTATTAGAAGTAAATGAAGGAGCTACATAATTAAGCATCTGATTAAGATTTACTTGAGGAACGCTTTTTGAAAGAACTCCCAAATCTAAAATATCAACAGCAACTGGAGTGTCAATTTGAGCTCTGCTAGGATTTCTTGAACCTACGATTAAAATTTCATTTAACTCAAACGAAGATTCTTTGAGTATAATATTGATTTTATTGTACCCTTCGTAGGAAACGTTTATAGAAGAAAAGCCTAAAGAACTTATTTGTAAAATCCCTTTTGGAGGCGCACTAATACTAAAATTACCATCAAAATCCGTTACTGCTCCTTTTTTTGTGTCTTTTAAAATCACATTTACGCCAGGAATTGGTACGCCTTCTATATCCAAAATATTTCCTTTTAGCTCCTTTTGTGCGAAGGCTGAAACTAGTCCCAAAAACAAAGATAAGCACACTGTTGAAAAAACTTTTTTTCTCATAACAATTTGAAATTTTAAATTAAAATCATAATGTAAAAATAACTAATCTAAATTAGATATTGTAACATTAATAAAACAATTTGATTAAAAAATTAAACAATATTTGTTATAATTATGTGTTTTTTGATTAAAAAAGATGATGACGTGTGCTTTAAACATTCAAGTTTAAATTCATTAAATATTTTTTTGGTGTTGTGCCAAACTTCTTTTTAAAAGCTGCAATAAAATGACTCGATGTGCTGTAGCCAATTTTTAAGCCTACCTCGTTAACATTATATGAGCCGCTATCTAATAAATGGCGTGAATATTCCATTTTATAATCAAATAAAAAACTATAAACACTGTCGCCATATATTTGTTTAAACCCAACTTTTAATTTTTTTATATTTAAACCAACTTGATCCGCTAATTCTTGTAAGCCTGGCGGTTCTGACATATTCGCAATTACTATTTCTTTAGCCTTTTTAATTTTTAATACGTTTTCTTCGTCAATTAAAAACGGACAATGTTCAGCATTTGGGTCTTCGTTACGGTTAAAATATAAACTCAATAATTCATATCCTTTTCCTTTAAAATAAAGATTTTTTATAGACGAATTTTGGTTATAATGAAAAATTTGATTCAAAACGATAGCCATTGCAGGACTTATATCTTCTTCCCCATAATATTTTTTATCTAAATTTTCTTCGCTTAAAAAGGGAATGTATTCTGCTTCATTAGAAAATAAAGTATGAAATTTTTTTATTGAAATTAGTGCAGAAATAATCCATGATTTTGGAAGAATTTCTAAATGAAGAGGAAGTTCTTTTTGTGGATTGTATAATAAAAGTGATTTTTCTTCATGCAAATCTAAGGCATAACTGCCGTTGTTAAATATGAATTTTCCTTTCCCTTTAACATTAAAATGAAATTGTATTAAGCCCGTTTTAACCTGTTTTTCAAAACGTTGCGTTTCATTTGTGTCGTTTTGAAAACGCAACAAAATAAAATCAGGCTCTATCTTTATTTCTTCTGCAGTACTCATAGCGGTGTTTTTTTACTTTTCTTTATTTTATTTATTTAGAATTGTTCTAAACTAAATGTTCGAAAAACATTGTATACAGTACAAATTTAATGGTTTTTTGGTTATTAAAAACTATTTTATTAAAAAAACTGCAATCGACACAAAAAGAACTTTGAGCGTTACTTTTATAAAATTCATAAAAGTACATTTGCATTACTTTATTAGTTGAAGTAGATTTTATGGATACATTTACAATTAGAAAGCATCTCTCGTTTTATGCCGTAGGTTTAAGCTACAAAAAAGCAGACGCAGAAATGCGTGGAAAGTTTAGTTTAGACCAAAACGCTATCTTAAATTTATTGCTACAGGCAAAAGAAGAAGGCATAGAAAGTTTACTTGTTTCCTCAACTTGTAACCGAACAGAAATTTATGGTTTTGCAGAACACCCCTTTCAGTTAATTAAATTACTTTGTGAAAACAGTAATGGAACTGTAGAAGATTTTCAAAAAGTGGCTTATGTATATAAAAACAAAGATTCTTTAAATCATATTTTTCGAGTAGGAACAGGCTTGGACAGTCAAATTTTAGGTGATTTCGAAATCATATCTCAAATCAAACAAAGTTTTAATGTTAGTAAAAAAGTTGGCTTAGCCAATTCCTATATTGAACGTTTAGTAAATGCAGTTATTCAGGCCAGTAAAAAGGTAAAAAATGAAACTCGTTTAAGTACAGGTGCCACCTCGGTTTCTTTTGCTGCAGTTCAATATATAATGAATACCGTTCCTGATATTGGAAACAAAAATATATTACTTTTTGGAACAGGCAAAATTGGCAGAAACACATGCGAAAACCTTGTTAAACACACAAAAAATGAACATATAGTTTTAATCAATAGAACAAAAGAAACTGCCGAAAAAGTTGCTGGTAAGTTTAATTTAATTGTTAAAGACTATGCTGATTTACAATTAGAAATACAAAAAGCAGATGTTTTAGTTGTTGCAACTGGTGCACAAAATCCTACTGTTGATGCCGAAATTTTAAAATTAAAAAAACCACTGTTAATTTTAGATTTATCAATTCCTAAAAATGTAAACGAAAACGTAAAAAACATAGAAAATGTTACCTTAGTACATTTAGATCATTTGTCGCAAGTAACAGACGCTACTATTGAAAAAAGGAAAGAACATATTCCGGCTGCAGAAGTTATAATAGAAGAAGTGTTAACTGAGTTTTTAAATTGGTCCAAAACACGTAAGTTTGCTCCTACGATACATTCTCTTAAAGAAAAGCTTTCTGTTATAAAACAAACAGAGTTAAATTATCAGAGAAAAAAACTAGAAAATTTTAATGAAGAACAAGCTGAAATTATCAGCTCCAGAATTATTCAAAAAATTACCAATCATTTTGCAAACCATCTTAAAAGTGAAGAGACTGTTGTTGATGAAAGTATAGAATGGATCAATAAAATTTTTCAAATAGACGTTATCGAAAAATAAAAAATGGTAAATAAAGTAATTAAAATAGGAACCCGTGATAGCGAATTAGCCCTTTGGCAAGCTAATACGGTTCAAAACCACCTACACCAATTAGGTTACACAACCGAAATTATTGCCGTTAAATCTACTGGAGACCTTATTCTTGACAAACCACTATATGAATTAGGTATTACGGGTATTTTTACAAAAACTCTTGATGTTGCAATGCTTAAAGGTGAAGTAGACATTGCTGTTCATTCTATGAAAGATGTACCTACTCGTTTACCACTTGGTATTATTCAAGCTGCCGTTTTAGAAAGAGCTAATACATTGGATATTTTAGTTCATAAAGGGAATCTTGATTTTTTAGATTCGGATGGAATCATCGCTTCTGGAAGTTTGAGAAGAAAAGCACAATGGTTAAATAAATACCCCAATCATGTTGTTGAAGATTTACGTGGAAATGTAAATACACGAATGCAAAAATTAAAAGAAAACGATTGGAACGGAGCTATTTTTGCAGCAGCTGGGCTGGAGAGAATAAATATAAAACCAGATACTTATATAAATCTAGATTGGATGATTCCGGCTCCTGCACAAGGAGCAATGGTAGTTGTTGCCATGGAAAAAGACATTTATTCTATAGGAGCTTTAGCTAAATTGAACCACAAAGAGTCCGAAATTTGCACTCATATTGAAAGACAATTTCTAAGTGTTTTAGAAGGAGGGTGTACGGCGCCAATAGGAGCATTGGCAATAAAAAACAACCATCAAATTGATTTTCAAGGTGTTTTGTTTTCTTTAGACGGAAAAGAAAAGTTTACTATTAAAAAAAGTTGTAATTTTGATTCTTATTTAAACTTTGGTCAAAAATGTGCCCAAGAAGTTTTAATTAACGGAGGTAAAACTTTAATGGAAAAACTTCGCTTACAATTAAAAGTGAAATAATCAGCCCCTAAAAATGGAAAAAGAATCTTTGCTCAATTACTTATACCGCTTTTTTGACATTATTGTTTTGCTGTTTATAGTATTTGATTTTGGGTATGATTTTAAAGAAAACTACAATACGCCCCACGTTTTAGCATTAATTATTTTATCTTTTTTTTTATTGATGTTTAATTTTTTTAAAATCTTTAAATTTAAGTTCAAAAGTAATAGAAAGGTAGCTATAGTAAATATCATAATTTTAAGTGTGTTTTTACTTATTTCGCTTATTGTAGCACTTACTCATTTAGACTTTAGTTGCAGCTATATTTTACAAAAAATAAAACCAATATTAGAAGGGGGTTTAGTTTTTTATTTTTTGATTCGATTGTTAGTTTTGGTTCGCCATATTTATGATATTTACTTTAATCCTGCTATTGTTTTTGTAGGAAGTTTTATTATTTTAGGTTTAACTGGGGCTTTTTTATTAATGCTTCCAAGTGCTACAGTTAAAGGAATCAGTTTTACAAATGCCATATTCACAGCCATTAGTGCTGTTTGTGTAACAGGTCTTACGGTTGTTGATACAGCAAAAGATTTTACCATTATTGGACAGTCTATTATACTGGTATTGATTCAATTGGGCGGTATAGGAATTTTAACTTTTACCTCCTTTTTTGCATTCTTTTTTAGAGGAAGCTCCTCTTTTAAAGAAGGGCTAAATACAAAAGATTTTATTGCTACAGAAGGGTTAAAAGATGTTTTTAGAGCTGCCTTAAATGTGGTAATTTTTACCCTTTCTGTTGAATTTATAGGAGCTATTTTTATTTATTTTACTGTATTGGATAATCAATCCATTGACAATGCCTTTTTCTTTTCTGTCTTTCATTCGATTTCTGCTTTTTGTAATGCTGGTTTTTCTATATTCTCAAAAGGCTTGTTTGACGATAGCATTAAATTTAATTATTTTTTTCAATGGATTATCATGACGCTAATTGTTTTTGGAGGGTTTGGGCATAATATAATTTTTAACTTTTATCAATTTATAAAAACCTATGTTTTAGAGTTTTTTGACAAAAAAAGAATTCACAAAAAAATTCAAATCATTACCGTTAATACCCGATTAGTAATTTATACCACAATATTATTATTATTTGTTGGCTTTGTGTTTTTATTCATCTCCGAATACAATAACACCCTTTTACTTCATGAAAGTTTTTTTGGCAAAGTAACAAATGCCGCTTTTAACTCTGTTACACCAAGAACAGCCGGTTTTAACACTGTTGATTATACAAAAATGACTGTTCCTTCCTTGTTATTTATTGTGTTTTTAATGTGGGTTGGAGCCTCTCCTGCGTCAACGGGTGGTGGTATAAAAACAAGTACATTTGCTTTAGCAACCCTAAATATTTTTGCTGTAGCAACCGGTAAAAATCGCATACAAATTTTTGGCAGACGAATTTCAAGTAATTCAACATCTCGAGCTTTTGCTATTTTATGTATTTCATTAATTGTCATTGGAATTGCCATTATGGGGTTGTTAATATTTGAGCCAAAAGACACTCCATTATTAACGATTATTTTTGAGTGTTTTTCTGCATATAGTACCGTTGGATTAAGCTTAAACTTTACATCCACGTTAACAGAACCAAGTAAATATGTGCTTATTGCAACCATGTTTATAGGCCGTATAGGAATGCTCAATTTAATGGTAGGGTTACTTCGCCAATTGAATCACCAATTTTATGAGTACCCGAAAGAAAATATATTGATAAATTAAAACAAAAAAATATGAAAATAATTGTTTTTGGATTAGGTAATTTCGGTATGTCTTTAGCATTGTCGCTAACAGAAACAGGTAATGAAGTTATAGGAATAGACAAACAAATGGACAAAATAAATCTTGTGAAAGATAAGATTTCACATGTTATTTGTATGGATTCTACAAACGAATTAGCCTATGACGCCGTTCCTTTAAAAGATGCTGATAAAGTTGTAGTTGCGATCGGCGAAAACGAAGGTGCAGCAATCATTACTACTGCTATTATAAAAAAACTGTCTGATGTAAAAATTATTTCTCGGGCATTATCTCCTATTCACGATACGGTTTTAGAAGCGATGGGAATTTACAGTATTATTCATCCTGAACAAGATTCTGCAGACCGATTAACCAAACAAATTAATTTTAAAACTACTTTAGAAAACTATCAATTAGATAATAATTTTACAATTTCTGAAGTAAAATCAAAACCCGAATTTGATGGTAAAACCTTGTCCCAATTAAATGATATTGATAAATACCAGTTATCTTTAGTTACCATTATTAGAAAACGTGAAAAATGTAATTTAATTGGCAAAAAAACCATAATTAAAGAAACTATTGGCCGCCCTACTCCAGAAACTGTTCTTGAAAAAGACGATATATTAGTGGTATATGGCAACAATAAAGACATCTCTTTTTATTGTGAAGATCAAGAAGAGGTAGAAGTAGTAAAATTTTAAAATTTGAAAACTATTCTATCTACAAAAAAACTAAGTGATCCTTTAAAACAAAAGGTCTCTAATGCCGGATTAAGATTGATAGAGTATAATTTTATAAAAACTAAAAAAACTAAATTTAAACTAAAAAAATTAAATGAATATGTAGTTTTTACAAGTAAAAATGCCATTAAAAGCATTTTAAAAAGCAGTTTAACTGGCTCTATAAAAGAAAGAAAAGTGTTTTGTGTAGGTCAAAAAACAAAACAATTTCTTATAAAAAATAATTTTATTGTAGCACAAAGTGCTAATTACGGGGCAGATTTAGCTTCAATAATACAAAAAAAATACAAAAAAAACTAGTTTACCTTCTTCTCGGGAAATATTAGAAATGATGCATTACCGAATATTTTAAACGATCATAAAATTGATTATAACGAAGTTGTTGTTTATAAAACAACTTTAACTTCAAAAAAAATAACGGAAAACAAGGATGCCATTTTGTTTTTTAGCCCATCAGCTGTAGAAAGTTATTTATTGAATAACCTTTTGGATAATCAAATGTGTTTTTGCATAGGTACAACTACTGCAAAAGCATTAGAACACAAAACAAAAAACATACTAATTGCATCACACCCAACCGTTGAAAATGTAATTGAACAAGCACTCGAATATTATAAAAATGTACGCTAACAGTTAATTGCTGAAAGCCTAAAGCTATAAAAATGATTAAAAACGATTTATTTCTAAAAGCACTTAATAACGAAACCGTAGATCGCCCTCCAGTTTGGATGATGCGCCAAGCAGGAAGGTATTTGCCCGAATTTATGGCAATTAAAGAAAAGTATGACTTTTTTACAAGGTGTAAAACCCCTGAATTAGCATCAGAAATTACCGTTCAACCCATTAGAATCATAAAACCAGATGCCGCCATTTTGTTCTCAGATATTTTGGTAATTCCTCAAGCCATGGGAATAGAAGTTGAATTACAAGATAATATTGGCCCTTTTTTACCCAATCCTATCAGAAAAGCAAGTGATGTTGATAAGGTTTTTGTACCCGACATTAATGACTCTTTAGGTTATGTAATGGACGCTATTGATATGACGCGTGAAAAACTAAACAACGAAGTGCCTTTAATAGGTTTTGCAGGTTCTCCTTGGACCATCTTTTGTTACGCAGTAGAAGGTAAAGGCTCTAAAAGCTTTGACAAGGCTAAAGGATTTTGCTTTTCAAATCCAGTTGCTGCTCATTTATTATTGCAAAAAATCACAGATACAACCATACTATATTTGAAAGAAAAAGTAAAACATGGTGTAAATGCAGTTCAAATTTTTGATTCTTGGGGCGGAATGCTTTCTCCAACCGATTATACTGAGTTTTCTTGGAATTACATGAACCAAATTGTGGAAGCATTAGCAGATGCTACCAAAGTAATTGTGTTTGGAAAAGGATGTTGGTTTGCCTTAAACGATATGGCAAAATCAAAAGCTGCAGCCATTGGTGTAGATTGGACAGTTTCTCCAAAAAACGCACGATACCTAACAGGTGGAGCTAAAACCTTACAAGGTAATTTTGATCCTTCTCGATTGTTATCACCGATTCCTGTTATCAAAAAAATGGTTCACGAAATGATTGACGAATTCGGAAAAGATAATTACATAGTAAACCTTGGTCACGGAATTTTGCCAAATATACCTGTAGATCATGCAAAAGCATTTGTAGAAGCAGTGAAGGAATATGGGCAGTAAACTTAACTAACCTTTTAGGTTTCAAAAACCTTTTAGGTGTTAATATTTTCAGAGATGGATACAATTAAAGAACTTGAAAGTTGGATGTTAAATAATAACATTAATAATATTTATTTACCAAAGAATAAAAGTAATAAATATGTAACTGATATTGGAGAAGGATTAGAAGATATTCATGGATTATATGTTTGGTATTCTAATGATGAAAAAGGTAATCGAACAGATATAAAATATTTTAAATCTGAAAAAGATGCAGTTCAATTTGTATTTGAATATTTAAATCATAATGAAAAATAAATTCTACACCTACATACAAGCCCTTCAAGATCAAATCTGTTTATCCTGTTAAAAACTATCCCAATGACCAAAGAAACCGCCATAAAACTATTTGAACAAAAACAAATTCGTTCTGTTTGGAGCGAAGAAGAAGAGAAATGGTTTTTCTCTATTGTTGATGTTATTCAAGTTCTAACTGAAAGTACAATACCTAAAAGATATTGGACTGACTTAAAGAAAAAGTTAAAAATTGAAGGAAGTGAGTTATACGATAATCTCGTACAACTGAAAATGCAATCCTCTGATGGAAAATTTTATAAAACAGACGTTGCTGATACTGAACAACTTTTTCGTTTAATTCAATCTGTTCCATCAAAAAAAGCAGAACCTTTCAAACTTTGGTTGGCTCAAGTGGGAAGAGAACGAATCGACGAAATTGAAGATCCAGAATTGGGTTTTGATAGATTAATGGAAACTTATCTCAAAAAAGGCTATTCTAAATCTTGGATAAACCAACGTTTAAAAAGTATTGAGGTCAGAAAAGAATTAACAGACGAATGGGATGACAAAGGCGTTAAAAAAGGGCAAGAGTATGCTATTCTTACCGATGAAATTACAAAAGCTTGGAGCGGTTTATCTGTCAAAGAATATAAAAACCACAAAGGCTTGAAAAAAGAAAATTTGCGGAATAATATGAGTAATTTAAAATTGGTGTTGAATTTGTTAGCCGAAGCCACCACCACCGAAATCAGCAAAGAAAAAAAACCTAAAACCTTTACAGAAAATAAAAAAAATAGCCTAACAAGGCGGAACAATTGCAGGAAACACTCGCAAAGAAATTGAAGAGAAAACCGAAAAAAAAGTGGTTAATCAGTTAAAAGCTACGGATTATTTGGAAAACAAAAAAGAATTAGAATAATGAAAAACAAATTTTACGCCTACATACAAAACCTACAAGACCAAATTTGCAAAGGTTTAGAAGAAATGGACGGAAATGCCAAATTTCGTGAAGATATTTGGAAACGACCAGAAGGTGGCGGCGGAAGAACACGCTTAATTGAAAGCGGTTCTGTTTTTGAAAAAGCTGGCGTAAACATATCTGCTGTTCACGGAAAATTACCCGATTCGATGCAAAGCCTTTTTAATGTAGGCGAAGCAGATTTTTTTGCTTGTGGATTGAGTTTAGTAATTCATCCAAAAAGTCCAATGGTGCCAACGGTGCATGCCAATTGGAGGTATTTTGAAATGTACGATGATAAAAGCAATGTAATCAACAGTTGGTTTGGTGGCGGTCAAGATTTAACACCATATTACTTATTTGAAGAAGATGCTATTCATTTTCATCAAACGTGTAAAAAAGCCTGTGACATACATTCTGATGTTATTGAAAAAAACCTTTATGAAAAATACAAAAAACAATGCGATGCTTATTTCTGGAACGCGCATAGAAATGAAGCTCGTGGAATAGGCGGATTATTCTTTGATTATTGCAAAGAGTCAGAAACTGTAAAAATGGACGATTGGTATAATTTTGTTACAGAAGTTGGTTCTAGCTTTTTAGAAGCTTATTTGCCTATAGTTGAAAAACGAAAAAATTTAACCTATACTGATCAACAAAAAACCTGGCAAGAGATACGAAGAGGCCGTTATGTAGAATTTAACTTGGTACATGATAAAGGAACCCTTTTTGGACTTAAAACAAACGGAAGAATTGAAAGTATTCTAATGAGTTTACCCCCAAAAGTACAATGGGTGTATGACCATCATCCTGACACAGGTAGCGAAGAAGAAAAATTAATTAAAATACTAGAAAATCCCATAAATTGGATTGCAGATTGACCAAATGCAACTTTTTGATTGCCTTTTTCTATGACCAAATAAGCCTTTAATTTATAAATTTAAAATATACAATATGTTTCCACTAAGAAGAAATCGTCGATTAAGAACAAATGAAACTATTCGTTCATTAGTTCGTGAGACCATTATAACACCATCTGATTTTTTAGTGCCTTTATTTGTGGTAGAGGGAAAAGGGATTAAAGCAGAAATTGCATCAATGCCTAACTACTTTCGATACAGTTTAGACTTCTTAGAAAAAGAAGTAAAGGAACTTTGGGCAATGGGTTTGCAATCCGTTTTGGTATTTGTAAAAGTTCCCGATAACTTAAAAGACAATAAAGGCACCGAAGCTTTAAACGCAAATGGTTTGATGCAACGTGCCATTAAAGTGATAAAAAATGCTGTTCCCGAAATGATTGTAATGACCGATGTGGCTCTTGATCCCTATTCTATATACGGTCATGATGGAATTGTTGAAAAAGGGCAAATTGCAAATGATATTACATCTAAATTTTTAGCTCAAATGGCTTTGTCTCATGCACAAGCAGGTGCAAATTTTGTGGCTCCTAGCGATATGATGGACGGTAGAATTTTAGAAATGAGAGAGGTTTTAGAAAACGAGGGTTTTATCAATACCGGAATTATGAGTTATAGTGCCAAATATGCTTCAGCTTTTTATGGCCCTTTTAGAGATGCTTTAGATTCTGCTCCCGTAGATTTAATTGACATTCCAAAAGACAAAAAAACCTATCAAATGGATTACCACAACCGCAAAGAAGCCATTAGAGAAACCCGAATGGACATTGAAGAAGGTGCTGACATTGTGATGGTTAAGCCCGGTATTGCCTATCTTGATATTGTTAGAGAAATAAAAAACATGAGTGAAGTTCCTGTTGCGGTATATCAAGTCTCAGGAGAATATGCAATGATTAAAGCCGCTTCAGAAAGAGGCTGGCTAGACCATGATGCTGTTATGATGGAACAAATTGTAGCCATAAAACGTGCTGGTGCAGATGTAATTGCCAGTTATTTTGCAAAAGATGTGGTTCGGCTATTAAAATAATGGGGTTTTCAAGCCTCATTATTTTTAAACCTTACGCGCTTTTTTTTTACTCAAGCACCAGTTTAAATCCAACTCTTGGAATATTTTCAATTCTAACATTGGTTTCTTCTTTGATTATTTTTCGCAAACGCGATATAAAAACATCTAAACTTCTTCCCATAAAATAATCATCGTTTCCCCATAGGGCCGTTAATATTTTTTCGCGTTTTAAAACCGTATTGGGGTTGTCTAAAAACAATTGCAACAAAGCGGATTCCCTTTCGGTTAAAGTAATGTTTTTTTCGCTGCTTTTAAGAAGGTAGTTTTCGGGAGCAAAATCAAAAGAACCAAATTGATACGTTTTTTTTGATTTTTCTACTGATTTTTGACTTCTGTGTAAAAATATTTCAATTTTTAAAATCAATTCTTCAATAGAATAGGGCTTCACTAAATAATCATCTGCACCCAATCTTAGCCCTTTAATTCGGTCTTCTTTTAAGGTTTTTGCTGACAAAAACATAATTGGAACTTCCTGATTTCGTTTTCTAATTTGAGCCGCAATTTCAAAGCCATCCATATCTGGAAGCATGATGTCAAGAACGCACAAGTCAAACGCTTCATTGCAAAAAAGATCAAACGCTTCCTTGCCATTATTACAGTGCACAACATTAAAGTGCATTTCTAAATTATCAGACGTTAAAAAAGCTAAAGTTTCATCGTCTTCTACATATAAAATACGTTTTTTATCCATTAAAATCTTCTTTGTTTATTAGTATTTTAACTGAAATTCCTTTGTCTAAATTATTGATAAGAGATACTTTCCATTTGTGCAAATCACAAATTCGTTTTACATACGAAAGACCTATCCCAAAACCTTCGATGTCTTTATTATCTTGTCGCGTTACTCGATAGAATTTATCAAAAATAAAAGGTAAATCTACTTGAGGTATTCCGCTCCCGTTATCTGAAAAAATAATAGCTAATTTATGCTTTTCTTGTATAGCTTTAATTACAATTTCTGTTTCTTTACCTGCATATTTTATGGCGTTATCTAAAACGTTGTAAATAATATTATAAAAATGGAAATCGTCTGCATTTATTAAATAATTTTGATTTATTTCACTTTTAAAGTTAATTTTCTTTTGATGCTTTAGTTCAATATTTTCAATAACTAAATCTACAATGTTTTTTAAATCATTTGATGTTTTTTCGAGTACAATTTGCTTGCTATCTGTTTTAGCAACATATAAAATCTTTTCAATATGTTCGTTTAGTTTATTACTTTGATTGATTATAATTTGAATATATTTAGATAGTTTTGGGTTATCTTTTATTTCATTTTGAGTATTTGCAAAATTGGACGCAATTAATATAGAAGATAATGGCGTTTTAAATTCATGTGTCATATTGTTGATGAAATCTTTTTGCAAATCGGTATATCTTTTTTGTTTTAACATGGTAAAAACAGAGTAAACATATATAATCAATACCATAAATAAAACGAATGTAAAAATCCAATATTGTTGTAAATTGCCATAAAACGTTTTGTTTATATCTGGAAAACGAATGGCAAAATAATAAATCATTTCGTTATTTGTTGAAAAACAATCTTCGCATTTGTCAGATGTTTTACCTGTTGAAGACACATAATTTCCATATACCATTTTGTCTGATCCACAATTGTAAATGGAGTATTCAAAATCCAAATCGACATTTACCTTTTGAAATTCAATTTTTAAATAGTGTTCTAATATTTTATTTTCAAAAACATCGTCAACATTTACAATATAATAACCGTCTGAAACTTTTTTAATTTGATTGTTAAACGTTAAATTAGATTTATTATCGGTATAAATTCGCTCCACAACATCTTGAAGCGCAAAAAACAACTTACTTTCTAATTCTTTTTTTTCAAACTTTAGCGCCTTATTTATAAGTAATAATTGCATAATGATTACGCCAATAATTGCAAGAAACCCAATAAATATTACCATGTTAAACCTAGTTAATCTCATAATAGAAGTTATATTGATACAAAATTAGGATAAAAACCACCATTAACAACTCATTAACAATCATTAAAAAGTGATTAACAAATATTTTTAAATATTAAATTAGATTTGTAAAGGTAAAATTTAAAATAAACTTTAAGTATACATATTATGAAAACAATAGCTTTATCATTTGTTGCATTATTTATTTCTGTACTAACATTCGCTCAAAGTCCAGAATTTAAAACAATTCCGGCCGTTGAGCAAAACTCAACTCCTTCGTTAATAGAATGGGGAACAATTGTTCATGATTTTGGAACATTAGAAAAAGGAAAGCCCGCAACTTATGAGTTTACGTTTACAAACACAACAAAAGAAACTATTTTAGTTACAAACGTAAGACCTTCTTGTGGTTGTACCGCAGCTAATTATACAAAAACACCTATTAAGCCAGGAGAAAAAGGAATGGTAGCTGCAACTTATAATGCTGCAAGTCCTGGGGCTTTTACTAAATCAATCACAGTAACAACTAGTGATACATCTGTGCCAAAATCATTAACCATAAAAGGGAAAGTTGACGCTCCTGCTGTTGTAGAAGACGTTAAAACAATTTCAACTAAATAATACAACAACTTTTTATTATTCATCTTTTGAAAAGTAA
The DNA here is from genome assembly GCF_963925415.1 of uncultured Flavobacterium sp. GTDB lineage: Bacteria > Bacteroidota > Bacteroidia > Flavobacteriales > Flavobacteriaceae > Flavobacterium. The sequence goes on along the minus strand of NZ_CAWUTS010000042.1, from coordinate 29,954 downwards.
AAAACCATCAGTTTAACTGGTGGTTTTTTGTTTTATACATATTATGAAACCACAATTAATGAAATACCTCTTAAAATTACCTGTGGATTGTGACTACCTGCTATAGTGGCATTGGTTCGTATATATAAATAATCATTTGTACAGTTGTGTTTTAAAAAAAATAGTTTTTGAACATGAAAACCTTGTTAAACAACAAAAATTATTTTATATTCTGTTTTGTTAAATTTATTTTATAACAGAAATTTTATTAAATTCGTAGGAAACAAATTTATACATGAAATTTCTTTTAAAATTCTTCAAGTGGCTTGCTGTTGTTTTAACTAGTATCATTGTTTTAATGTATATTTTTGATGTTGATTATTTGCTGCGTGCGGTTAGAACAATTTATTTTAGAGGACATACAACTGCTTTTTTAGAAGATTATACTCATTTTCCAAATAGAACAATCAAAAAAGGAACCGCTCAACCTTGGCCAATTGCATCCGATTATAATTTGATTAAAGCCACTCCTGCGTTAGCAAAAATCCACAAAGAACTTAAAACTGTTGCTTTTTTAATCATCAAAAATGACAGTCTTTGGCATGAAAGTTATTTTGATGGTTATGATAAAGATTCTAAATCTAATTCGTTTTCCATGGCAAAAAGTGTTGTTACTGCTGCTTTAGGAAAAGCCATAATGCAAGGTAAAATAATAAGTTTAGACCAAAAAATAAACACTTTTTATCCTGAGCTAAAAGGCAAATTTGCACAAGAGGTAACCGTTGGTGATTTAGCCTCTATGGCCTCAGGTCTAAATTGGGAAGAAGAATATTACAGCCCTTTGTCTATTGTAACACGTGCTTATTTTGACGATGATTTAAAAAATATTATTCTGGGATTAGAGATCAACGAAAAACCTGGTCAATCTTTTAAATACTTAAGCGGTGCTACTCAGCTTTTAGCGATGTGTATTGAAAAAGCAACGGGTGAATACCTGTCAAATTATATTTCCAACAACTTTTGGGAGCCCATGGGGTCCGAAAATGAAGCGCTGTGGCAACTAGATCATAAGCCAGACGGTATTGAAAAGGCCTATTGTTGTATTGCGTCTAATGCTCGTGATTTTGCGCGTTTTGGCAAACTCTACAAACAAAATGGAATGTGGAATGGGCAACAAATTCTTGATTCAAGTTTTGTAAAGAAATGCATTACCCCAAGATTTAAAAATAGTCCCGAATATGGGTACGGGTGGTGGATGCATTCTATTGGCGGAAAAGATTTATTTTATATGAGAGGACATTTAGGGCAATTTGTAATTGTAATTCCTGAAGATGATTTGATTATTGTGCGTTTAGGACATTTAAAAGGAGTTCAAACCGCAACTGATCCACATAGTAATGATTTGTACACCTATGTGGAAGAAGCCTATAAAATGTTAGAAAAAGAGGAAAAAAAATAAATTTTAAAGATTATGATTGAAAAAATTAACCTCAACAATATTTTATTCTTAGATATTGAAACAGTTCCGTTAGAAGCGCATTTTAATGATATTGATGATGAAACTAAAAAGCTTTGGGAACAAAAAACGCAATACCAACGAAAAGAAGATGTGTCTGCCGAAGATTTTTATGACCGTGCTGGTATATGGGCCGAATTTGGAAAAATCATATGCATCTCCGTTGGTTTTTTTCACAATAAAAGCGATATTCGTAACTTTAGAGTGACTTCGTTTTTTGGTGAAGAGAAGAAGATTTTAAAAGATTTTTCTAATTTATTGAATGAAAATTTTCATTTAACTACTCATCTTTTGTGTGGTCATAATATCAAAGAATTTGACATTCCATTTATTGCCCGAAGAATGATTATAAATGGAATTGCATTGCCAGGAAAAATAAATTTATTTGGCAAAAAACCATGGGAAGTTCCACATTTAGACACTTTAGAATTATGGAAATTTGGAGATTATAAACACTATACTTCTTTAAAATTACTAACAAAAATTTTAGGCATACCCTCACCAAAAAATGATATAGACGGGAGCGAAGTGGCTCGGGTATTTTATAAAGAAAAAAATATTGATCGAATTGTAACCTATTGTGAAAAAGATGTAATAGCTGTAGCTCAGGTATTTTTAAAAATGCGCAGAGAGGATTTATTAGTTGACAATGAAATTTTACATGTTTAACCTATAAATTTCAATACTAAATTTGCATCTTTAAGTGATCGTTAACGTTGCTATTGATTTTTATCTTTATTATTGTAGTTGCCATTGATTTAGTATATTTACAAAAAAATTATTATGGTATTAAGCAGGTTTTGGTTGGCCATTTTTATTTCTTCAATAGCTTTTGTTGTAATCAGTTTGTTTTCTGGAAACTCATACACTATTGATTTTTTATTGAATGGAAAAAAAGATGACCCTGTATTAATTTCAGAAAAATTCTTGAACGAAATTCCGTTATTCATAAAAGACAGTATTGAAAAATCTGAAGACAAAACCTATATTGTAAATATTATTACTTCAGATCCTGACACCACCTATGTTTATAAAAACAAAACCGTAAAAATATACAGCGGCCTTCAAAAGTCAGATGGGTTGTTGTCTACCGCCAAAAGCAGTTTAGTAGATTTAATTATCCCGTTGATAGCGTATTTAGCCTTCTTTTGCGGTTTGATGCAATTGCTAATAGATTCAGGAGCTTCAGAAAAATTAGCCAAAAAATTAAGTCCCGTTTTTTCTAAAATATTTCCTTCTGTTCCAAAAAATCATGAGTCCATTTCTTATATGACTTTAAATTTTGCCGCTAATTTTCTAGGGTTAGATTCAGCCGCTACGCCCTTTGGTCTTAAAGCCATGCAAAGTTTACAAGAAATAAATCCTGATAAGGACAAAGCGAGTGACGCCCAAATTATGTTTATGTGTTTGCACGCTGCTGGTTTAACATTAATTCCAACTTCCATTATTGGATATAGAGCTGCCGAAAACGCAGCCAATCCAGCAGATGTAATGTTGCCCTGTATTATTACATCTTTTGTGGGCACACTTGCCGCTTTTATTATTGTGGGTATTCGTCAAAAAATAAATTTTAAAAGTGCTTCTTTAGTTGTTACCTTAATGGTTTTGATAAGTGCAATTGTAGGGCTTTTGTTTTACATAAACAGATTAGATTTGGTAGAAAAAAACTTCTTTACCTCTAATCTTTCTGGGCTAATGTTGGTTGCAATTATTGGTTTTACACTGGTTTTTTCATTCCTAAACGAAACAAAATTTACGGCTTTAAAAACTACTATTTTTGATTCATTTGTCGTAGGGGCAAACAACGGGTTAAAAACGGGAGTAACTATTTTTCCTTATGTTTTAGCCATGCTGGTAGCCATTTCTATGTTTAGAAATAGTGGCTTATTTGATCTTATTGCCAATGGTATTTCGTTTATAGCTTCTAATATTGGGGTTAGTAAAGAAATAACGGATTCGCTTCCTGTGGCAATTTTAAGGCCTTTTAGTTCGGGAGGATCTCGTGGATTTATGATTGATGCCATGAAAACTTTTGGTCCAGACTCATTAACCGGACGATTGAGTAGTATTTTTCAATGTAGTGCCGAAACTACTTTTTATGTAATTGCCGTTTATTTTGGTAGCATAAACATGAAAAACACACGATATACATTAGGAACAATGCTTTTAGTAGACTTAATTTGTGTAATAACCGCTATATTTGTGGCAAGTTGGTTTTTTTAAAATAAAATAATAATTATGCCTTTTACAGACACTTTTCCCGATTTTTATTCAAAATTTAAAGACAGTCTTACTGATGGAACTTTTGCCAAGTTAACCTTTGCAAAAACTATAGGTAATACTGAATTGAAAAACATTTACATACGCCTTGTAATTGAAGAAGATAAGCTAAAATTAGAATTAAAATTTAGATTTCAGCAAGAAGAATTGTTTGAAATACATTCAGTTGACAGCGCTTATGATCGATTAGTTCCTTTTTTGTTTAATCCGTTTTTGTCTGTGATCCTGTTTACTACAGAGTTTGACTTGATGTATAAAATGAATAAAAAGAAAATCGTTACCTTAACTGATCAACATCCTACATTTGGGAATGCCAATATCGTTTTATTAGAATTTATGAATAATAAATAAACTTAAAAAGGCTTTGTTTTTCTTAGTTTAGCATTATGGTATTGAAATGCTAAGCGTTTTTTTTTAATAAAAAAACGAAACATTACAACAAATAGCCCGAGCCAATTTATAACGTTCTAGTTTAATGTCATTTCTGGTATTTCGCCATCAATAATTAGAGTGCCTTCGGTTGCTTTTATAATGTCTTCAACAGAAACTCCTGGCGCTCTTTCGAGCAATTTAAAACCCTTAGGGCTTACTTCAATAACGGCTAATTCGGTAACAATTTTTTTAACACAGCCAACTCCTGTTAAAGGAAGAGAGCATTTTTTTAATAACTTAGACTCACCCGCCCTGTTAACGTGCATCATGGCTACAATAATGTTTTCTGCAGAAGCAACTAAATCCATAGCTCCTCCCATCCCTTTAACCATTTTACCTGGGATTTTCCAATTGGCAATGTCTCCATTTTCTGAAACTTCCATAGCACCTAAAATGGTTAAATCTACTTTTTGACTGCGTATCATGCCAAAGCTAAATGCCGAATCAAAGAAACTTGCGCCAGGTAAAGTAGTTATGGTTTGTTTTCCGGCATTGATTACATCAGCGTCTTCTTCTCCTTCAAATGGAAAAGGACCCATACCCATAACGCCATTTTCGCTTTGAAATTCAACCGAAATATCTGTTCTAACAAAGTTGGCTACCAATGTAGGAATACCAATACCTAGATTTACATAATATCCGTCTTGAACCTCTTTTGCAATGCGTTTTGCTATATCTTGTTTTGTTAACATGGTTTTGTATTTAAAGTTTTAATACCATTTTTATATTGCATCTTTCGTAATCTGAATTTTTAACTGGAATTTCTACAAAGCCTGATTTAAGGTACAATTGTATGGCTGGTTTTAACTTGGTATTAGAATATAAAATTAACTCTTTAGCATCCATTTTTTTAGCGTTTTCTATACAACATTGCATCAATAAATTGCCATATCCTTTACCTTGTGCTAATTCGTGAACTGCCATTTTTGTAAATTCGAGCTCGTTATGTTCGTTATACATAAGAGCTACTGTTCCTAAAGGTATGTTGTTTTCTAGTACAAAATAAATATCGCCTCCTTTGTTAATAATGTGCTTTTCTGGATTTGATAAAACCTCAATGTCATAAGGCTCTGGTCTAAAATGTTTTTCTAACCAAGCCATGTTTAATGCTTTAAAAGCTTGGGCGTATTCTTTATTATATGTAACTATTTTTGTCATTTCTATAATTGAAAATTTTATATTCTAACTCTAACCGTTCTTTGCTCAATGCGTTTTTCAAAATTATTGCCTTGAAAAATACGATTTACCATGATTCCTGGAATATGTATCTGATTAGGATCGAGCATTCCTGCAGGCACTAATTCTTCTACCTCAGCAATTGTTATTTTTGCTGCACCAGCCATACACGCATTAAAGTTTCGGGCCGTTCCTTTAAAAATTAAGTTTCCGGCTTCGTCACCTTTCCATGCTTTTACAATAGCAAAATCAGCTTTATAAGCCAATTCCATTACATGCATTTTCCCGTTAAATTCACGTGTTTCTTTTCCTTCGGCTACTTCTGTTCCGTATCCTGCTGGAGTAAAAAAGGCAGGTATACCGGCCTGAGCAGCTCTACATTTTTCGGCTAAAGTGCCTTGTGGTGTTAATTCTACGTCTAATTCTCCTGAGAGCATTTGACGTTCAAATTCGGCGTTTTCTCCTACATAAGAAGATATCATTTTTTTAATTTGCCTTTTTTGCAGCAATAATCCCAATCCAAAATCATCTACCCCTGCGTTATTTGAAATACAGGTTAAGCCTGAAACATTCATTTCTACTAACTTAGCAATGCTGTTTTCTGGGATACCACAAAGCCCAAAACCACCTAACATTAGTGTCATGTTGTCTTGTATTCCTTGTAAAGCTTCGTCTACATTATTTACTTTTCTGTTAATCATTGTTCTTATAAATTTAGATAAATATATAAAAAAAACACCTTTAAAAAAAGGTGTTTTGTAAATTTAAAATTCTAAATCTCCTATATCGGGAACAAGAGCTTCCGTGGAGTCTATTTCTTTTTTTGGTGATCCACAATCTACTTTAATAGACATGTTTTCTGGTCTAGGGAAATTTTCTTTAGAGATGTTTAATGATTTATCGTTATAACATTTATCCATAAAAATACCCCAAATAGGTAATGACATGGTAGCACCTTGCCCATAAGCTGTGTTTCTAAAATGGGCTGAACGATCTTCATTTCCAGACCAAATACCACAGGCTAAATTAGGTACCATACCCATAAACCATCCATCTGCATTATTTTGTGTTGTACCTGTTTTACCTGCTATTTCGTTTGTAAAAGCATATTTATAACTAGCAATCCCTGATGAACCTCCAAAACGCAATCTTCGTCCTGTTCCCGACTCAACAACTCCTGTCATTAATTTAATAACAGCATAAGCTACATCTTTATTCACAACGTCTCTTGTTACAGGTATAGATTGATAAATAACGACTCCGTTTTTATCCTCAATACGCATTACTATTTCGGGTTTTATATATTGTCCTTCGTTTACAAATGTACTCATGGCGGCCACCATTTCTTCAACTGTAATTTCTACCGCACCAAGAGCAATTGCAGGTCTTGACGGAATATTTGATGAAACCCCTAATTTATGAACTAAATTTATTACGGCATCTGGGCCAACCCTATCCATTAATTTGGCAGAAATTGTATTCACAGAATTTGCTAAAGCTGTTTTTAAATTTATTAATCCTTTGTGTTTTCCGTCAGAGTTGTTTGGTGTCCATGGCGTAAGCATGCCCCAACGGCCTGTTTTTATAGTATAAGGGGCGTCTATTATAGAATCACAAGGCGACATGCCTAATTCATTAATAGCCGTTGCATATACAAAAGGCTTAAATGTAGAGCCCACTTGTCTTGCGCCAACACCTACATGATCATATTGAAAATATTTTTGATTTATACCCCCAACCCAAGCTTTAACAAAACCAGTTTGAGGCTCCATTGCCATTAAGCCCGACTGAATAAAATGCTTATAATAAATAATAGAGTCACGAGGTGTCATGATCGTATCGCGCTCACCATTCCATGTAAAAACTTTCATTTTTGTTTTAATATCAAAAGATTTTAATATTTCATCTTCTGATTTGTTTGCGTTTTTTAATAACCTCCAACGTTCCGAATTTTTCATTGCACGCTTTATGATGCTATTAGTTTCTTCATCATTGAGATAAACAAAAGGAGCGTTTTTCTTTCCTTTTGCAAGTTCAAAAAATTTCTTTTGCAGGTTTTTTAAATGTTCTTGTACGGCCTCTTCTGCATATTTTTGCATTTTAGAATCTATGGTTGTATAAATTTTCAAACCATCTTTATGGATGTCATAAGTTGTACCGTCTGGCTTTGGGTTTTCTTTTGTCCATTTTTTCAAATAATCGCGCAAATATTCTCTAAAATAAGTAGCAATTCCGTCGTTGTGATTTTCAAGTTTAAAATCTAACTCAATTGGCATGTTCTTTAGATCGTTAAATTTTTCTTGGCTAAGGTGTTTGTTTCGAACCATTTGCCCTAAAACAACATTTCTTCTTATGGTTGCTCTTTCTTTAAATCTATTGGGATTAAAACGTGATGGATTGGTAAGCATTCCTACTAAAACAGCGCTTTCTTTTGTTGTTAATTCTTTTGGCTTTTTATTGAAATAAATGGATGAAGCTGATGAAATTCCAATAGCATTGTTCACAAAATCTACTTGATTGAGGTACATGGCTATTATTTCTTGCTTGGTGTATTGACGTTCTAATTTTATTGCAATAATCCATTCTTTTACTTTTTGAACAATTCGGACTACAATATTTTTTGAACCATCGCTTCCGTGAAATAAGTTTTTTGCGAGTTGCTGGGTAATGGTGCTGGCCCCTCCGTCTTGACCTAATTTTACAACGGCTCTTAATAAGCCTCTTACATCAATTCCTGCGTGTTCATAAAACCGTTCGTCTTCTGTATCTACAAGTGCGTTTACTAGATCTAATGGCAAGTCTTTAAACTTAACAGGAACCCTGTTTTGATAGGCAAATTTTCCAATAGTTTTGCCATCAGATGAAATGATTTCTGAAGCCGTATTAGAATTTGGATTTTCTAATTCGTCAAATGTGGGCATTTCACCAAAAAAACCCCAAATAGCCAAAAAGAAAAATGCTATAATGGCTATGATCCCATAAAAAAATAACGTCCAAAACTTTTTTATGTATCCAGAAAAATCTTCTTTAGGTGATTGCTTTGCATTTGCCATATTCTAAATTATTTTTTTTCAATTCTAAAACCGATTTCTGTTATACCATCTAAAGTATCAATGCCATTAGTTTTTCCGTTTTCACGGTTGGCTTGTTCAATAGAAAAAGAATATTTGCCTGATTTTTGAAATTTAAAATTTTCTTTATACCAAAGTTTATTGCTTTTTGTAGCGGCTATTCCTTTGCCCAATAACGTTCCGTCTGGATTTGCCATCAAATACTCTAAAGTATCCACTTTAACTTCATCATTAGGCTGATCTAGTTTTACAATTACAAATAAATTATTAAATGGGTAATCGTTATTGTTTCTAACATTGATAAACATGTTATACAGATTGATGGTGTCTTTTTGTTCAAAAGAAAATTCTATGATATCTGCATTTGTCCATTTTCCATCTAATGAAACATAATCATCAAAAAACCGTGTGTCATCGCATGAGCTAAATAAAACTATAAAAAATAAAAGAATTAGTTTATTGGCCTTTTGGTTCATTGGGCTTCTTTTTAAAATTTCTTTTTTTATTGTTATTCTTGTTTTTGGGTTGGTCAAAACGAGTTAAACTGTCTTGTCCTACAACATTTTGATATGTTTTTTCAACCAAGGGAACAACTTCTATTACATAATCTTCTAATGAAGTAGCTCGTTCTTTTTTACTGTTTATTTCTAATATTTCTTTTACTTGAGATACAGGTAATACATGCCAGTGAGCAGAATTATTTGCATAAGAAAACCACATTAATTCTTTAAAAATGTCTATTTTTTGACAAAAAGCATCGCCTTTTTCGGTATATAATTTAGTTTCCATATCTGGAATATGCTTTAATGCATCTAAATAAGTGTCTAGTTCAAAATTTAAACAACATTTTAATTTTCCACATTGTCCTGCTAATTTTTGTGGGTTTAACGATAATTGTTGATAACGAGCTGCTGATGTGTTTACACTTCTAAAATCGGTTAGCCAAGTTGAGCAACACAATTCTCTTCCGCATGACCCTATTCCTCCAAGACGTGATGCTTCTTGACGAAAACCTACTTGTTTCATTTCGATTCGGATGCTAAATTCGCGAGCAAAATCTTTAATTAATTGTCTAAAATCTATACGATCATTTGCCGTATAATAAAACGTTGCTTTTGATCCATCTCCTTGAAATTCAATGTCAGAAATTTTCATTTCTAACTTTAAACTTATGGCTAATTCTCGGGCTTTTACTTTTATTTTTTCTTCTTTTTCACGACAGTCAGACCAAATATCAATGTCTTTTTGAGTTGCTTTTCGATATATTTTTGCCAAATCACCATCAGGATTTTCACTTTTTTTCTTCATTTGAACTTTTACTAATTCTCCTGTAAGTGAAATAATACCAATGTCATGACCAGGTGAAGCTTCTGTAGCAACCACATCGCCAATTGAAAGTGTTAGTTTTTCTGTGTTTCTAAAAAACTCTTTTCTGCCGTTTTTAAAACGTATTTCAACAGCGCTAAAAGGCTCTTGTCCTCCTGGCAAAGCCATGTTTGACAACCAATCAAAAACCGTTAATTTATTGCAGCTATCGGTGCCACAAGTCCCATTATTTTTACATCCTCTAGGTGTGCCGTCTTTGGCGCCCGTGGAACAGTTTGTACATGCCATAATTTGATTATATATAGGTCGTTTCAAAAAAAATTGAAACTAGGTTACTTATAAAACGTTTTGAGTGTAAAGATAGTATAATTTTTATGTTTTATTCAAGGTATAAAAATGAGAAAGCCTGCAAAAATTAAATTATGCAGGCTTTACGTTTATAATAATTTTATTTTTTTACTATATAATTTTAAATAATTTATCTGACAATCGAATTCTAAATGGCACTTTAAAGGTTGTTTTGTCTCCCGAATTAGCTTCGTTAGCCTCATTTCCGTTTACAAACATTTTAGTAACTACCAGTTCTTTACTTCCTGTTGTAGGCCCCATAATCAATATGGTGTCTCCAAGTTTCAATTGATTTTTTTCTATGCTAAATAATGCTACTTGGGCCTTGGAGTAATAATGTTCTGCTTTGCCTAAAAGTACTTTTTTAACTTTTATTTTTTCTTGAATGTTTTTGGTTTTACTAGCTATTGCCAATGAAACGTATCCCAAATTTCCAGAATTTTTGAATACTAAATTTTCTGATTTCCCTTTTCGAAACACTTTATTACCTACCTGTTTTCCAAGGCGCAATTTTACTTGTTCTGCTAAAGGCAAATGCATTGTTTCTAAACATTCTATAGAACAACAATTTTCCATAGCAGATTTACAATTGGCGCATTGAATAAATAATAAATGACATCCATCGTTAAAACAATTGGTGTGGTTGTCGCAAGGCTTACCACATTGGTGGCATTGTGAAAGAATATCTTCTGTTATTCTTTCTCCTAAACGATTATCAAAAACGAAATTTTTTCCAAGAAATTTACTTTCCAAATTTTCTTCTTTGATTTGTTTGGCATATTGAATGATTCCGCCTTCTAGTTGAAATACGTTTTTAAAGCCCTGATGTTTAAAATAGGCACTAGCTTTTTCGCAACGAATACCGCCTGTGCAATACATTACAAGGTTTTTATCTTCTTTAAAGTCTTTTAATTGTTCGTTAATAATAGGTAAGCTTTCTCTAAATGTTTCTACATCTGGAGTTATTGCTCCTTTAAAACGACCCACTTCACTTTCATAATGATTTCTAAAATCTACTACTATGGTGTTTGGGTCGTCTAATATTTGATTAAATTCATCAGCTTTTAAATGAATTCCTTTGTTGGTTACGTCAAAAGTGTCATCGTTTAAACCGTCAGCTACAATTTTATGACGTACTTTAATGGTTAGCTTTAAAAAAGAATGATTGTCTTGATCGATGGCTTCATTAAGCCTAATCTCTTTCATAAAATCATAAACTTCAAGTGTATTTTTAAAAGCTTCAAAATTATCTTCGGGAATACTCATTTGAGCGTTAATACCTTCTTGAGCTACATATATTCTGCCTAGAGCATCGAGTATGTTCCAAGCTAAAAATAAATTATCGCGAAATTGTTTAGGGTCATCAATTTTGGCATACGCATAGAAAGATAAAGTAAGACGCTTTTTTCCTGATTCGTCAATTAGCTGAGCTCTTTCTTCTGCGCTTAAGGTGTTGTACAGTTGCATGCTATAAACATTTAAGTGAAAAATAAAAAAATAAACCCTAAATGGAAGGATTATATTGCAAAGGTAAATAAATGGTTTGAAAAAGCATTTATTGAATATTAAATAAAATATATTAACAATTTTTGGCACACAAAAAAAAAGCGTTATTTTTACATAAAATAAATGCAATTATGAGTTCAGATAAAGAAGCCAAATTAAAAGCCTTACAACTTACACTAGATAAATTAGACAAAACCTACGGAAAAGGAACCGTAATGAAATTAGGAGATGCAGCCGTTGTTGAAATTGAATCTATATCGTCTGGATCATTAGGAATTGATATTGCTTTAGGTGTAAATGGATACCCAAGAGGAAGGGTTATTGAAGTGTATGGACCAGAGTCGTCAGGTAAAACTACTTTAACTTTACATGCAATTGCTGAAGCTCAAAAAGCAGGAGGAATAGCTGCTTTTATTGATGCTGAACATGCTTTTGACCGTTTTTATGCAGAAAAATTAGGCGTTGATATTGATAATTTAATTATATCGCAACCCGATAATGGAGAGCAGGCTTTAGAAATTGCTGAGAATTTAATTCGATCAGGTGCTATTGACATTGTGGTTATTGACTCTGTAGCTGCTTTAACACCAAAAAGTGAAATTGAAGGTGACATGGGTGATTCTAAAATGGGATTACACGCCCGTTTAATGTCACAAGCTTTACGAAAATTAACAGGAACTATTCATAAAACAAACTGTACCGTGTTTTTTATCAATCAGTTAAGGGATAAAATTGGCGTTATGTTTGGTAGCCCAGAAACGACAACTGGTGGTAATGCACTTAAGTTTTATGCTTCTGTAAGAATTGACATTAGACGTTCTACTCAAATTAAAGATGGCGATCAGGTAATAGGAAACAGAACAAAAGTTAAGGTTGTTAAAAACAAAGTTGCTCCACCTTTTAGAACTGCTGAATTTGATATTATGTATGGTGAAGGAATTTCTAAAGTAGGTGAAATCTTAGATTTTGCGGTAGAATATGAAATCGTTAAGAAAAGTGGTTCTTGGTTTAGTTACGGTGAAACAAAACTAGGACAAGGCAGAGATGCTGTAAAACTTTTAATCAAAGATAATCCTGATTTGATGGATGAATTGGAACAAAAAATAAAAGAATATTTAGCTGAAAAAAAAGCTTAATTAAAAAAATCACGCTTTGAGCGTGATTTTTTTAGCATTTGTTTTAACAACAATAGAACTTTCTGCTTAAAGGGTTTTATAGTTACTACAACATCATGACGTTTAAATGATGCATGTTGCTATGTGTTAAATAATTCCAATTGGTTTAAAATAGTATTACGAACTTGTTCTCTTAAGTCTAGTTTTTTATCTAATTTTAAATCTTTAGTTTCTACAAAAGGATGTATTTTTATTCTTATCTTGCCCATGCTTCCGCTCAAAAAAGTATAAGAAAATCGTTTTTTATTATCAGGGAAAGTAATGGGTACAATAGCTAAATGATGCTCAATGGCTAAACGAAAAGCTCCGTCTTTAAATGTATCTAAAAAAATACTTTCGTGAGGAACACCTCCTTCTGGAAAAATACAAATACTTAAGCCTTGATTGATTTTTTTTTGAGCACTTTCAAAAACCTTATAACGGCTTTTGCCATTACTTCTATCAACTAAAATACAAGTTCTTTTATAGAAGAAACCTAAAACAGGTATTTTAGACAATTCGGCCTTACCAACAAACACAAACGGATTGTCTTTTACTATAGCAAACATCAACATAATGTCAAGCATAGAAGTATGATTAGAAACTAAAATATAACTTTTCCCTTTTTCAAACTCTTGATCCTGGTCTATTTTATAATAAAAACCCATTCCAAAAACTATGATTTTTGACCATTTACGGGCTAACCAAAAAAATTGTGGATAGGTTTTTTTGCTTAATATTGTAAGAAATAAAAACGGAAACATTACAATAATAGGTATTAAAACCAGCACATAAAACCAAGTGCGCCAAAGCACCCAAAACATTATTTTAAAAATTTTCATTTATTATTTGTTTTATAAACCCATGATTTCGGCTTATCTATAATCGTTTCAAAAGTAATAAAAATAAAAATTTAATGCATCATTTCAAATCTTAATTCAAAACCCTACTTTTGTGCTAAAGAACAATGAAATGGCAAAAATACTAACAGGAGTACAAAGTACAGGAACTCCTCATTTGGGAAACTTATTAGGCGCTATACTTCCTGCAATAGAGATGACAAATAACGAAACAGATCAATCGTTTTTGTTTATTGCTGATTTACACTCTATAACGCAAATAAAAGATGGAGAAACTCTTCGTCAAAACACATATAGCACTGCCGCCGCATGGTTGGCTTGTGGTTTAGATGTAAACAAGGTTACGTTTTATCGTCAATCAGACGTGCCTCAAACAGTAGAGTTGTCTTGGTATTTGAGCTGTTTTTTTCCTTTTCAACGTTTAACATTAGCACACTCATTTAAAGACAAGGCGGATAGATTAGAAGATGTAAATGCCGGTTTATTTTTATACCCAATGCTAATGGCCGCAGATATTTTGTTATATGATGCCAACATAGTTCCGGTAGGAAAAGATCAATTGCAGCATCTTGAAATTACGCGTGATGTGGCGTCTCGTTTCAATCATCAAATGGGAGAAACTTTTGTTTTGCCCGAAGCAAAAATTGATGAAAACACAATGATTGTTCCTGGAACAAATGGTGGAAAAATGAGTAAATCAGCAAATAATTACATCAATATTTTTTTAGATGATAAAGCGTTACGCAAACAAATCATGAGTATCGAAACCGATAGCACACCGCTTGAAGAACCAAAAAATCCTGATGCTTGTAATGCTTTTACCTTATACAAATTATTAGCTTCACCAGAACAAACAGAAGTAATGAGAGCCAATTATTTGGGTGGAAATTACGGTTATGGACACGCAAAACAAGCTCTTTTTGAACTAATCATAGAGAAATTTGCAACGGTAAGAGAAAAATATAATTACTACATGAACAACACTCAAGAAGTTGACAAACTGTTATTTGAAGGAGCTGCAAAAGCAAGTATAGTTGCCAATGGCGTTTTAGATAGAGTAAGAACGAAATTGGGGTATTAATCGAATTGCCCTTGATTTCAATCATGGGAAAATTATAATATAAAATTAAAAGGTTTTAGTTGATAAATTTGACTAAAGCCTTTTTTGTTTTATTATTTAATCCGTTGGCTTCAGCCAACGGCAATTGAAAAAATTAAAACTAATCTTTAATTATTTCTTTTAAAGTCCATTTGTTATTTTTCTTTTTCGAAATGATTACAATTTTATAAGGCATACAACCAAAAGGATATAATTCAAAAAATGATTTGTTTTTTGATGAATTAAACAAGACTCTTGATGTAGATATCAATGCTGAAATATCTTCATTATTAATAAACTCTCCTTTTAATCTAACAGAGTCAGGTTCAAAATATTTAAATTTCAAATTTGATTTTTCTAACTCTTTAGTTTTTAGGCGTCTTTGTTTCAAAGAATCTATTCTAAAGTCCTTTTCAAATTCTAAATTTTTACTTTTAATTGAAAATAAATTATAGTTAATTCCAATAATCAACTTATGTTTCTCTTTTGCCAATAGTTTAATAGAATCTTTTTGAATGTCTTTTAATTTTATAAAATCTTCAGTTGAAAAAGGTTGATAATTATATTTTTCATAATCTTCTTCTGGTGGAGGTGGCGGAGGAAGTTTTGTCATAATAATTTCATGAGCTATTTGCGGCAACACATCACACAAAACTTCTGCTTCAAATTCTTCATAAGATTTCTTTTTCTCGGTACAAGAAAGTATAAACAAAGAAAAAAATGTAAGTACAATTAGTTTTTGCATAAAATGGAATTTATAAAATAAATAACAAAAACTAAGCCGAATTCCTACTAGCATTAATATTTCCAAACAACGAACGTGTTACTATTTTTTCATAAATGGCAATTTGTTTTTCATCGGGGTTTGGGCTTTCTTTTAGCTCTTTAATTTTTAATAAAGCATATTGCTGAATGGTTAAAAGGGGTAAAACAATTTTTTCTCGAAGTTCTACCGAAGCTTTTCCGTCAGGATAGTTTTCCATTAACGTTGTGTACCCCGAAAGCTTTAGTAATAACCGCTTGGTTTCTAAAAATTCAGTATAAATTAATTGCCAAAATTCGCCAAATTCTTTATCCTTTTTCATATAAGCGGTTAACGGAAAAAATGATTTGTTTAAAGCCATCATGCTGTTTTCCATCAACGTTTTAAAAAAGAGTGAGTTGTGGTATAAATCTGAAACTTTTTGCCATTCGTTATTGTCTTCAAAGGTTTTTAATGCTGTTCCCACGCCAAAAAAGCCCGGTACATTTTGTTTCAATTGGCTCCATGACCCTACAAAGGGAATGGCCCTTAGATCGGCAAAATTAAGCTTGTCTGAGTCGTTTCTTTTGGAAGGACGACTTCCAATATTGGTTTTTGCATAGTAATTTAAAGTGCTCATTCGTTCCAAATAAGGCACAAACTTATCGTGATTTTTAAAATCAACATATTTTTTATAACTGATTTCTGATAGGTTTTGCAACACTTGTTTTTCATTGAAAGTTAATCCGTTTTTGTTTTTAGTAAATACTTGATTGCTTGCTCCTGCACTTAATAGGTTTTCCAAGTTATACCTGCACGAATCTATTGTTCCAAAATTTGAACTAATAGTTTGCCCTTGAACTGTTAATTGAATTTGTTGGTTTTCAATAGTGGGTCCAAGTGAAGCATAAAATTTATTGGTTTTGCCTCCCCCACGAGCAGGTGGGCCACCACGTCCGTCAAAAAAGATTACTTTAATATTATATTTTATCGAAACCGCTGTTAGGGTTTCTTTTGCTTTATAAATCCCCCAATTGGCCATTAAATAACCGCCGTCTTTTGTTCCGTCTGAGAAACCAAGCATAATTGTTTGTTCATTTCCTCTCGCTTTTAAGTGTGAAGCATATACGGGATTACTATACAATTGTTCCATTACTTGATCTGCTTTTTCTAAATCATCAACAGATTCAAAAAGAGGCACTATATCTACGGTCGGGTTTTGCCAATTACATAAATGAAACATACACAAGGTTTCAAAAACATGTAATGCACTTTCGTTATTGCTAATTATATATCGATTACAGGCTTTTTCACCGTTGTTTTCTTGAATCGCTTTCATGGCTAAAATAGAGCCAATAGTAGATTTTGCGTGCTCGTCTTCAAAATCAGATTCCGTTAAATTAGATGAGGCATTGGATAAAAGGTGTATTTTTTCATCTTCTGTTAATGCTTTATAATTTTCTGGAAAAACAGATTTTTTATGAGATAAAATGGCATCAAAAACACGTGCGTGAATTTTACTGTTTTGGCGAATGTCTAATGTTGCAAAATGATATCCAAACAAGTTTAATTTGTTTAACAACAAATCAATATCATCTACATACAAAGATTGATGTTTGCTGGTAACAAGTTTTTTTACTTGGCATAATTTATCATTTAGTTCTTCTAATGAAATGAATATTTCGCCTTCTGAATAAAAAACAGATCGATATAATTTGTTTTCAACTTCTGCAATTATTGTATCAACTTCTGCAAATGTTAGCTTTCTTTTTAATTTTCGGATGTCAGAATAATAGCTTTTTAAAATAGAGGTGCGTAGGCGTTGAGCAACTTTTAATGTGATTTTGGTAGTAACAAATGGATTGCCATCTCTGTCTCCTCCGGGCCAAAACCCTAAGTTTAAAATGTCATTTTTAGGTAAATTTCCATTTAAAATGTTTTTTTGTATGTAATGCATCATGGCCCCAGCTGTTTCATAAAATACATTTTCTAAAAACCAAATTAGACTTACTGCTTCGTCTAAAGGTGTTGGCTTTTCTTGTTTTATGAAAGGGGTTTTTCCTAATTGTGCGAGTAATTCTTTTATTGCATTTAAATTGTTTAAACGAATGGCGTTTGTTAAATCGGTAATGATTCCCAAAACAGAACCTGGATAAAATTGAGTAGGATGAGCCGTTAAAACCGTTCTTATTTTAAAGTTTTCTAAAAAGCTTATGAGCTCTTGTTGTTTGTTTTTTTGCTCTGCATTTTCTTTCATGTCTCTTAATGAGCCTGTGCCTTCCAAATTGTTTACAACATCAAAAGCAGCATCTTCAATAGCATCAAAAAGAACCACTTGACGTTCAATATATTGAATAAACCGAAACATTAAAGATTCTTTTTCTTTTTGGGTTGGATTGCTTAAGTATTTGGAAACAAAGGTTTCAAAAATTTGATCTGGGCTTTCATTATTTTTATATCCGCTTTCACATACCTCAGAAAACAAAGGCAATAAAACGCCCGTATTGTTTATTTCATCAAAGGGAAGTGTTATAAATACGCTGTTATAAATCGTATATTTTGAAGTTACATTTTGATTAAATCGTTCAATTTTTGGCAATGTGTACATGGAGAAATTTCTTTTGTACTAAGTTAGTTATATTATTAGAAAATTAAACTAATATTTATAAATACTACGCAAACGTTTTCGAATAGAACATGTTAAAATTCTATGTCATATAAAAACACATTATAATTTGTTAACAGACTAACCATTGCTATTTTGAATGCTTAAAATGCTTTTTTTAAGAAATAACAAGGACCGTTAAATTGCTTCAAATGATTTTCCTGGCAAAGGTCTTATGACTCCTTTTAGCTCCATATTTAATAACGTTGATGCGATTTTAAATATAGGAAATTCGCACTCTAATGCTATAAGGTCTAACGTTTGTTTCCCATGCAAGACAAGATAATCATATATTTTTTGTTCGTCTGGTTCTAGCGAAACAAATAATTGTTTTTGAATGGAATTACTTTCTTTATTTTTAATATCCCAATTTAAAAAATAAACAATATCGGCAGCGCTTGAAAGTAAATTTGCCCGCTGTGTTTTTATTAAATGATTACAGCCTTGACTCCATTTGTCTGTGGTTCTTCCTGGAACAGCAAAAACGTCTCTGTTGTAATCATTTGCTAAATTTGCGGTAATTAATGAGCCTCCTTTTTCGGCACTTTCTATAACTATTGTGGCCTCACTCATTCCGGCAACAATTCTATTTCGCTTTACAAAGTTTTCTTTTTCAGGGTTACTTGTGCTCCAAAATTCAGTTAAAAACCCTCCGTTCTGTTCCATTTTTGAAACGTATTTTTTGTGATTTTTAGGATATGTTTGGTTTAAGCCATGTGCTAAAATGCCTATAGTTTGCAACCCTAAGTCCATTGCAACTTGATGTGCAAAAATATCAACCCCATAAGCAAAGCCGCTGACAATAATAGGGTTTAGTGGTGCTAAATCTTCCAATAAATTTTTACAAAAGGCAGATCCATAACTTGTAATTTGTCGGGTACCTACTATACTGATGATCTTTTTATTTTGTAAATTAACATTTCCCGATTGAAATAAAAGTAAAGGACTATCAAAACAATGCTTTAATTTGTTTGGATATAATTCATCTTTATAAAATAAAACCTCAATGTTTTCTTGTTCAATAAATTTAATTTCAGCAGTCGCTTTATCAAAAATGGTTTTTTCTTTGAGGTTGTAGATGATCGAGCTTCCGACACCATCAATTTTTAAAAGGTTTGCTGCTTTTTCTTTAAAGATGTTTTCGGCAGTTCCACATTGATTGATAAGTTTTTTTGCCATAATGTCTCCAACACCTTGTACTTGTAACAACGATAATGCATAAAATAACTCTGTTTGGCTCATATAAATAAAATTGGCTTCAAAAATAATAAATTTTGACCTTATAAAACATTGTTTATTAAGCTTTTGTTTATTTTTTTTACAAATGTTAATAAATATAGCTCAATATATTTTGCAATCTAGGGAGAATCTTTTTTCTTTGCTAATATGAATATCAATCTTCACATATCCTCTTTGCTGTTTCGCTATCAATGCGTTACCGTTCCTGGCTTTGGTGCTTTTTTAACCGAAATTCAGTCGGCTCAGCTTAACGGTAGTGACGTATCATTCAATCCGCCTACAAAAGTGGTTTCTTTTAATGCTAATATTAAAAACAATGATGGTTTATTAGCCAATCATATCGCTTCAGAAGAAAAAATATCTTACGACGATGCGGTTCAGTCTATTACCTTTGCGGTTTCTAAGTGGCTTCATAGTTTGCACAACAGAGAGGTGTTAACCTTAGAAAATATTGGAAACATTAAGCTTTCAAGTGAACTAACTTGGTTTTTTGAGCCTTTTAACAATACCAACTACTTCACTAGTTCTTTTGGGTTATCTGGCTTTATTTCACCTGCTGTTAAAAGAGTTGAGTTGAAAAAAGCTGTTGAACAATTAGACGTAATTGCTCCTGTTATTTTTAGCTCTGAAAAGCAACAAAATTATTCGTATCTAAAATATGCTGCTGCTTTTTTGCTTTTTGGATTAGCAGGAACCTATGGCTACAAAATGCATTATGACAATCAAATACAACAACAAACTTTAGTTATAGAAAAAAACGTTCAAGACAAAGTGCAAGCTACTATAGAACAGGCTACTTTTGTTATTGATGTGCCTTTTAATGACTTAAATGAAGGGCTTGAAGTTGTTTCAAAAAAATTCCCTTTTCATTTGGTTTCTGGTGTTTTTAGCAAAGAAAAAAATGCTGTTCGAGAATATGAAAATTTAATTAAAAGCGGCTTTAAAGCTGAATTAGGTCCAAAAAATAAAAGAGGAATGACTCCTGTTTTTTTTCAAAGTTTTTCAGATTATGATGAAGCTAAGGCATATTTATTTGAATTAAGAAATTCTACTTATAACCGAGCTTGGTTAATGATTGATTAATTATTTCCTCATAATTATAAATTCAAAACAGCGAAATTACTTTATCTTTACCAAAAAAAATGGAACCAAGATACGCCTCGCAATCTTTAACTATTCTTACCGATTTAGTATTGCCTAGTGAAACAAATCCTTTGAACAATTTATTTGGAGGAGAATTATTAGCCCGTATGGATCGTGCAGCAAGTATAGCCGCACGAAGACATTGTAGACGTATAACCGTTACCGCTAGTGTGAATCATGTGGCTTTTAATAAGTCAATTCCTTTAGGAAGTGTAGTTACTGTTGAAGCAAAAATTTCAAGATCATTTAATACTTCTATGGAAATTTATCTTGACGTATGGGTTGAAGATAGAGAAAGCGGTAATCGTTCAAAAGCCAATGAGGCCATTTATACTTTTGTCGCTGTTGATGATTCTGGCAGACCTGTTGAAGTACCAGTAGTGTTGACTGAAACCGATTTAGAAAAAGAACGTTTTGAAGGCGCTTTACGCAGAAAACAACTGAGCTTGGTGTTAGCGGGAAAAATGAAACCTAATGAGGCTACAGAGCTTAAAGCTTTATTTGTTTAATTAAGACTTCGCTAAATTAATCGTTTTTATATAAAAATTATTTACAAACTCAACCAGCTTGAAGGGTTCATGTAGGTTGTGTTTTGTGTAATAAAAAATTTCATAGTTGTTTTTCCATCAGAATTGGTGTGAATTTTTCCTAATTTTTGTTTGATTGTTACTTTATCTCCTGTTTTTACAGATATGGTATCTAAATCTTGATAGATGGTAAAAAAGTCTCCATGAACAATGTATATGATTTTTTTGTTGGTCCCAGGTATTACTTGTATTTGGGTTACTTCTCCAGCAAAAACAGCGCGAGCAATTGATCCGTCTTGAGTTGTTATTTCAATACCGTTATTGTGCGACATTAAGTTTTTGTGAACAGGGTGTGGATGGTCACCATAAGGCGAAGAAATATATCCTTTTTCAACAGGAAGAGGTAATTTGCCTTTATTAGCTTTAAAATTATCAGAATCTACTTTGCCCTCTGCAGTTAAAATAAATTTTGTGCTTGATGATGTTGTTTTTGAATCAGATGATGTGTTTTGAGTTTTTGAGTCTTTTTTTGCTTTTTCAGCTGCTTTTTTATTTGCAGCAGCAATTGCATCGGCAAGGGCTTTTTTAATTTGCTTGTCTATTGCACGTCTTTGTTTTTCTTTTTTGTCAATTTCGGCAAGGTATTTCTTTTTGTCTTTTTGAATTGTTTTTACAAGCTGCTCTTTTTCTTTCTTTTGACTCTCTAAAACTTCTTTTTCTTTTTCAGTTTGTTCTATTATTTTTTCTTTTTGATCTCTTTTTGTTTTAAGATTTAGAATTTCTTCATTGATTTTGTTTTGTTTCATTTTTATTTCTTCTGCCTGTGTTTTTCTAAAATCGGCATATTGCTTCATGTATTGCATACGCTTGTATGCTTGATAAAAGTTTTGAGAAGACAAAACAAACATTATTCTACTTTCTTGTGAACGACTTTTATAAGCCTTTACAATCATTTTTTTATAATCCTCTTTTAACAATTGGATCTCGTTGTTTAATTTTTTGATCACCTTTTGATTCGAAACTATATCTTTTGAAATAAACGCTACTTGATTTTCATTTGCTTGAATCAGGTTTTGACTCAATGCTATTCGATTATTTTTTTCTTTAATTTCAGTTAAAACTGAT
This sequence comes from uncultured Flavobacterium sp., assembly GCF_963925415.1. Lineage (GTDB taxonomy): Bacteria > Bacteroidota > Bacteroidia > Flavobacteriales > Flavobacteriaceae > Flavobacterium. The sequence goes on along the minus strand of NZ_CAWUTS010000042.1, from coordinate 7,766 downwards.
TTTTCTTTCTTTTTTTCTATTCGCAATAATCCATTAAATTCTGCTATAATGTTAATTATTTTTTCTCTTTGAATTTCTAATTCTTGTTGCTTGTTGGGTTGAGCCCAACATATAGAGCTGCTTACAGCAAAAAAGAGTGTTAAAATATAATTGTAGTTCTTCATTGTGATGTGTTATTTTATTTCAACTTTTTCGTATCCATTTGGAATTGAAAAAGATAAAGGGGCTTGTTTGTTTAATTCAAATCTATTGTATTCTAAGTCGATCGAAACTTGAGAGTCTTGTATGGCTCTTATACTAATCGTTTTTGGAAATAATGCGTTTTCAAAAGGCACATAGGATACGTATTTTATATCTAAGGTTCTGTTTTGTGATTTCTGATAAATGGATTCGCTTTTTAATAAAAAATTAGCTGCGTCAAATGTATACTTATTTTGAATATCAGTTTCTTTTTTTTGTGACAATTGATGCATATTATACATCAGTTTAGCTGTAAAATTTTCGTTATTAATATCTTCTATAACCTTTCCCAATAATAAATTTTGAGTTTTTTGAAAATCTAAATTTGTTCCTAACCAATTGCTAATTAAAGTAAAATCTCCTTCAAAATAGGTGTTGTTAATTGTTTCATAATAACTAATCTTTGTAGGTGTAATAAGTGCTTTTGCAACAGGAAAACCTAAAAATTTTATGTTCATCCAAATTATTTCGTCTTTCTTAATTCGAATATCCGCACTTAGGGTTTGCTTGGTTTTTTTATCTTGATATTTAATTGTTGCTTTTATGTTTAGCGTGGTAAATTCTATAAAATTTTGATTATGTTTTTTTATAATTTGCTCAACGGTTGCTTTTTTAATAGCATTTGGCTTTATTACTTTTTGGGCTGTTTTACACGAATTAAGCAAGCTTAATAGAGCCATTATTATAAAAATTCTTTTTATCATTCTTTTATCTTTTGAATTTTATTTAAATACCATTCTGCCTTTTTGTGGTCTCCTATTTTTTCAAAAGTTTGAGCTATTTGCACATATAAGTTTTTTTCTAAAATTGGGTTTTCAATAACATAATCAAGTCCTTGTTCTAAAGCATTAATTGCTAGTTTTGTTTTGTTTAAATGATGTAGTGCTAGCCCCAAATAGTAATACAAACTCGCTTGAGTTGGATACATCTCTAGCTGTTGATTGGCGTATTTATTTACTTTTTCATATTGCTCTTTTTGAACTAATAACTGCATTAAAAGTTCAAAGCTTTCAAAATCTTCAGGTCTGTTTTTTATGCTTTTTTCAAAATAAAAAACGGCTAGGTCTAAAGTGTTTTTCTTTAAAAAAAACTTAGCCACTTCTTTGCTTACATTTACTGATTTATCTTCTTCTAATAGTGTCGTTGCTTTTTCTAAATCGGTTAAGTACTGTTCATTATTAGATGCAAAAATTAAGAATTCATTAAAAACTCTATGTTTAATTTTAAGATCAATCTTTATGCTTTCTAATACTTTAAACATTGAAATAGATGCGTTTTGTCCGTCGCTTTTATTGAGATGAAACTTAACCAAACTTACATGGGCCCACTCTGAATTTGGAATGTTTTCTGCTAACTGCTTCGCAACCTCAAAGGCTTGTTCTTGATTATTTTCTTCTGAATATTGATACATTAAATCAATATAGTTTTGTTCTACTAAAGGGTTTTTTTTAATTGCTGCTTCTAAATCCTTGTTTTGAGGGCTGTTTTTTTCAGTTTCTTTTTGTAGTTTTAATTTGTAAAAAGTCATGGTTTGAGACAAATTTGTAGTTTGTTCCATGTTTATTATTAAGGCTAATGCTTTTTCTTTTTGATTAGTATAAAGGTATAAAGAAACTAAATCGTCTTGAAAATCTTTGTTGAATTCAATAAGTTTAGTTACGGCTTTGATGGCGTTGTCATAATCTTTTGTTTCATAAAAAACATCGTATAAGCCGTTCCAATACCATCGCTCATTTGGATTTAAATCAATTGCTTTTTGAAAAGAATTTTGAGCTTCTGCATACTTTTTTAATGCTAAATAATTTTTACCTAATTCATTGTAAATTATAGAATTATCATTCTGACTTTCTAAACATTTTAGCAAAAAAACAACAGCTCTATCATAATTTTCAATAGCTTTTTGGGTTAAAGCATTATAAAAATTAGTTTCAAATGCATCATCAACCAAGGCAATTTCTTCTGGATTTGCTGTTTCTTGAGCATAAGACACTTGATAACTAAAAGTTATAAAAAATATTGTAAATGTTATGAAGTGTTTCATTGCTGTTCAAATTATTATTCTAAAACGGAATAATCGCCAATACTAATACTGGTAAACTTTCCATCAAAAGAAGCGTGATTACCTATCATAGCATTATCTAATTTTGCATTTTTTATGTGAACGTGTGTTTGAACTAAACTGTTTTTAATAGTAGAATCAATTACATGACACCCTTTTCCTAAAGAAACGTTTGGGCCAACAGTAGTGTTAATTAAAACTACATCTTCAGCAATAAAACAAGGAGGAATAATTGTAGAATTTTCTAATTTAACATCAGAAGCAACTAAATTTTCTCCATCTGTATGTAAAAAGCCTAACATTCTTGTATTGGTATCAACAGTTACGTCTTTGTTTCCGCAATCCATCCATTCATCGACTTTCCCTGGTACAAATTTCATGCCCTTTGCCATCATTTGCTTAATTCCATCGTTAATTTGATATTCTCCACCATGAATGATGTTGTTATCAATAACTAATTGTAATTCGTTTTTAAGAACCGCTACATCTTTAAAATAGTAAATTCCTATAACGGCTAAATCTGAAACAAATTCTATTGGTTTTTCAACTAATTCAATGATTTTACCATTATCATTTAAATTAACAACTCCAAAAGCTTCTGGTTTATCAACTTGTTTAACCCAAATAACACTATCTGCATTTTTGTCTAAATCAAAATCAGCACGAATTAAAGTATCGGCATAGGCAATAACTGCTGGTCCGCTTAAAGAATCTTTGGCACACATAATGGCATGACCTGTTCCTAGAGCTTCGTTTTGATAGTAAATAGTTCCTTTTGCACCTAGTTTTTGAGCAATTGCAAGTAGTTCTTCTTCGACTTTTTTTCCAAAACTTTCGTGGATTATAAATGCCACTTCTTCAATATTTTGATTTAAAACTCCTGCTATGTCTTCTACCAATCTGTGAACAATTGGTTTACCTGCCACCGGAATTAAGGGTTTAGGAACTGTTAATGTATGTGGGCGAAGACGTGAGCCACGACCTGCCATAGGAACAATTATTTTCATATTTTTATATTTTTATACTTCAACATTCGTTATTCATAATTGAATATTCAACATTTTTGAACTTGGAATTTTGAACACTGATTACTATTTTACCCCTGTACTTCCAAAACCTCCTTCGCCTCTTGGGGTTTCTGACAATTGTTGAACCTCTGTCCATTCGGCTCTTTCATGCTTTGCTATGATTAGTTGAGCAATTCGTTCACCGTTTTCAATAACAAAAGGGTCACTAGATAAATTGACTAATATAACGCCTATTTCACCTCTATAATCAGCATCAATTGTTCCTGGTGAATTTAGAACTGTAACCCCTTTTTTGGCTGCTAAGCCACTTCTTGGCCTCACTTGTGCTTCATAACCTATTGGTAATTCAATAAAAAGACCAGTTTTTACAATGGTTCTTTCTAAAGAATTTATAGTAATTGGTTTAGATAAATTGGCACGTAAATCCATTCCTGCAGAGGCAATAGTTTCGTAATTAGGTAATGAATGTAGGGATTTGTTAATTATTTTAATGTTCATTTTCGTTTTATAATTTTTAATAAAATTTCTTTTTCGTTTCTGTAAATATAATAGCCGAAAAATATAATTGCTAAAATACCAAAAATATAGGTTTCTCTAAAAAGAGGTACGTAAAAAGATAGGCCCGATAGTAGAATTGCTATCCCTAAGTATTGCATTATTTTTTTCATGTCATAGGGTATTGGGTAGTATTTATTTCCCAGGTAATAAGAAATTATCATCATGCTCCCGTATGCTGAAAGTGTTGCGATGGCACTGCCCATATAAGACCAGATAGGAATTAATAAAAAATTCAAGGCTAATGTAATTATAGCGCCAACAATTGAAATATACATTCCTATTTTTGTTTTATCAGTAAGTTTATACCAAACCGATAAGTTGTTGTAAATTCCCAAGAAAAAATTGGCAAGAATTATTAGGGGCACCACTTTCATAGCTTCCCAAAAAGAGGAATCTCTTACTATAAATATTTTTAAAACATCTGCAAAAACTACAACAACTAATAAAATTATTGAACCAAAAACCACAAAGTACTTAGTAATATTGGCATAAGTTTTAGGAGCATTTTCATTAGATGAATGGCTAAAAAAGAAAGGTTCAATACCTAATCTAAAGGCAGTTGCAAATAAAGTCATGAATAGCGCTAGTTTATAACATGCTGAGTAGGCTCCGATTTGAGCATTTGTTATGTCTTCAGGTAAATTTAACCATTTTTGCAAAAGAATTCGATCAAAGGTTTCATTTATAGCAAAGGCAACGCCAGCAACCATAATTGGCAAACTATAGCGCATCATTTTTGTCCAAAGGATTTTGTCAAAGTTCCACTTCATTTTAAAATAGGTAGGAGAAAGTATTAAAAATGTTGCTAAACTGGCAATTATATTTGCTACAAAAATGTATCCTATTTGAAAGTTTTCAAAAAACAAAGTGCTAATGAAACTATCTGGTGAACTTGCTGCTAATTTTGGCAACCATAATAAGAAAAATAAATTCAATATCAGGTTGATTAAAACATTTCCCGTTTTAATTATAGCATAAAATAAAGGTCTTTTTTCAGCTCTTAATTTTGAAAAAGGAATGATTACCAATGCATCTAAAAATAAAATCCAAATCGTATAAATAATGTACTCAACATTAATTTTGGAAGCTTCGGCTAAATAATTTCTACACAAAAGGGCTGTGATCAAAAAAATTATAGAAGACCAAAAAATAGATATTGCTGAAGTGCTGATTACATTTTTAGGGTTTTCTGCTTTAGAATAAAATCTAAAAAAACTAGTTTCCATTCCATAAGACAGAATAACATTAAAGAGCACCAGCCAAGAGAAAATTATGGAGATTTCTCCATATTCTGCAGAGTTTTTTAAAACATTTGGTGATGTATATAAAGGGACTAATATGAAACTAACCATTCTAGGCAAAACTGTCGCTAAGCCATAAATTGCTGTTTGTTTAAAAAGACTTTTATATACACTCAAAGTATTGGATTTTTATATTGAAGCAAAAGTAACTAATTTTTAGGTTTTACAGAAGGATATGCAATCAATGGTTTTTCTTTTACGTTTTGAAGATTTTTTACAAGCTCTTTTCCGTTTTTAGTAAAAAATAAATTAGCTTCATTGGGTTTTAGATTTATTTTTGGAGCTTTATTGCCATATTCTTTTTCTGGATTTTCATCTAAAATTAAATCATTTTGATTAGAATTTGTTTTTATATAAGCGCTATAACTTGTTTCAGAAATTTTTACAAATGAAGCTTCAAAAGATTCAAATTGAACTTTTTTTAAGACTACATCTTTTTCTAATGGCGTTTTTAAATTTACATGAAAATTGGCTCCACTTCCACCACCTTGAATACCAGCAACCCATTTTTGAAAATAAACTGAGTCAATTGTTTCAGAAAATTTTTGTTGAATTTCCTCTTTAGCTGAAGAACAAGACAAACACACTATTAAAAATAAAGCTGTAATTTCTCTCATATATTATTCTTTTAAATATTTAATAAAATGAAACCCTTTAGGGTTAAAGCCGTGATTCATATAAAATTTATGGGCTGTAAAATTAGTTGTATAAGCGTCTAAAACAGCCATTGTACAATTGTTGTCGGTGGCTTTTTGAATCAAATATTCGGTCATAAGTTTGCCAACTCCTTTAGAGCGATGATTGGGATGAACTATTACATTATCTAATTCTAAATATCTTCCACACCACAATTTAGAGGCTATCCAAAATCCTGCCAAACCTATAGTTTCATTGTTTTCTTTAATGATAACTTGCTTGTAATTTATTGGTAACATTTCATTTAAAAGCGATTCATATTTTTCAATAGTAAAATCAGCATACAATTGTTGGATGATTGGCAATTGTTCCAACATTGCTTCTTTGGTCGTTAATTCAAGTATTTTCATTAGTTTTCTAATAAATTTTGATTGAACAATTCTAAAATTCGTCTGTACTCGTCAATCCAAGAATAGGTTTCTTTAAAACCATGTGCTTCTACTGGAAAAACGGCCAAATCCCAATCTTTTTTTCCTAATTCAATAAAACGTTGCGACAAACGAACAACGTCTTGGAATTGCACGTTATCATCAACCATTCCATGCAACATAAGTAATTTATCTTGTAAATTTTCTGCAAAATATATGGGTGAACTTCTTTTAAAAGCAATAGAATCTGTCTCTGGAAAATTTAATATATTTGCTGTATATCCTTGATTATAATGAGCCCAATCAGTAACCGAACGTAAAGCAGCGCCAGCTTTAAACGTTCCTGGTTCTGTCAACAATGCCATTAATGTGATAAACCCTCCATAAGAACCACCGTAAATTCCAACTCGATTGGCATCAATTCCTAAATTTTCGACTAAATATTTTTTTCCGTCTAATTGATCTGATAAATCCAAACCACCCATGTGACGATAAATTCCTGTTCTTACATCTCTTCCATAACCATCACTTCCTCTATAATCGATGTCTAAAACGGTGTAGCCTAAATCGCACAACAGGTTGTGAAACATAAATTCTCTATGATACGAACTCCAGTAATTATGCGCGTTTTGTAAATATCCAGCACCATGAACAAAAATTATGGCAGCTTTGTTTTTAACCTCTGCTTTTGGTTCATATAATCTTGCAAAAACTTGATTTTCATCTTGTGCTTTAAAGGTAATTACATTTGGATTTTTCCATGCATATGCTTCAAATTCTTTTGTAGTTGAATGAGTAATTTGTTTTAAAGTTGTATTGGTTTTATTGTCAGCTACATACAATTCCCAAGGTTTGTTTTTATAGGAATAGCGAACCAAAAGTTGTTTTTCATTTGGAGATAATTCCACTTCATAAGCACCATCATTGGTTAAAATGGGTGTTATTTTTTTAGTTTCACTATCCAATTTATAAAATTCCCTGTTTCCCGGATGATTCGTGTTTGTTGAAATGTATAATGTTTTTAAATCTTGTGAAAGCTTTACATCTCTAACCTCCCAATTGCCTGATGTAAGTTGCGTTTTCTTTTTTGAAGTTAAATTCAAAGTATATAAATGTGAAAACCCTGATGCTTCTGACTGAAAATAAATCGTTTCATTATCTTTTAAAAAACCTAAGGTTCCGCCTCCATAATTGTAATTTGGTATTCCTGGTCCACCAATCCAAGCTTCATCGTGTTGATGGTCTAATTCTATAATTTTACCCGAATTTAAGTCTAATTGAACAATCCATCGATCTTTGTTGTCTTGACTTCTAAGTTCAAAAACAGTTTTTGTTCCGGATTTGTTGTAAATTGGGCTAACCATTACAACTGCTTTTTCAGCTTTTTCTTTTTCTTTTAAATTTTCATATTCTTGATAATAAGCAGGATAATCCATTATACCTGATAATTTTGAAAACGAAACATAATAAACGGTGTCTTTTTCAATGTTGTAAATTCCCATTTTGTGTTTGCTCA
>NZ_CAWUTS010000041.1:0-12829 GCF_963925415.1 uncultured Flavobacterium sp. | reverse complement strand
AAAAGCTAAGTTTTTAAGTGGTGGACAAATGCAGCGCGTAGCTTTAGCAAGGGTTTTAGCGCTAGAGCCTCAAGTACTATTGTTAGACGAACCTTTTAGTCATATTGACAACTTTAGAAAAAACAGTTTGCGACGAAACTTATTTCGTTATTTAAAAGAGCATAACATTACAACTCTAATAGCATCTCACGATAAACATGATTATTTGTCTTTTGTAGATGAAATTATTGTTTTAAAAGAGGGTAAACAAATTGCTATGGGATCGCCAAAAGAATTATTTTATAATCAATCAAATTTTTATGTAGCATCTCTTTTTGATGATGTTAATGAAATCAAATCTCGTTATTTTGAAGGGGATTTAAAGGATTCTATTTTTGTATATCCCAATCAATTGCAAGTAGTGGATGACTCAAAATTACAAGCAATTGTAAGCCATAACTATTTTAAAGGGACTCATTATTTGATTGAAGCTCAATATGAAAGTGGCACTTTATTTTTGGTTAATGATGATCTTATTGAAATAGGAAAAAAAATACATGTAAACATTAAAAAATGAAACATAAATTAGCTTATTTTGTATTATGTGCAAGTACGATTTTATTGATATTAAATCTGTATGATTTTATTGTCAATAATGAATATGAAGGATTTTATTTAAGGATTTTATCAAACATTTTGTTAATTGCAGCTATGATTTTTACCATTAGAGCCCGAAACAAACTAAATAAAAATTAATTTTGAAGCTTATGCATCAACTGTTTTTTTTTTAGGACAAAACGAATGATATAAAAAAATCTCCAATTTTTCAATTGAAGATTTTTTAATTATATTTTTTGTTTTTTATTTTAAACCAAAACCCATTCTCCTTTTGCAATAAGTTGTTCAGCTTTTTTGTATTTCATGGTTTCTGTTTTTCCACTCATTACATGCTTAATTGTAACCGAATCATTTCGATTGATTTTTGGCGAATCACGCACAATAGTTTCTGTAACTTGAGGTCTTTGACCTGCCATTTCACCTGCCTGTTTATTGTTTTTGGCTGTATCGTTAATTTCTGTAGATTCTTTACTTTCTTTATAATTACTTTCTCTACGAACTTGTTTTGCTTCTTGTATCTCATTTGGATTTTGAGAAGGTAAATCTCCTTTAAACAAGAACGAAATTACTTCTTTGTTGACATTGTCAATCATTCGTTTGAATAGTTTAAATGCTTCAAATTTATAAATTAGTAAAGGATCTTTTTGTTCGTGTACAGCTAATTGAACTGAAGTTTTCATTTCGTCCATTTTGCGTAAATGTTTTTTCCATGCTTCATCTACAATTGCTAATGTGATGTTTTTTTCAAAATCACCGACGAGAGATTTTCCTTGAGTTGCATATGCTTTTTCAAGATTGGTAACTACGTTTAATGATTTAATTCCGTCAGTAAAAGGAACTACAATACGCTCATATTTACCGTTATTGTTTTCATAAACATTTTTAATAACAGCATATGCATCTTGAGCATTTCGAATTACTTTTTCTTCATAATGAGCTAAAATAGCTTTGTATGTTTTTCCTGTTATTTCTATTTCCGAAAGTTTATTAAACTCACTTTCTTCAATGGGTGCCGTTACAGAAAAACAACGTATCAATTCAAATTCATAATTTTTATAATCTCCAACAGCTTTGTTCTCTTGTACTATTAATTCACAAGTATCATACATCATATTTGCAATATCTACTTTTAAACGTTCGCCGTGTAAAGCATGTTTTCTTCTTTTGTATACTACTTCTCTTTGGGCATTCATAACGTCATCATATTCTAATAAACGTTTACGAACTCCAAAACTATTTTCTTCTACTTTTTTCTGTGCACGTTCAATAGATTTAGTCATCATAGAATGTTGAATTACTTCACCTTCTTCTAATCCCATTCTGTCCATTACCTTGGCTACTTTTTCGGAGCCAAATAAACGCATTAGGTTATCTTCAAGAGAAACATAAAATTGTGAACTTCCTACATCTCCTTGACGACCCGCACGGCCACGTAACTGTCGGTCTACACGACGTGAATCGTGACGCTCTGTACCTACAATTGCCAAACCACCTGCTTTTTTTACTTCATCAGACAATTTGATATCCGTTCCACGACCCGCCATATTGGTTGCAATAGTAACTACTCCTGGTTTTCCAGCTTCTGAAACGATTAAGGCTTCATTTTTATGTTGTTTTGCATTTAAAACGTTGTGCTTAATACCACGCATTTTTAACATTCGACTCAATAATTCAGAAATCTCAACAGATGTAGTTCCTATTAAAACGGGACGCCCAGCATTCGATAGTTTAACAACGTCTTCAATAACAGCGTTAAATTTTTCACGAACAGTTCTGTATATTAAATCTTCTTTATCATTTCTAGATATGGCTCTGTTTGTAGGAATTTCAACAACATCTAATTTATATATTTCCCAAAACTCTCCAGCTTCTGTTACAGCAGTACCTGTCATTCCGGCTAACTTACTGTACATTCTAAAGTAATTTTGTAAAGTAACCGTTGCGAATGTTTGAGTAGCGGCTTCAATTTTTACATTTTCTTTAGCTTCAATGGCTTGATGCAATCCGTCAGAATAACGACGACCATCCATTATACGGCCAGTTTGCTCATCAACAATCATTACTTTATTATCCATAACAACGTATTCTGTATCTTTTTCAAATAAAGAATAGGCTTTTAATAATTGCGTTAAGGTGTGAATACGTTCTGATTTGATTGAAAAGTCTTTAAACAATACCTCTTTTAGTTCTGCTTGTTCTTCAACACTAAGTTCTGCTTTTTCGATTTTTGCAATTTCAGTTCCTATATCGGGTAAAACAAAGAAAGTTGAATCGGTGTCTTTAGATAAAAATTGAATTCCACTGTCAGTCAGTTCTACTTGATTGTTTTTTTCTTCAATAACAAAATAAAGTGCTTCATCTATTTTTGGCATTTCACGATTGTTATCGGCCATGTATTGATTTTCTGTTTTTTGAAGCAATTGTTTGATTCCTTCTTCAGACAAAAATTTAATTAATGCTTTGCTTTTGGGTAGTGATCTGTAGGCTCTTAAAAGTTGAAAGCCACCATCTTTAGTGTTTCCTTCTTTTACCAATCTTTTGGCTTCGGTTAAAAAACCTGTTGCTAATTGTTTTTGTAAACTAACCAGGTTTTCGACTTTAGGCTTTAATTCACTGAATTCTTGACGGTCACCTTGAGGAACTGGACCCGAAATGATTAAAGGTGTACGTGCATCATCAACTAATACCGAATCGACTTCATCTACTATTGCAAAATTATGTTTGCGTTGAACCAAGTCTTCTGGAGCATGAGCCATGTTATCACGTAAATAATCAAAACCAAACTCGTTATTTGTTCCATACGTAATGTCTGCATTGTATGCTTTTCTTCGTTCAGGCGAGTTGGGTTGATGATTGTCAATACAATCAACAGTCATCCCATGAAACTCAAACAAAGGTGCTTTCCATGTACTATCTCTTCGTGCTAAATAATCATTTACGGTAACCAAGTGAACTCCGTTACCTGTAAGGGCATTTAAATAGAGTGGAAGAGTAGCAACTAATGTTTTTCCTTCTCCTGTTTGCATTTCGGCAATTTTTCCTTGATGTAAAACCACACCACCTATCAATTGCACATCATAATGGATCATGTCCCACGTAATAGCTTTACCAGCAGCATCCCATGAGTTAGCCCAATTGGCCTGGTCACCAATAATAGTGATGTATGATTTTGTTGATGATAATTCAATGTCTTTTGCAGATGCTTTTACGGTTAAAGAAGTATTGTCTTTAAAACGTTTTGCAGTTTCTTTTATAACAGCAAATGCTTCGGGTAAAATGTCGTTCAATACGTTTTCAGCAATTTCGTAAGCTTCTTTTTCAAGAGCATCAATTGCAGTATAAATATCTTCTCTGGCATCTATATCAACAGTGTTTTCGGCTTCTGTTTTTAATTGATTAATTTGGGTGTCCTTATCTGCTTTGGCGTCTTTAATTTTTTGTTTAAATTCGGCTGTTTTAGCTCTCAATTCATCATGAGAAAGAGCAGTTAACACTTTTTCAAAAGTGTGAATTTTAGCTACGAGAGGTTGTATTATTTTAACATCTTTTTCGGACTTATCGCCCACAAAAGTTTTTAATATTGAATTTAAAAAACTCATAATAGTTTGTTTTATCTAATGGTTTGTAAATATAACCAAAAAAAAAGCCTCAGTTAGAGACTTTTTCTTGGGTTATTATTTTTTATTTTTAATATTCATCCTCATTCCAAAGATAATCTTCGTCTGTAGGATAATCAGGCCAAATTTCTTCCATTGATTCGTAGATTTCTCCTTCATCTTCAATAGATTGTAGATTTTCAACTACTTCTAAGGGAGCTCCCGCTCTGATAGCATAATCAATAAGCTCATCTTTGGTAGCAGGCCAAGGGGCATCACTTAAATAGGATGCTAATTCTAATGTCCAATACATCTTTTATCAATTTAAATTTGTGCAAAAATAAAATTTTAACTTAAAAAAGCAAGTTTTTTTTGATTTATTTTATAATTATTTTTAAGAACGTCTTTTTTTTAGTTTTCAGTGTTCAGTTTTTAGTGTTCAGTAATTAGTATTAAACTACATACTTAATTGCATTAAACAGTAACTGATTACTATAAACTTACTTCCTAGGAATCCATTTTACTTCTTCAGCGTTTAAGTCTAAAGTCAACTTTCGTGCCAACACAAAAAGATAGTCAGAAAGTCGGTTTATGTATGTCAAAACCAGTTCGTTTAAAGGCTCTAAGTCGTTTAAATGTACCGCTAAGCGCTCTGCTCTGCGACAAACACAACGGGCAATATGACAATATGACACAGTAGTATGTCCGCCAGGCAATACAAAATGAGTCATTTGTGGCAATGCTTCTTCCATAGTATCGATTTCTTTTTCAAGAAATTCTATGTCAGTAATTAGTAAACCTAAATTTTGCAGTCTTGGTTGTCCGTTTTTAAGGGTTTCTTTTTCTGGTGGTGTTGCTAAAATAGCTCCAACGGTGAATAACCTGTCTTGAATTTCTGCTAAGACGTCTTTATAAGCACCATTTATTTCTTGGTCTCGTATTAGTCCAATATGCGAATTAAGTTCGTCTAAGGTACCATAACTTTCAATTCTAATATGGTGTTTGGATACTCGTGTGCCACCAAAAAGAGCAGTTGTTCCCTTATCTCCTGTTTTTGTATATATTTTCATTCTTTCGCGCTTTTATTTGAAATAATTTTTGATGGTTTTTAGAATTGGGGTATTTTTTATGCAACACTTTTAAAATAATGTATAACATAATAATAGTTGTCAATAAATAAATCATACTTTATTTTTAAAAATTCAAATTTAGACAATTAATTCTAATAATGAGCTTACAAATAAGTCTTGTGAGTTAGCGGCTAAATTAAAATACAAATCGGGCTCAATGCATTCTATTTCCATTAATTGAATTTGGTTTTCAATTATAATGCCGTCAACTCTTGCATATAACAAATCTCCTTTAATTGTATTTACTATATTTTGTGCTTGATTTATTAATTCTTGTTTGGGATGCACTAAAGTATATGTTCCTCCAAATTGAACTTGGATGCGAAAATCATTTTCAACTGGTTTTTTATTGATGCAATGGGAAAACTTTTTATTAAAAAAAATAAATGAAGTTTCTCCAACTGTTTTAATTTCAGGCATAAATTGCTGCAGTAATAATTCTTTTTGTGAAGCTATTTTTTTATATTTTTTTGAAACAGCAGCACTATTTTTTGCATCAAAAAGCTCAGTTAAATATGAACCTGCAGAAAAAGCAGGCTTTATAACCGCTTTAGTCCAGTGACTTGGCAGAATTTCTGTTAAGTTTAAATCTTCAGTTTTTTTTATAAATAGGGTTGGAATTATTTTTATGCCTGTACTTTCAAGCTCTTTAAGATAAAATTTATGTTTATTTTTTTGAATTATCTCAATAGAATTTAGGGTTTTTACGCCTATAGATTCAATGTGATTTAACCAGCTGTTAAAAGCATCGTGTTTTTCATAATAATCCCATGTGTTTCTAAAAACTAAATAATCAAAGTCTGACCAGTTAACAGTTTTATCATCCCAAATAACAGCATGTGCATTGATTTTATGTTTTGCTAAAGCAGGAATTAATAGTTGATCTGATTTAGTTAAGTTAGGTAGTGCTTGACAGGTTAATAGTGCTATTTTCATGGTCTTATGTATAGATCAAAGATAATTGAACTTTTTTAAATGAAAACCAAACAGTTTGTTTTTATAATTATTTAAATGTGGTATCACTTTCGATAATGCCATCTCTTAAACGAATAATTCTGTGGGCATATTTTGCAATTTCTTCTTCATGGGTAACAAGAATAACGGTGTTTCCGTTGGCATGAATTTCGTTAAAAAGGCTCATTATTTCTAGAGAAGTTTTGCTGTCCAAATTTCCCGTGGGTTCATCAGCTAAAATGATGGATGGTTTATTAACTAAAGCACGACCGACAGCTACACGTTGACGTTGTCCGCCTGAAAGTTGATTGGGCTTGTGATCCATTCTATCGGCAAGTCCTACTTGAGTTAAAACATCTGTTGCACGTTCGTTTCTTTCTGATTTTGAATACCCTGCATAAACCATTGGCAAGGCAACGTTGTCTAGAGCTGTTGTTCTTGGCATTAAGTTAAAAGTTTGAAAAACGAATCCGATTTCGGTATTTCTAATGCCAGCTAATTCATCGTCAATCATTTCGCTTACTAGCTTTCCATTTAGTAAATACGTACCTGCAGTTGGGGTGTCTAAACAGCCCAAAATATTCATTAAGGTAGATTTTCCTGAACCTGAGGGGCCCATTAATGCAACATATTCTCCTTTTTGTATGGTTAAATCAAGACCTTTTAAAACATAAACGATTTCGTTTCCTAGTGGAAAATCGCGTGTTATTCCTTTGATTTCTATGATGGGTTGTGACATTTGATTTTTGATTACCGATTAGCAATTACTACATATAGAATTGACCTATAAGTAGAATTATATGTAAAATTGTTACACTTATTTTTTTTTTTGCCGTTTTTTAAGCAAATTAAACTCGAATAACAAAATGTTCTTTTTCTTGTTCTGCCCTAAAAAAAACAAATCCCCATTGAAATGTATCAATCGTTACTTTTATTTTAGGATGATTTTTTATGGTTTCCCAAGTTTTTTTAGTTTCGGCCGACTGATGAATGCCGTTGAAAATCCAAACAGACGAATTGGTTGTGGTAATGAGTAATTTTTCAAAATAATCTAATGATTCTTTATTTGAAATTGTTTTATTGAAAACTATAAGTTGGTAAAAATCTTTTGATAGTTGTTCGTTGATCAGATAGTTTTCAAAAGTTGTGATTTTTGTATTTACAAATGCCGCTGCCGAAGTTAATAGCCCATAAGAAGAGCCAATTTCTAAAATGGAATTGGGTTTAAAATATTGAATCACCCGAAACAATAATTGAATTCTTTTTTTTGAATGCTTGGTGTAGTCTTTTGTTAAAACTGTTTTTGGGCAGTTATTTAACGCAAAATGTTGAAGGTATTTTGTTTTGTCATAAAAACAGCGGGTGACCAAATTGTACACAAATGGTGAATGTAGCCCATGATGGTTACTGGATTTTTTAAGAAAACTTAAATATGATATTATGATATGTAACATAGTTTTTGCCTCTTAGCCAATGGGGTCAATACCTTGATGAGTATTATTCCATTTTTGCACTTAATTCAAACCAACGTTCTTCTTTAGTCTCCATTTTTTGAATTATAGTTTGCAATTCTTTTGCTTTTAATTCAATGGCGTTATCTGCTACTTTTCCGTCTGTAAATAATTGTTCGATTTTAGTTTTTTCAATTTCTAAATCTTTAACTTCTCGCTCAATTTTTTGAAATTCTTTTTGTTCGTTGAATGATAATCCAACCGTTATGTTTTGCTGTTTCCAATCCTTCTTTTCGGCTTTGTTATCTTCTTTTTGTTGTACTTCGGCAGAGTCTTCATAGGCTCTAAAATCTGAATAATTTCCTGGAAAATCTTCTACTAAACCATCGCCGCGGAATACAAATAAATGATCTACAATTTTGTCCATAAAATAGCGGTCATGTGAAACAACTAATAAATTGCCTGGAAAATCTAATAAAAAACTTTCCAACACATTCAAAGTTACAATATCTAAATCATTTGTAGGTTCATCAAGAATAAGAAAATTAGGATTTTGAATTAATACCGTGCACAAATACAATCTTTTTAATTCGCCACCGCTCAATTTTTCTACAAAATCGTATTGTTTTTTTGCATCAAACAAAAAGCGTTCTAATAATTGAGATGCTGATATAATTTTACCTTTGGTCAGTGGTATATATTCACCATATTCTTTGATGATATCAATAACTTTTTGACCAGGTTTGGGGTTAATACCGCTTTGGGTATAGTATCCAATTTTGATTGTTTCACCCACAATTACTTTTCCAGAATCTAGTGGAATTGTTTGAGTTATGATGTTTAAAAAGGTCGACTTTCCTGTTCCGTTTTTACCAATTATCCCGATACGTTCACCCCGTTGAAAGGCGTAGGTAAAATCATCTAATATTACTTGGTCTTTGAAACTTTTGTTTAGCTTAACCATTTCAATGATTTTGCTTCCCATACGTTCCATATTAATTTCAAGCTCAACTACATTTTCTTTTCTGCGGCTTTCAGCTTTTTCTTTAATTACATAAAAATCATCTTGACGCGATTTTGATTTAGTTGTTCGAGCCTTTGGTTGTCTTCGCATCCATGCCAATTCTTTTACAAAAAGATTTTGAGCCTTGTCAATACTTGAATTTTCTGATGCAATTCGCTCTTCTTTTTTTTCTAAATAATAGGAATAGTTTCCTTTATATTGATATAGTCTTCCATTGTCTAGTTCAATGATTTCGTTACAAACACGTTCTAAAAAAAAACGGTCGTGAGTAACCATAAATAAGGTTATGTTTTCTTTGGCAAAATAACTTTCTAACCATTCAATCATTTCTAAATCTAAGTGATTGGTTGGTTCGTCTAATATTAATAAATCGGGGCGGCTAATTAATATAATAGCCAATGATAAACGTTTTTTTTGTCCACCAGAAAGACTTTTTACTTTAATTTTTAAATCTTCAAGTTTTAGTTTAGAAAGAATTTGTTTGTATTGCGTTTCAAAATCCCATGCATTAAATCGATCCATATCATCAAAAGCTCTTTGATACACTTCTTCATCTTCTGGATTTTCTAATGCTTTTTCATAATTCGAAATAACTTTTAAAACTTCATTGTCTGAGGCAAAAATGCTTTCTTCGATGCTTAGTTCTTCTTGCAAATTATCATTTTGAGACAAAAAAGACATTTTTATGTCTTTTCTAACCACTACGTTTCCTGTATCGGGTTCGTCAAAACCATTAAGCATGTTCATAATGGTTGTTTTTCCAGAACCATTTTTGGCTATAAAAGCTATTTTTTGATCTTTATTGATTCCAAACGAAATGTTTTCAAACAAAACACGTTCGCCATAAGCTTTTGATATATTTTCTACAGAAAGGTAATTCATAATATAGATTAAAATTCAGTCCCAAAATTTTGGGATAGATTATAAAAATGCAAAAGTAGGGTTTTGTTTTAGCTTAAAATAATAAGCAGCTAAAGATTTTTTGAATATTTATTGTAAAAACCTAATATGATGCGTTTGACCTTTAAGACACTAATGATCTATTTGGTTTAAAAAGCATGTTTTTTTTTTATAATATTGAATGTTTATTTTTAATCTTTTTATGCGTGCCGAATGTTTAGATTATAAATAATTTCACATTATATTTGTACTATGCAACTATCTGTAATCATACTCAATTATAACGTTCGATTCTTTTTAGAGCAATGTGTTTTTAGTGTTCAAAAAGCATTAGAAGATATTGATGGCGAAATAATAGTCGTTGATAATAATTCATCTGACGACAGCTGTGCCATGATGAAATCTAGTTTTCCAAACATCAAATTAATAGTAAACAAAGAAAATATAGGTTTCCCTAAAGGCAACAATATAGGAGTTGCACACGCCAAAGGAGAATATGTTTGTATATTAAATCCAGATACTGTTGTTGCTGAAGATACTTTTAAAAAGCTTTTGTCCAATTGCATTAAGCATCCATCTCATGGAATAACCGGTTGCAAGTTAATCGATGGTACCGGAAATTTTCTTCCAGAATCAAAACGAGGCTTGCCAACTCCTTGGGTTGCTTTTACAAAAATTTTTAGTTTGTATAAAGTTTTTCCAAAATCGAGGTTGTTTAACCGTTATTATGCCCAGCATTTATCTGAAAATCAATCCGGAAAAGTAGCTGTATTGGTTGGTGCTCTCATGATTATGAAACGCGATTTGTACAACCAAATTGGAGGTTTTGATGAAAACTGTTTCATGTATTCAGATGATATTGATTTGAGTTATGTAGTTTTAAAATTAGAAAAAAACAATTATTATTTTCATGAAACTTCTGTAATCCATTACAAAGGCGAAAGTACGGTTCGTGACGGTTTATATATGAAACGATTTAGTGATGCCATGCAATTTTTTTATAAAAAACACTTTAAGAGATCAGTTGTGTTTGATGTAATGATGCGAATTGGCTCATTGTTTTTTAGTTTAATCAAAAAAAATGAACAAAAAAACTTTATAGTAATTGCAGATGAATATATCGTTTTTTCAAAATCAGATTTAAAACTTAGTTTTAATAAAAAAACAACTTATTATTCGGATTTAAATACTTTTACTAATGATTTAAATAAAAACATTCAAATTATATTTAATACTAATTTTTTTACATTCAATGAAATAATTTCATTTATGGAAGCGCATAAATCAAAAAATATTACTTTTAAAAACTACTTAAAAAAAGCTAATTTTTTAATAGGAAGTAATAATTGCAATGATCGAGGTGAAATAATTCAAAATGGTTGATGCGTAAAAGCAAATAATATTCTCATATTAGAGGTAAATAGTCAAAATTTATATTAATTTTGCAATGTAATTTTAAGAATCAATCGATATAGTAGCAATATGGCAAAATTTGAATTAAAACTTCCTAAGATGGGAGAGAGTGTTGCAGAGGCAACTATAACAAATTGGTTAAAAAATGTTGGAGACCCTATAGAAATGGATGAAGCTATACTTGAAATAGCTACAGACAAGGTAGATAGTGAAGTGCCAAGTGAGGTTTCGGGAATTTTGACCGAAATTCTTTTTCAAGTTGATGATGTAGTTCAAGTAGGTCAAACTATTGCCATTATTGAAATCGAAGGCAAAGTTACAGAAACAACTGAAAAGCTAGTTGCAGCCGAAATAACTGAAGCTGTTAGTCAAATAGAAGGCGAAATTTTTAATGCCAAAATAGATGTGAGTTTAACGCCTCGTTTATCTCTTAATGGTTCAGACAAATTCTTTTCTCCTTTAGTTAAAAATATAGCAGCAGCAGAAGGTGTTACGGTAGATGAATTAAATAAAATAAGCGGAACAGGTAAAGATGGTCGAGTAACCAAAAATGACATATTGTATTTTGTGTCTACAAAAGATACCGTTAAAATTTTTGAAATTAATCAGCAAGCTTCAGCTAGTAAAGGTGCCTCTTTAGAAAAAAGTCAAGCATCTCAACCCGCTACAATAAATCTAAAACCAGAAACTAATAATGGTGATGAGGTTATTGAAATGGACAGAATGCGTAAGCTAATTTCTGGATACATGGTTGCTTCTTTGCAAACTTCGGCTCATGTGCAATCTTTTATTGAGGTAGATGTGACCAATATGGTTAAATGGAGAGAAAAAGTTAAGGGATCATTTGAAAAACGTGAAGGCGAAAAATTAACCTTTACACCTTTATTTATGGAAGTTGTTGCAAAAGCAATAAAAGACTTTCCAATGATGAATATTTCGGTTAATGGTGAAACCATTATCAAAAAGAAAAACATCAATTTAGGAATGGCAGCTGCCTTACCAAACGGAAATTTAATAGTTCCTGTTATTAAAAACGCAGACCAATTAAATTTGGTAGGTATGGCAAAAGCAGTAAATGATTTAGCCAATAGAGCCCGAACCGGAAAGTTAAAGCCAGACGATACACAAGGAGGAACATATACGGTTACTAACGTTGGAACATTTGGTTCTGTATTTGGTACGCCTATAATTAATCAGCCACAAGTAGGGATTTTAGCCCTTGGTGCTATTCGAAAAATGCCTTCAGTTATTGAAACTCCAGAAGGAGATTTTATTGGAATTCGTCAAAAAATGTTCTTATCACACAGTTATGACCATAGAGTAGTAGATGGCGCATTAGGAGGAAGTTTTGTAAAACGAGTAGCCCAATATTTAGAAGCTTGGGATATTAACAGAGAAATATAACAGAATTGAACATATTTTATGCTTTGGTTTTTTTCAAAAATTTTACACAAAGTTTTGAAGTAATTTTTCGATGTTTTTTTCGACACAATTTTGGAGCTATGGACGCTAACGTCAGGCTCGGCTTTGTCGTCGTTCCAAGAGGAGCTTGCTTTGAATTGGAATGCGTCAAAGCCGACTGTTGGGAGAACGTCGTGCGAAAGCAACGATGTTTTACCAACTGTCGAGCGTAGCCGAGCCTGACGTTGGGAAAAAGAGTCCCGAAGGGCGATTTTTCCCAACGTTAGGCCGCTTGGCGATGTGGCGGATTAAGGAAGCCTAAACTTTCGGTTTATTACTGAACTTTCAGACACAAAACCATCT
>NZ_CAWUTS010000040.1:0-25379 GCF_963925415.1 uncultured Flavobacterium sp. | reverse complement strand
AAATGCGAATATTGTATTCCTTTTCATATTGCACAAGCAAAACGCTTAGGTGCTACAGAAGATGAATTAAAAGCAGCCGTTCAAATTGCTGCTGACGTGATGCGAATGAGTACAATGTTTTATGGGAATGAATTTGACTTAAAAGAATTTAAAGCAATGCTTAAAAATTAAGTAGTATAAACACAAATTCTCACTAAATAATTTATCATGATCTTTAATTTATAGAGGTTTTTTTATTCAAAAAAATAAGCTAAAGAACATATTGACAGCCATAGGTATTTTATATTATAGGCATATCCTCTTCTTTTAATTCAGCTATTTCTAAACCTCTTAAGAAGAACTGTGCTAAACTCAAAGTTAGTGTCTTTTAACAAAGTTTAGTGCTAAATTAAAAGCAGGTGCCTTGAAATCCGCTACTATTCTTATACTAAACGTTATGGTACATTTTAAAATGACACGAAGACTAAAATACTGACTTCTTATTGGTTTGTTATCGGACTGACAATTCTTATTTTAAACGATTTTGTTTTAAAAGAACTTTACGGTAATTGGGTTGACAGGAAAACTTATAGACTTTGCTGGTCTCTTTGTATTTCAGTTGTTCTGGACATCGTTATTGCCAAGACACAAAAACATGATATTTTGTTTGGAATATATAGGGTAAAACGGAGCCTAATCAAAAGCTAAAAAACGAATAAATTACTGTTTAAATTGCTAAATTAACTTAACCCACAAACTGGTTGTACAGGTCTTCATTTTCGTTTAAGTAACGATATTCATAGCCTTGTTTAGACATGTTTGATTTAATGGAAAATATATCCATTTTGTTTTTTAATTCCAATCCTACAATTACCGAACCTACTTCTCGACTGTTCTTTTTGGCAAATTGAAAGTACGTAATATCATCATCATCGCCCAAAATAGAATTGACAAATTCTTTTAATGCACCAGGGCGTTGCGGAAATTGTATCATAAAATAATGCATCAATCCTTCATATAATAATGATCGTTCCTTAATTTCTGCGGTACGCTCTATGTCATTATTGCTACCGCTAACAATACAAACTACGTTTTTTCCTTTAATTTTTTCCTTGTAAAAATCTAATGCCGCTATCGCTAAAGCTCCGGCGGGCTCTACCACCATGGCCTCTTCGTTATACAACCGTAAAATTGTAGAACAAACTTTGCCTTCGGGAACTAAAATTACATCGTGAAGGTATTTTTTGCAAATTTCAAAAGTCAAATCTCCCACTTGCTTAACCGCTGCACCATCTACAAACTTATCGATGGTTTTTAAGGGTGTATTTACCCCATGATCTAAAGAAGTTTTCATTGCAGGAGCTCCGAGAGGTTCTACACCTATAATTTTAGTATTGGGGCTCAACTCACTAAACACAGTACAAAGGCCTGCCGATAATCCTCCACCGCCAACGGGTACAAAAATATAATCTATAGGTTTCATAGAGGCGTTTAATATTTCTAAGCCTACTGTTCCTTGACCGGCAATAACTTTATAATCGTTAAAAGGGTGAATAAATTTTTTAAAATTTGCGTTTGCGTTTGCAATAGCCGAATCAAAAGCTTCATCAAAAGTGTCACCCACTAAAACAATTTCTACAAACGATTTGCCAAATAATTGTACTTGCTTTATTTTTTGCTTTGGAGTCGTTTTTGGCATGTAAATTATGCCTTTAATTTTCAATAAATGACACGAATACGCAACCCCCTGTGCGTGGTTACCTGCACTGGCACACACAATTCCTTGCTCCTTTTCTGTTTCAGAAAGGGAACTCATTTTATTGTATGCCCCTCGTATTTTATAGGACCGAACGATTTGTAAATCTTCGCGTTTTAATAAAATAGTGGCATCAAATTCATCAGACAAAGGCATGTTTTCTGTTAAGGGTGTGTTTTGAACAATACCCTCTAGCTTTTTTTTTGCTTGTACTATTTCGTTAAATAAGTTCATTATTATGTTTTATTACTTTTGAGCCCGTAAAAAAATTACGTTTATTTTGTTTTATTGATTCTATATTATCTATTGTACAATTTTTGTCATAGCAGTCATCGCTTCACGAAGTTCTGATCCACAAATTTCAATGGAATGATTTCTTATGCTTGCGTTTATTTTTACCAATTCAAAATTGTCAACATTTTTATCTGCCGTTTCATTGAAGTTTTTGCCTATTAAATTAATTTCAACTTTTTTCATAAAGTCAGCTAAAAGTGGTTTACAGGCATGATCAAACAAATAACATCCATATTCGGCAGTATCCGAAATTACCCTGTTCATTTCAAATAATTTTTTACGTGCAATTGTATTGGCTATAAGGGGCGCTTCGTGCAAGGATTCGTAATAAGCTGATTCATTTTTGATTCCTGCCGAAATCATCGTTTCATATGCTAACTCAACCCCTGATTTTACAAAAGCAACCATTAAAGTAGCGTTGTCAAAATAGTCTTGCTCTGAAATTTCAACTGCACCTGCCTGTGTTTTTTCAAAATTGGTTTCCCCAGTTGCCTGTCTCCAAAGCAATAAGTTTTTATCTTCATTTTCCCAATCTTCCATCATTGTTTGAGAAAAATGACCCGATAATATATCATCCATATGTTTGTTAAACAATGGCGTCATTATTTGTTTCAATTCATCAGCTAGCTTATAAGCTTCTATTTTAGCAGGGTTAGACAGCCTATCCATCATGTTTGTTATGCCTCCTATTTTTAAGGCTTCTGTAATTACTTCCCAACCATATTGAACCAATTTTGATGCGTAACCGGAGTCAATACCTTTTTCTACCATTTTATTGAAACTCAATATAGAACCCGTTTGTAATAAACCACAAAGAATGGTTTGTTCGCCCATTAAATCAGACTTTACTTCGGCTACAAAAGACGAGTGTAAAACTCCTGCCCTATGACCACCAGTAGCTACACAATACGCTTTTGCAATTTCCAAACCCTCTCCATTAGGATCGTTATTTGAATGAACGGCAATTAATGTTGGCACTCCAAAGCCTCTTACATATTCTGCTCTTACTTCTGACGCAGGTGATTTTGGCGCTATCATAACAACCGTTATATCTTCACGAATTTGCATTCCTTCTTCTACAATATTAAACCCATGTGAATAAGACAAACAAGCCCCTCTTTTCATTAAAGGAATGATTTTATTTACAACATCTGTGTGTTGTTTGTCTGGTGCTAGGTTAGAAACTAAATCGGCAGTTGGTATTATTTGTTCAAAAGTTCCTACTTCAAAGCCGTTTTCGGTAGCGTTTGTATATGATGCCCTTTTGCCTTCAATTGCTTCTTTTCTTAGGGCATAAGCCACATTTAATCCGCTATCTCTCATGTTTTGACCTTGAGCCAAACCTTGAGCACCACAGCCTATTATTACTATCTTTTTACCTTCTAATTTTTTTACTCCGTTTAAAAATTCGGAGCTATCCATAAAATCACACTTTCCTAATTCTTGTCCTTTTAAACGATGTGATAATGAGTTAAAATAATTTGACATTTTATGTTTTTATATTTAATTGATTTTTTATTTTAATAGATTTTTTAAGTTAAAAAATCACATTTGAAAAATTTTGCTTTTTAAGCTTAAAAATTCATTATTTATTGGTGATTTTCTTGGGTCATTTTTCTCCATATTTAGAACTCTTTTATGAACACCCTCACTTGATTTTATTATGGCAATTCTAGAACTTCTTACAAATTCTATAAGGCCGTATTTGGTTAATTCTTTAAGTAAATTGTTGATTTCTTCTTTTTGGCCTGTAGCTTCAAAAACAGTATAGTCATTTCTTATTACAACAGCTTTTGCTCCAAACTCTCTTAAAAGTCGTTCTACATTTACTACTTTCATGATTACAGCTGTTGGCATTTTATATAAAGCCATTTGTTGCCAAATAATTTCATCGTTGGTGTTGTTATACACCTTAAAAACATCGACAATTTTTTCAATTTGTCGTACCAAGTTTTTAATAACTTCTGCTGTTTCATGAATTACTATTGTAAAACGATAAATATTTGCAATCTCACTAGGAGACGTATTTAAACTTTCTATATTAATTTTTCGACGCGAAAAAATTATTGAAATCTTATTTAATAAGCCTACCTGATTTTCTGCATAAACGGTTAATGTGTGTTCTTCCTTCATTTTAAATTTCTTCTTTACTTAATACAATTTCTGCAACTCCTTTTCCTTGGGGAACCATTGGAAACACATTGTCTTCATGCAATACGGCTACTTCTAAAAGATAGGAATTTGGATGGTCTAACATTTCTTTTAAACTTGATTTTAGCTCCTCTCTTTTTGAAAGGTGTTTGCCTGCAATATTATAAGCAGCAGCTACTTTTACAAAATCAGGACTTTTAATGTCGGTAAAAGAATAACGTTTTTCATGAAATAATTCTTGCCATTGCCTAACCATTCCTAAGAAACTATTATTTAATATTAAAATTTTTACGTTAGGATTAAATTGCATTATTGTACCTAGTTCTTGTAGGTTCATTTGTGCTCCTCCATCTCCCATAATGGCTACAACTTGACGTTCTGGAGCTCCGTATTTTGCACCTATAGCGGCAGGAAGTGCAAATCCCATTGTTCCTAATCCACCACTTGTTATGTTGCTTCGAGATTGAGTTTGTTTGGCGTATCTACAAGCTACCATTTGGTGCTGGCCTACATCTGTAACAATAACAGCCTCGCCGTTTGTTAACTCATTTAAAACATTTAAAACTTCGCCCATGGTTAAATCGCCTTCGGTTGGGTTTAATTCTTTTTCGATAAGTTGGCTTGTTTCTTTTTCCATTTTTATCTCAAATTCTTTAAACCATTCTGGATGTGTTTTTTCATCTAACAAACCTGTTAAAAGAGGCAAAGTTTCTTTACAATTTCCCCATACACCAACAGTTGTTTGTATGTTTTTATCTATTTCTGCTGGGTCAATATCTAAATGGATAATTTGTGCTTGTTTAGCATACTTGTCTAATCTGCCCGTTACCCTGTCGTCAAAACGCATGCCTACTGCAATTAAAACATCACATTCGTTGGTAAGCACATTAGGTCCATAATTTCCATGCATTCCTAGCATTCCAACACCAAGTGGATGATTTGTTGGAATGGCACTCATTCCCATTATAGTCCAAGCTGATGGTAAACCGGCTTTTTCTATAAAATTTATAAATTCGTTTTCGGCATTTCCAAGTATTACACCTTGACCAAATATAACAAAAGGTTTTTTGGCTTGATTGATTAATTGGGCTGCTTGTTCAATATATTCATTACGAACAATTGGCTCTGGTCTATAACTTCGAATGT
Organism: uncultured Flavobacterium sp.; assembly: GCF_963925415.1. Lineage (GTDB taxonomy): Bacteria > Bacteroidota > Bacteroidia > Flavobacteriales > Flavobacteriaceae > Flavobacterium. The sequence goes on along the minus strand of NZ_CAWUTS010000040.1, from coordinate 20,053 downwards.
GCATACATGGTCTATATCCTTTATAATCAAAAATTTGAAGTTGTGCATTTTTAGTGATGTCAATTAAAACAGGCCCTGGTCTGCCTGTTTTAGCGATATAAAAAGCTTTGGCTAAAATCTCTGGTATTTCAGTTGCGTCTGTAATTTGATAATTCCATTTGGTTACTGGCATCGTTATATTGATGACATCCGTTTCCTGAAAAGCATCTGTTCCAAGAAGGTGAGCAAAAACTTGGCCGGTAATACAAACTAAAGGTGTTGAATCTATTTGAGCGTCTGCCAAACCTGTAACTAAATTTGTTGCTCCTGGTCCGCTTGTTGCAAAAACTACTCCCGTTTTTCCACTAACCCGAGCATATCCTTGAGCGGCATGAGTTGCTGCTTGCTCATGACGAACCAATATATGATTAAGAGCTTCTTTAAAATCATAAAGGGCATCATAAATGGGCATAATTGCACCTCCGGGATATCCAAAAATAGTTGTAACATCTTCAGATAATAAAGCGTCAATAACAGCTAAACTCCCTGACGTTTTGTGTGTTTTTTCTTTGGTACTCTCTTTTGTTTTTAATTCTAATGTTTCCATATTTGTGTTTTTATGATTCGTCGGTAACACAGCCTTCTGAGGCATCTTTTACTAATTTTAAATATTTATACAAAACTCCTTTGGTAACCTTTGGTAATGGTTGAACAAATGTTTTTTTTCTGTTTTCTAATTCTGTCTCTGAGATGGCCAAATGAATGGAATTATTTATAGCGTCTAGCTCAATTAAGTCACCGTCTTTTACTAGTGCTATTGTGCCACCATCATAAGCCTCTGGAGCTATATGCCCCACAACAAAACCATGAGTTCCTCCACTAAATCTTCCATCAGTAATTAAGGCTACGCTTTTTCCTAAACCAGCTCCAATAATTGCAGAAGTTGGTTTTAGCATTTCGGGCATTCCTGGGCCTCCTTTTGGGCCAACGTATCGAATAACAATGACATCTCCTGCTTGTATTTTTTTGTCCTCAATACCTTTAATCAGTTCTTTTTCACCATCAAATACTTTAGCAGGACCCGAAAATTTTTCTCCTTCTTTTCCTGTAATTTTTGCAACAGAACCTTTAGTTGCCAGATTTCCATATAAAATTTGAATGTGACCTGTTTTTTTAATAGGTTTTTCGATTGGTCTAATAATATTTTGAGTATCAAAATTTATATCTAAAATAGACTCTAGATTTTCGGCTAGCGTTTTTCCTGTTACTGTTATACATGTGCCGTGTAGCATCCCTTTTGACAATAGATATTTTAAAACCATTGGAACACCTCCTTTTTCATGAAGGTTTTGCATGAGATAGTTTCCCCCTGGTTTAAAATCAGCAATTAGTGGTGTTTTGTTGCTTATTCTTTGAAAATCATCTTGAGTTATTTTTACTCCAACACTTTTTGCCATTGCAATTATGTGTAACACTGCATTTGTACTTCCGCCAAGAGCAATTAATGTAGTAATCGCATTCTCAAAAGCATTAAAGGTCATAATGTCTTTAGGACAAATATCTTTTTTTAATAGTAATTTTATATAATGTGCTACTTGTTTACATTCTTCAATTTTTTCATTTGAAACAGCTGGATTTGAACTGGAATAGGGCAAACTCATTCCAAGGGCTTCAATTGCAATAGCCATTGTATTAGCTGTATACATACCTCCACATGCACCGGCTCCTGGGCACGAGTTTTTGATGATTCCTTTAAAATCCTCTTCTGTAATTTTTCCTGCAATTTTTTCTCCTAATGCTTCAAAAGCAGAGACTATATTTAAATCTTTTCCTTGATATTTACCTGGAGCAATGGTGCCGCCGTAAACCATAATAGAAGGCCGATTTAGTCTTCCCATTGCCATTATAGAGCCTGGCATATTTTTGTCACAACCCGGAATTGCAATAAGTGCATCGTAATAATGACCATCTACAACACTTTCTATACTATCTGCAATAACTTCTCTACTTACAAGTGAATAACGCATTCCGTCGGTCCCATTTGTAATTCCATCGCTTATGCCAATGGTGTTAAAAATAAGTCCAACCATTTCAATTTCATTAATTTCCTTTTTTACTAAAGATGCCAAATGGTTTAGGTGCATATTACACGTATTTCCATCATATCCCATAGAAGCAACCCCAACAAATGGCTGTGCTAGTTGAGTGTCATTTAAACCAATGCCGTAAAGCATAGCTTGAGCGGCAGGTTGTGTAGGGTCTTGCGTAACGGTTTTACTATGTTTATTTAATTCCATTAGTGGTGTTATCTTTTGTGTGTTTTTTAAATTATTTTAAAGCATGATTTTAGTTGTGTTTTTTGTGTTATACAATCCAATATCAAACTTTGATTACAAAAATATACTAGATGTACTTTTAATCTTTTGTTCCATTTTTTTTATTACAATGTTTAAAGTCTATAAACATTTTTTAACCATTTAATTTACAGAAACTTAGCCTTTGATTTATTACGAAACTAAAGGTGTATAATTTATCGTATATATATTATAATTTAATAAATCTTCATCTATTTTGTCACCTTTTATAAAATAAAAAAACCTCCTAAATTTTAGGAGGTTTATATATGTTGCACAACATCTCCCTAACCAATTAAGGTATTAAGACAATTGTAATAATGTTGTTTATAAAAATCATTTTGTTTATATATTTCAACAAAAGTAATAATAATATATCAATAAACGTTAATTTTGTTTAAAATTATAATCATTAGTCTCTTCGCAGCCATCCGGTTATGCTTAATCGCATTTCGTTTGTCTTTAAAACTTCGTGCTCTAACTCGTTACTCTTAAAAAAAATTGTTTTTCTATTGGTTGGTCTTATGGCAAGTGAAGTTTCTTTATTATAAATCATCAATTCTCCTCCATCTCCTTCTTTCCAATTTAAGTTTAAATAAGTGATCATCGAAAATTGACGGTTGTTGACATCTTGAAATTGATCTAAATGCCTTTTGTAAAACGTGTTAGGTTTATACAAGGCATAATGAAATTCATAGCCTGTTATGCCTGTATAACACTCTTTGTTTAAGTATAAAATAAAATTTTCAATGTGTTCAAAAAAAGCTAATTCATGCGGATTATTGTTTTTTTTGTCCAACCAATAAATCACATCGCTTCGTATTTCTTTGTTTTTGACAAAAGTATCTAAACGACCTATACCAGCCGTTTTTAAGAGCTGTTCTTTATATAATTTTAAAATATTATTTCTTAAATTATGTGCTAAATCTTCTGTTAAAAAATCTTTTGAAACACCTACATTATGATCTATATAACTTGATATTAAATTTTCAAAACTAGTCTCCATTTTTTTGGTCACTTGAATTGACAAATAACAAGCTAATATAGTTTATTTAATTTTGGAAATTACTTCTTAATTTTGATAAAATAAAACAAATTAATCAGGTATATAATCGTGTGTCAATACAAAATTTTTTGTATTTTTATTTAAATTACACTCCCATGAAAAAAACATCCATAAGTCTTTTAATATTTATGCTCTTTAATTCGTGTGTTGAAAACAGAACCCTTAAAACTGAAAATCAACAAACAGAAATCAATAATTTACTTGACAACTGGCACAAAAATGCTGCTGAAACTAATTTTGAAGCATATTTTGATGCCATGACAGATGATGCTATTTTTATTGGAACAGATGCCACAGAAAACTGGAATAAAGAAGCATTTATGGCTTTTTCTAAACCCTATTTTAATAACGGAAAAGCATGGAACTTTACATCTTTACAACGAAATGTTTATTTTTCAATTGATGATAAAACGGCGTGGTTTGATGAATTACTAGATACTCAGATGAAAATTTGTAGAGGGAGTGGTGTTTTAGAAAAACTTGAAAATGAATGGAAAATAAAACATTATGTGCTTTCTATGACTGTGCCAAATGAAAATACCACAGAGGTTGTAAAAATAAAATCAGCTATCGAAGATGCAATTATTAAAAACAAGAAGGCCTTGTAATTTTACTTACCATACAAGTGTGCTTTCAAATTTGAAATCATTTCGAAGGTCATGTTTTCTAAATTGAATTCGTTTTCCCAATTCCAATCATCACGTGCATATGAATCATCAATACTTGCTGGCCAACTATCTGCTATTTTTTGTCTAAAATCAGGCTCATAGCTTATTTTAAAATCAGGATAATGTTTTTTAATTTCCGAAGCAATTTGATCAGGCGTAAAACTCATGGCGCTTAAGTTATACGAAGAACGAATTTTTATTTGTTTGCTTGGTGCTTGCATAATTTGAACGGTTGCTTTTATAGCATCATCCATATACATCATTGGTAGTGCTGTTTTATCTGACAAAAAACATTTGTATTTTTTATTGTTAATTGCTTTGTGATAAATTTCAATGGCATAATCTGTCGTTCCACCTCCTGGCTCTGAAACCCAACTAATTAAACCTGGATAACGAATGCTTCTTACATCAACACCATATTGATTATTGTAATATTCACACCATCTCTCTCCAGATTGTTTGCTTATTCCATAAACCGTTGAAGGCTCCATAATGGTGTATTGTGGAGTGTTTTGGCTAGGTGTTGTAGGCCCAAAAACAGCTATGCTTGACGGCCAAAATATTTTTTTTATCTTACCTGCTTTAGCAATATTTAATACATGAAAAAGAGAATTCATATTTAAATCCCATGCAAATGCCGGGTTTTTTTCGGCTGTTGCAGAAAGTAAGGCAGCCATTAAATAAACATCTGTTATTTGATATTGCTCTACTAAATGTTCTATCTGATTATAATCTAAAGCGTTAACAACTTCAAAAATACCATTGTTAACCACATCATTATTTAATTTTCGTATGTCAGACGCAACCACATTTTCAACGCCATAAATTTCACGTAGCTTTTTTGTAAGTTCTGTACCTATTTGTCCGCAAGCCCCGATAATTAGTATTTTTGTGCTCATGATATTTAAAATATTTGAATACAAATGTATTATTTTTTTATTGTTGAATTATTCATTTAACCGTATTATTTTAACAAATTCTCATAAATTGTGCGTTTTTACTAAAAATGATTTAATATATAAGGTGACAATTATTATAGCCTTTTTGTAAAAGGAATTTTTTCTTATAAAAATGAGAACTAATGCTAATTTCTAATTCGTATTTTTTGAAACTTATGTACATTTGTAATTCAATTAGCCTTTTATGTACAAAATAATTTTATTGTCATTTTTTTTGCTTTTTTTATTTTCTTGTGAAGAAGATAACACCAAAGCTGAAAATGAAAAATTTTTAACTAAAAATTTACAAACTTTTAATTTGGTAAATTCGGTATGGATTATTTCCACCCCAAATTTAACCCCGTCTGTAGAAAAAGAATTGTCAAATTGGAACTCTTGGCAACAATTTATAATTGAAATCAATCAAAAACCTAAAAGCAGTTTGACGGCTTTTCAATTGAAAACAAAAAATTTATCAACAAAAATAGACTCCTTACAACTCGACATTCCTGCTGAATTTGACAAACCTCAAGTAAAAAGCAGAATAACGGCTCTTAGTACAAAAATGAGAATGCTAGACAATTTTATTAATCTTACGAACGTTCCTGAAAAAAAAATAAAACAAATATTGCCTGAAATTAATCAAGAAATTGCATCGTTAGTTGGTCAATTTGAAGAAATATTTATTAAAAAACAAATCCCAAATGAAGCTGGAGAAGCATATATGATACAAGCATTAGATACCATACGAAATGCGAATCCCGAAATCATGATGGACAAAATAAATCAACAAGATTCTGTAAATAATCCCAAAAAAAAGATTAAAAAGAGCGGACTAATAAAGCCTAATTTTTTACCTATTAAATAAATTTTTTGAAATCAAAAATTCCCAATTACTATAAAAATTCTGCTAAAATTTCTGTTTTTGCAGAAGTTTTAGCACAACAAAATCAAAAAATTCATGCAAAAGGATTGTTGGGTTCTTCGATTTCCTTTGTAATTCAGGCCTTGTTTGAAAAAACTGATGTGCCTTTTCTATTGCTTTTTAATGATAAAGAAGAGGCTGCTTATTTTTTAAATGATTTGGAATTACTCATCAACAGTAATGATGTGCTTTTTTATCCAGGTTCGTATAGAAGACCTTATCAAATAGATGAAACTGATAATGCAAATGTGCTGCTTCGGGCGGAAGTATTAAACCGCATAAACTCTAGTAAAAAGCCAGCCATAATAGTTTCCTATCCTGAAGCATTATTTGAAAAAGTAGTTACCCGTAAAGAACTTGAAAAAAACACCTTAAAAATTTCGGTTAATGATAAATTATCCATCGATTTTATAAATGAAACGCTTTTCGAATATAATTTTAAACGTGTAGATTTCGTAACAGAACCCGGTGAGTTTTCGGTTCGAGGTGGAATTATTGATGTTTTTTCGTTTTCCAATGATCATCCGTATAGAATTGAGTTTTTTGGTAATGAAGTAGATAGCATTAGAAGTTTTGATGTGGAAACCCAATTGTCTCTTGAAAAACTTAAGAAAATTTTGGTCATCCCAAATGTTGAAAATAAATTTTTAGATGAAAATCGTGAAACTTTCCTAAATTACATCAGCAACAAAACAATTATTTTTACACAAAATACAGCGTTTATTTGCAGTCAATTAGATAAATTATTTCATAAAGCTATTGAAGTATTTGATAAACTTTCTAACGATATAAAACATGCGGAACCATCCACATTGTTTGTCAATCAGGAACAGTTTATAAAGCAATCATTACTTTTTAATGTTGTTGAATTAAACAATACTGCCTTATTTAAAGCTACAAAAAATTTTGAGTTTCATATTCAACCTCAACCTTCTTTTAACAAGCAGTTTGATTTGTTGATGAATAATATTAATTTGCATCACTTTAACGGTTATACCAATTTTTTGTGTTGTTCAAACAGCAATCAAGTCGCCCGCTTTCATGATATTTTTGAAGACTTATCAGAAGATGAAACTCAAAAAGAAAATCCTAGATTCAATGGTATTGTTTTGCCTTTATACCAAGGATTTATAGACGAAGAATTACAAATTACCTGTTATACAGATCATCAAATTTTTGAACGATACCACAAATTTAACATAAAAAGCAACTATTCTAAAAAGCAAACCATAACCTTAAAAGAATTAACTTCATTAAGTGTTGGAGACTATGTTACCCACATAGATCACGGAATTGGTAAGTTTGGTGGCTTGCAAAAAATTGAAGTAGAAGGCAAAATGCAAGAGGCCATAAAGTTAGCTTATGCCGATAATGATATTGTCTATGTAAGCATTCATTCGCTGCATAAAATTTCAAAATATACGGGTAAAGACGGAGTCCCTCCAAAAATTTATAAATTGGGAAGTGGAGCCTGGAAGGCATTAAAGCAAAAAACTAAAGCGCGTGTAAAACACATTGCATTTAATTTGATTCAATTGTATGCTAAAAGAAGATTAGAAAAAGGCTTTCAGTTTGCAGCAGACAGTTATTTGCAAAAAGAGTTGGAAAGCTCTTTTATTTATGAAGATACACCCGACCAAATTACCGCAACTGCTGATGTAAAAGCAGACATGGAAAACGAAAGACCCATGGATAGATTGGTTTGTGGCGATGTGGGTTTTGGAAAAACAGAAGTTGCCATAAGAGCTGCCTTTAAGGCCGTTGATAACGGAAAACAAGTTGCTATTCTTGTGCCAACAACTATTTTAGCCTACCAACATTATCGAACATTTTCAGAACGATTAAAAGACATGCCCGTTACGGTTAGTTATTTAAACCGATTTAGAACCGCCAAACAAAAAACAGACACTATAAATGATTTAGCAGCTGGAAAAGTAGACATCCTTATTGGCACCCATCAATTGGTTAGTAAAAATGTTGTGTTTAAAGATTTAGGCTTATTGATTGTGGATGAAGAACAAAAGTTTGGAGTTAATGTAAAAGACAAATTAAAAACAATTGCTCATAATGTAGATACGTTGACATTAACGGCCACCCCAATTCCAAGAACCTTACAATTTTCATTAATGGCTGCGCGTGATTTGTCTGTTATTACCACTCCACCGCCCAATCGTTATCCTATAGAAACAAATGTAATTCGCCATAGTGAAGAATTGATTCGGGATGCAATTTCATATGAAATTCAGAGAAATGGCCAGGTCTTTTTTATCAATAACCGAATAGAAAACATCAAAGAAGTAGCCGGAATGATACAACGATTAGTTCCAGATGCACGAGTAGGAATTGGTCATGGACAAATGGAGGGTAAAAAGTTAGAAGAATTGATGCTCGCTTTTATGGAAGGTGAATTTGATGTATTAGTTGCTACTACAATTATTGAAAGTGGATTAGATGTTCCAAATGCGAATACAATTTTTATTAATAATGCCAATAATTTTGGATTGTCTGATTTGCATCAAATGCGTGGTCGAGTAGGTCGAAGTAATAAAAAAGCGTTTTGTTATTTTATTACACCCCCTTTTTCTATGATGACAGGTGAGGCTCAAAAACGTATAAATGCCTTGGAACAATTTAGTGAATTGGGTAGTGGATTTAATATTGCAATGAAAGATTTAGAAATTCGAGGAGCAGGAGATTTATTAGGTGGAGAGCAAAGTGGTTTTATAAATGATATTGGGTTTGATACCTATCAAAAAATCATGAACGAAGCTATTGATGAGTTAAAAGAAAATGAATTTAAGGATTTATATGAAACTGAAAATGATATTGAAACCAAAGAGTTTGTAAAAGATATATTAATTGATACTGATTTTGAATTGTTATTTCCAGATGATTACATAAATAGTGTTTCTGAGCGATTGGCTTTATATAATGAATTAGGATCCATAAAAACAGAAGAAAAACTGTTGCTTTTTGAACAAAAATTAATAGACCGTTTTGGGGCATTACCCAAACAAGCGATTGCTTTATTAAATAGCTTACGAATTAAATGGCTTGCAACACACATTGGCCTTGAAAAACTAATCATGAAACAAGGCAAAATGACGGGCTATTTCATTAGCGACCAACAATCTAATTTTTACCAATCAAATCGATTTATTAAAGTAATGCAATTTGTACAACACAATGGAAATTTGTGTAAACTAAAAGAAAAAGACACCAAAAACGGATTGCGATTATTGCTTACTTTTGACCATGTAAAAACCATACATAAAGCATTAGAGCTGATGCAAAAATTTTGATGAAAAACATACACCTAAAAAATCTTTCGGTTTTAGTTTTAGCTACACTTTTTATAAGCACATCAGGTGTTTTGGGAAAGTATATTGCATTGCCAAGTGAAATTATCATTTGGTTTAGAGCTTTTATCGCTATGCTATTTTTATATTTATTTTGTACATATAAAAACATAGATTTAAAAATAAAATCAACAAAAGATTATATACCATTTCTAATAAGTGGTGTTTTTATGGCCGCACATTGGGTAACTTATTTTTATGCATTAAAACTTTCAAATGTGGCCTTAGGTGTTTTGTCGTTATACACATTTCCAGTTATTACAGCGCTGCTTGAGCCTGTTTTTTTGAGGGTCAAATTCAACCCTGTTCATATATTTTTGGCTTTTTTGGTATTCACAGGGATTTATATTTTAACCCCCGAATTTAACTTAGAGAGCGCTCAACTACAAGGCATTTTATTTGGCGTTTTTTCTGCTTTTTGCTATACCATTAGAATATTGATATTAAAAAAACATGTTTCCAATAATAACGGTATAATGTTGATGTTTTATCAAACACTTATAGTATCCGTTGTTTTGCTGCCTACCTTATTTTTTATGGATTTTAGCGGTCTGTTATCGCAATTGCCTTATTTGTTTTTACTAGCCATATTAACCACTGCCCTCGGGCATACTTTAATGTTGCAATCATTAAAACATTTTTCGGCAACTACTACCGCAATTGTAAGCAGTTTACAACCTGTTTTTGGAATAATTTTAGCCTTCTTTTTCTTAAGTGAATTGCCTAGTATAAATGTTTATTTGGGTGGTTCATTAATTTTACTAACCGCTATAATTGAAGGAGTACGAAGTAATAAAAAATAATTTTTTTACTTAAACGTTTTTTAAATCTTTTATTACTCTAAAAGCTTTATCTACATTTTCATCATTAACTATAATTGTAAATTCATTTGTTGTAGATATAACTTCATTTAATACTATTCCTTCCCAAGCGAGACGTTGAAAAATAAAATAATAAATTCCAGGAACAACTGTGTTTTCAACCGGTAACTTAACAGTAATAGAAGAAAGGTTTTCCGTTTTATGGGTCATTTTTTCGCCGTTAAGATAGTGGTCTACTAAATGCGAAACACTAGAGCTAATTACAATATTGGTCTCGTTTACACCTCTTGATGAGGTATAAAAAACATCGGTAAGATGATTAATTTCTTGTAAAAGTTTTGTGTTTTTTTCTAAAATAGTATCTGAAATCATAAAAGTATAATCGTTCAAAGGAGAACGAACCGTAATTTCTCCAATATTTTTTAAAACTTTATTGATCTTATAGTTAATTTTAAAATCTAATTCTTCGCTCAAACGTTTCAAGGACATAACAATTGCTCCTTGTTTAAGGTCTTTACCAACTTGAGACTCTATTTCTGGCATCATTATTCTTGCTAATGACGTTAAATTTATAATTCCTTGAGATAAAGAACTTAATAAAAATGGTTTAGCTTTTATATAATCCTCAACAACCGATGAAACTGTTTTCATAATATCTAAATTAATGCAGCAAAATTAATAAACATTTTGTTATAAATAAAACATTTTGTTTAAAAATAATAAAAAGCTTCTTCAATATGTTCAATCTCAAAAACACCTTTGTTGTTATAAATGGCTATAATATCGAAACGCACTATAACATCTAGGTCTTTTTTTACAACATATTCGTTTACTGCTTTAACCAGTAATTGAATTTTCTTAGGATTTACAAAATCTTGGGGTAATCCAAAATCTAAACTAGAACGCGTTTTTACTTCTACAACAGCTAAAACATTTCCTTTTTGAGCAATAATGTCTATTTCTGCTTTTTGAAAACGCCAATTAACATCACGAATCTCATAACCCTTATTTTGTAAAAATTTAACGGCTCTTTTTTCTCCAAGTTTTCCTAATTCGTTGTGTTCTGCCATAGATAAAAATTTCCTTTATTAGTATTCGGTAAACCTTAAGACTACTTGTTTTTCATTCACTTCAAAGACTACTTGTTTTCCTAACTGAAGGGCTCTGTTGTCTTTTCCGTGTCCTGCAGGAAAATCAAAAGATACAGGAAAATTGTGCTCTTTTGCAATGGCTGAAATAATTTGTACTGCATTTTGCCCAAACGGAATCTCATTGTCGTGCATATCCGTCATGCCACCAACGATTAACCCTTTAAGCTTTTCAAAATAACCGTTTCGCTTTAAATTGTACATCATTCGATCAATATGATATATATATTCATCTAAGTCTTCAATAAATAAGATTTTATTATCGGTATTTAAAGAGGATTTTGACCCTAATAAACTATATAAAATCGATAAATTTCCACCTACCAATTCGCCATAAGCTTTTCCGTGCATATCTATTTCTTTGGTAGGAATTTCATATTCAATTGCTTCGCCAAACAAAGCTTTTCGCAAGGTTTCTTTCACTTCTTCTGGAGCTTTTGGCACAGTAAAAGGCATAATGCAGTGCATTGAAGCTACTTGTTCGGTATTAACGTGAGAATGTAAAACAGTAACATCACTAAAGCCCATGATCCATTTTGGGTTGTTTTTAAACTTTGAAAAATCTAGTAAATCAATAATTCTTACGCTGCCATAGCCCCCACGAGCAACCCAGATTGCCTTGATGTTATCATCATCCATCATGTCCTGAAAATCAGCCGCTCTTTCTAAATCTGTTCCTCCTAATTGAAAATTATCTAATCCTATTGTAGCTCCTAATTTAGCTTTTAAACCCCAAGAACTTAATAACTCAATGGCAGGATTAGCGTCTTCTGGAAAAAATTTACGTGCAGTACAAACAAGAGCAACTGTGTCTCCTTTTTTTAAATAAGGTGGTATTTTCATCTTTTTTTGATAATAAGTACAATTAGTAATGTGTACAAAAAAATTGCTGTAGAGTTAATAACACTACTGAAATTAACAACTTTTATTCAAAATTAACAAAAAACTAAATAATATTCGATAATTCGTGCTTAAAGAATTATTTTTGTGGCTATTCTGAATTATTTTCAGCATCTAAATAAATATATAATGATCCCAAATCCTAAAAAATATACAGTAACTGCAGCTTTGCCATATACTAACGGGCCCATACACATTGGGCATTTAGCTGGCGTTTATGTCCCCTCCGATATTTATTCGCGCTATTTGCGTCTGCAAGGAAAAGATGTCTTGTTTATTTGCGGAAGCGATGAACATGGTGTAGCCATTTCGATGAAAGCCAAAAAAGAAGGTATTACTCCACAAGAGGTAATCGACAAATATGATGGAATCATTCGTCAATCGTTTATCGATTTTGGAATTTCATTTGATAATTATTCTCGAACTTCGGCAAAAATTCATCACGATACGGCTCAAGAGTTTTTTAAAACTTTGCATAAAAATGGTGATTTTATAGAAGAAATAACCGAGCAACTATACGATGCAAAAGCAGATCAGTTTTTGGCCGATCGATTTGTAACAGGAACTTGCCCTAAATGTGATAATCCAGAAGCATATGGTCATCAATGCGAAAGATGTGGTGCTACATTAAATGCAACCGATTTAATAAATCCTAAATCAACCATAACAGGAGATGTTCCTGTTATGAAATCGACAAAACATTGGTTTTTACCCTTAGATAGATACCAAGATTTTTTAGAAAAATGGATTTTACAAGACCATGCAAAAGACTGGAAAACAAATGTTTTGGGTCAGGTAAAATCGTGGCTAGATGATGGCTTAAAACCAAGAGCCGTAACCCGCGATTTAGATTGGGGAATTGATGTTCCTGTTGAAGGAGCAGAAGGAAAAAAATTATACGTATGGTTTGATGCTCCTATTGGTTACATTTCATCAACTAAAGAATGGGCTGCTCGTGAAGGAAAAGATTGGGAACCCTATTGGAAAAATGCAGATACTAAATTAGTACATTTTATAGGAAAAGATAATATTGTTTTTCATTGTATTATTTTTCCTGCCATGTTAAAAGCAGAAGGAAGTTATATTTTGCCTGATAATGTGCCTGCAAATGAATTTTTAAATCTAGAAGGGAATAAACTTTCTACTTCTAAAAACTGGGCTGTTTGGTTGCACGAATATTTACAAGATTTTCCAAACCAACAAGATGTTTTGCGTTATGCCTTAACATCAAACGCTCCTGAAACAAAAGATAATGATTTTACTTGGAAAGATTTTCAAGCAAGAAATAACAATGAATTAGTAGCTGTTTTTGGAAATTTCATCAATAGAGTAATGGTTTTAACTCATAAATATTATGATGGATTTGTACCAAATCCAAATAAATTAACAGCATTTGATGAAGCAACCCTTACAGAATTAAAAGCCTATCCCGATGTGATTTCGAACTCAATTGAACGCTATCGTTTCAGAGAAGCTTTAGGTGAAATGATGAATGTTGCCCGTTTAGGTAATAAGTATTTAGCCGATGAAGAACCTTGGAAAACAGTAAAAGAAAATCCTGAAAGAGTACAAACCCAAATGTATGTTGCTCTACAAATAGCGGCCGCATTAAGTGTTTTGGCTCAACCTTTCTTACCTTTTACAGCAACGAAACTAGAAAACATGCTGCAATGTAAATTGGCTTGGAATGATGTTTCAACAAAATCAAATTTGTTACCCTCAGGAAATAAAATTGGTGTCGCAGAATTGCTTTTCTCTAAAATAGAAGACGAAGAAGTTCAAAAACAGATTGATAAACTACTAGCAACTAAAAAAGCAAATGAAATGGAAAATGCAAAAACAGAACCACAAAAAGAAGTTTCAACTTTTGATGATTTTTCTAAATTAGACATCAGAGTTGGAACCATTCTTGAGGCTGAAAAAATGCCAAAAGCTACAAAATTATTAGTTTTGAAAGTCGACACTGGAATTGATGTAAGAACAATAGTTTCTGGAATTGCAGAACATTTTTCTCCAGAAGAAGTTATTGGTAAGCGAGTAACTGTTTTAGTAAATCTTGCTCCAAGAGCACTGCGTGGTGTTGAAAGCGCTGGAATGATCTTAATGACCAACAATACAGAAGGCAAGTTGGTTTTTGTAAATCCGGATGCAGATGGTGTTATAAATGGCGCTTTAATTTCTTAAAAAAAAATCTTTATATTTACAATTGAATTTAAAAATCTTTATTATGAAAAAATCTTTACTTTTTATTGCAATAATGTTTTCTCTTGGTATAAAAGCACAAAATGATTTATTTGCAAACAATAGAATTATTTTAAGTTTAAAGAATGACAATAATAAACCTATTACAAGTCTAAATGAAATTGAAGAATTAAATTTTTTATTTAATGATTATTCGATTAATAAAATAAAATCTCTTGATATTTCTAAAACTAATGCGTTAAATGGGAGGCCTTTGGTAATAATTTTTAGCGAAGCAATTCCTGTTGAATTAATAATAGAAAAACTTAAAAACTCTGATTTATTTGAATATGTAGAACCCGATTATTTAGCAACAGGTTCAGGAGAAAAAAGGGAACAAAATATAGAAATTATTGAAAACAAAAAAACAATATTTTTGATTCCGAATGACCAATATTTCTTTAGACAATGGGGCTTGCATAATGATGGCTCTTTTTCATTAAGCCCTTCCGTTTTGGACGCAGACGTTGATATGATAGAAGCATGGGATATAACAACCGGAAGTTCTAATATTAAAATGGCAGTTATAGATTCTGGAATAAGAATGAGTCATCCCGAATTTTCTGGTAGGCTTTATTCAAATACTGCCGAAACATTAAACGGAACAGATTCTGACAACAATGGATATGTAGATGATTTAACAGGTTGGGATTTTGTTAATAATGATAATAACCCTACAGATGATCATGGTCACGGTACTAATGTTAGTGGTATTGCTATGGCAAATGGAAATAACAATATAGGATATGCAGGTGTAGATTGGAATTGTAAGTTATTACCTCTAAAAGTTTTGGACAATAATAATTCTGGTTTAAATTCAAATATTATAGCTTCAATATACTATGCAATAAATAGAAATGTAGATTTAATTAGTATCTCCATTGGCAGTTCTGGTTTTTCTACTGCTTATCTAAATGTTATAAATCAAGCATATAATCAAAACATCCCTGTAATTGCTTGTATGATGAATTTTAACAATGGCGTTTCCTACTATCCTGCTGCTTTTGCTAATTCTATTGCCGTTGGTTCTACTAATCCAAATGATAATCGAACTTCCCCGTTTTTTTGGAGTGCAACAAGCGGAAGTAATTATGGAAATCATATTGATGTTGTTGCTCCAGGAAATTACATGTATGGGCTATCTTATACTTCAGACACATCTTATGGGTCATACTGGGGAGGGACATCACAAGCAACTCCTCTTGTTGCTGGAGTTGTTAGCTTAATGCTTTCCGTTAATCCAAATTTAACAGTAGAAGAAATTAGAACTATTTTAAGAAACACGGCTGAAGACCAAGTAGGAAATCCTTTAGAAGACACTATTGGATGGGATCAATATTATGGTGCTGGAAGAGTTAATGCTAATAACGCCCTTACTTATCTACAAAATTTGACCAATACTAATTTTGATTCAAATGATTTATTTAAAATATATCCTAATCCAGTAAAAAACACATTGTATTTTGAAATCACAGCATCTTTAAAAGATAATTTTTCAGTTTCTATTTATGATATCACAGGAAGATATGTCAAAAAAAATAATGAAGCTGTCGAAAATATAAATGTTTCTGACTTAAATAGTGGGCTTTATATAGCTGTAATTTCAAATGATACAGAAAAAATAAGCAGAAAATTTATTAAAGAATAACTTTTTCTGCAAATTTAATTTTAAAATGAACCCAAAAATAATAGCTTTCGATGCAGACGACACCCTTTGGCACAACGAACCCTATTTTGATGAAGCCCAAGAACGATTTTGCCAATTATTTCAGGATTTTGCTTCTAATCAAGAGATTTTGGGTTTGATATTGAATCATCAAGTTAAGAATTTGCCTTTATATGGTTTCGGAATAAAAGCTTTAACACTTTCCATGATTGAAGTTGCTTTGCAATTAACCAATCATCAAGTTTCTGGAAAAGGCATTGAAAAAATTATTGCAATTGGTAAAGATTTATTACAAAAACCAGTAGAATTATTACCTAATGTTAAAGAGGTTTTAACAGAACTTCATGGCAAATACAAATTGGTTGTTGCTACAAAAGGGGATTTAAAAGACCAACACAGAAAACTACATGATTCTAAAATTGGTCATTTTTTTCATCATATTGAAGTATTAAGTGATAAAACCGAATTAGATTATACCAAAATGTTTGGGCGTTTAGAATGCAAAGCTGAAGATTTTTTAATGATTGGAAATTCTTTAAAATCTGATGTCTTACCTATTCTAAATTTAGGTGGTTTTGGCATTCACATTCCTTATCACACGACTTGGGAATATGAAAAAATTGATTTTGAAATTGAACACGAAAACTTTTTGGAACTTTCAAATGTTAATGAGGTTTTAGCTATTTTAAAATAAAAAAACCGACTCGTTAAAGTCGGTTTTTCTTAAGTTCTAAGTATAAAATTACTTTCCTAATAAAAGCAATTCACTAATTACAACTTCAGTAATAAAGCGTTTTACACCATCTTTGTCATCATAACTTCTATGAGTTAGTTTTCCTTCAATAGCAATTTCTTTCCCTTTGGTTACATAGCTTTCAATTAAATCAGCTGTTTTTCCCCATGCTGTTAAACGATGCCATTCTGTTTGTTCCACTTTTTCTCCTTTGGCGTTGGTGTAACTTTCGTTTGTAGCTAGCGTAAGGTTTGCTAATTTTTTTCCTCCTTCAAACGTTTTAATTTCTGGTTCTTGTCCTACGTGACCAATTAACTGTACTTTGTTTCTTAATGCATTCATGGCGTGTAAAAATTTAAATGGTTTATAATAAATTGTTTTTTTGTCTTTTGAAAGTTGCTTAACTGTGCATTCGCAAATTATTTTTAATTAAAAGCAAATTATTAACTGAACACTTGCGTCTGAACACGGATTACTAATTGTTCTTTCATTTCGACACTGCAAAGATTAAACTGGTTTATACATTTATTCGGTATTTATCTGTTTACTTTCGATTGTAAGTGTTTGTAATCGTTTGTAATTGTATATTATTTGTTTTATTTTTGCTAAAAATTAATCCATATGCCTGCAAACATCAAATCAATCGAATTACGAAACTTACAGATTGAAGACTACAAAGAATTAAAAAAATCGATGATTGAATCGTATCCAGAAATGGAAGAGTCTTTTTGGAAAGAAAATCAAATTGAACTTTTATTAGAAAAATTTCCAGAAGGACAGTTGGTTATTGTTGTCGATGGTGTTGTTGTAGGATCTGCGTTATCCATTTTGGTTACAGAGGGGTTTGCGTTTAAAACAAAAACCTATAAAGATATTACGGGTAATTTTACCTTCTCTACACACAATCCTAAGGGAGAAGTTATCTATGGAATAGATGTTTTTATCAATCCAAAATATCGTGGCCTAAGATTAGGCAGACGGTTATATGATGTTCGAAAAGAATTATGTGAACAATTAAACTTAAAATCGATCATTTTTGCAGGAAGAATTCCAAATTACGGAAAATTTAAAAAAGAAATTACCCCAAAGATTTATATTGAAAAAGTAAAGAAAAAAGAAATTTATGACCCTGTGTTATCATTTCAGTTGAGTAACGATTTTCATGAAATTCGGGTTTTAAAAAATTATTTAGAAGGCGATACAGAGTCGCAAGAGTTCGCCGTTTTATTAGAATGGAATAACATATACTATGACGATAGTCCTAAACTAATTAACACCGAAAAAAGTGTTGTACGATTGGGGCTTATACAATGGCAAATGCGCTCATTAGCAAATTTGGATGCATTGTTTGAACAAGCCGAATTTTTTATTGATGCCGTTTCTGGCTATGGAAGTGATTTTGCCTTGTTTCCAGAGTTTTTTACAGCACCTTTAATGGCTGATTACAATCATTTATCAGAAGCTGAAGCGATACGCGAACTTGCTCAAAATACCGAAGCTGTTCGTTTAAAATTTCAAGAATTTGCCATCTCTTATAACATCAACATCATCACAGGTAGCATGCCATATATAGAAAATGGCAGTGTTTATAATGTTGGTTTCTTGTGTAAACGAGACGGTACGAACGAAATGTATCGCAAAATTCACATCACGCCCAACGAAATTTTTCATTGGGGAATTACAGGAGGAGATACTATTCAAACTTTTGATACCGATTGTGGAAAAGTAGGAATCATAATTTGCTATGATGTTGAGTTTCCAGAATTATCAAGACTTATGGCAGATGAAGGCATGAACATTTTATTTGTACCTTTCTTAACCGATACCCAAAATGGATATACCCGAGTTAAACATTGTGCGCAAGCAAGAGCTATTGAAAACGAGTGTTATGTAGCCATTGCAGGTTGTGTTGGAAACTTGCCAAAAGTAAACAACATGGACATTCAATACGCTCAAGCGGCCGTTTTTACCCCCTCTGACTTTGCTTTTCCTAGTAACGGAATAAAAGCAGAAGCTACGCCAAATACCGAAATGACATTGATTGTAGATGTAGATATAAACTTATTAAAAGAATTACACGAACACGGAAGCGTTAATACCATGAAAGATAGAAGAGACGATTTATACCAACTAAAAAAAATGAAATAATTTGGGCGTTCCCCTTTGGGTAGGGTCTACCGCTATATCTTTTTTTTACAAAAAAAGGATGCCGCTTCAACCCCTAACGCAAACCCTCGTAAAAGTTACTATTTAATTGTAAAACTCACTCAAAAGTTTTCAAAACCTTTGAGGTGTAAAAATCAAAAAAATCATGAAAAAACTAATTTTATGTTTAACCTTTTCGGCAATAAGTTTTGCCCAAAACACCTTACATTATAACAATGACAAAGGCTCCGAAAAAACTACTTTACAAAACATAAAATGGCTAGAAGGCAACTGGAAAGGCGAAGCCTTTAACGGAATATATAAAGAAAACTGGAGCAAACCTTTTGGTGAATCTATGGTGTTTAACTTTAAACTTGTTGTTAAAGAAAAAATAGTTTTTTACGAATTGGGTCATATTATAGAAAAAGACGGAACACTTTTATATCAAATAAAACATTTTGATGCCAATTTAAAAGGTTGGGAAGAAAAAGACCAATCGGAAGATTTTAGATTCATTAAAAAAGAAGCTAACAGAATGTATTTTGACAATTTTACTTTTGAATATGTTTCAGAAAACGAAGTAAATTTGTATGCGTATTTTGAAGATTCCAAAGAAGAAATGGTTTTTAATTTTAATAAATAACAATTGAATTTAGAACAACTTAAATATCCAATAGGTCAATTTCAATGTCCAGAAACAATATCAACTACGGTTTTGAGTAGTTGGATTTCTGATATTCAACAATTTCCCAATCAAATTATGGAAGTTGTAGATAAACTTTCTATAGAAGAATTAAAATTAAATTACAGACCAAAAGGTTGGAATATTAAACAGGTTATTCATCATTGTGCTGATAGTCATTCTAATGCTTTTATTCGTTTTAAGCTTGCTTTAACAGAAGAAAATCCAAACATTAAACCTTATAAAGAAGATCTTTGGGCTGAATTAATTGATGGAAATGATGATGATATTTCTCATTCACTTTTGATATTAAAAGGGTTACATCATAAATGGATTTTGTTACTGCATAACTTAAATGAAAATCAATGGAAAAGAACCTATTTTCATCCTGAATCTAAAAAAGTATATGTTTTAAAAGAAGTCGCTGG
>NZ_CAWUTS010000039.1:0-4334 GCF_963925415.1 uncultured Flavobacterium sp. | reverse complement strand
ATCGGGTTGGCATAAAGCTCCAGCTACTGCGTTTTGTAATGTAGTAGTTAATTGTATAGTATATACACCTGGGCTTGTAAATGTAATTTCTGGTTCAAATGCTGTTGCATTACCAGATGTAAAACTCCAACCTAAATTTATTGCACTTGGACAATTTTCAGGATTTGAAAATAGTACTTGCCAGTTGTATAAATTAATATTTGAACATCCTGGCAGGCTAGATAAATTATCTGTTTGTATGGTAGTTGGTGCACAACCTGTTGTTGAACTTAATGTAAAATCTGCAACGACCTCTGGATTAACACAAATGGTTTGTGATTCAGAAGTTATACCGCAATCATTATAACCTGTAAAAAGTGTAATGGTATATGTTCCTGGCAGTAAAAATGTAATATTTAATGTATTTGTAGCCGAATCTGTCCAATCAATTGGACTATCTGGCAATCCAAAATTAAAACCTAAATTACCTATAACATTGACAAAAGTATTGCTTGAAATTACACCTGATATTGCAGCCGGAATTATACCGCTAGGTCCATCAATAGTCCAATATTTTTTATAAGTCGAGTTACAATTAAAATCTACACCAGGCCCTTGAGATGAAATATTAGCTCCGTTAATAGAAGTGTCTGTAAAAATTATTGAAGTATTTACACAAACAGAATTACTTGATGGATTAGAAGTAATAATTGCTTCAGGCCCTGTTTCAATGTAATAGGGACCATTAGAATTGGAGGTCGTACCACAAGGATTGGATACTGTTATTGAAGCTTGAAAAGAATTATAGTAAATTTGCCCGTTTATATTTGAATCTGAATTACAAGAATTATTATTAAAGTTATGAGTAATTTGAAAAATCCATTGATTTAAAGTAGTATTAAAAATTCCGCCTTGACTTATTAGTTGTTCATGAGTAAATGTTTGAATTGCTGAGTTATCATTTACTTGAAAAGTGTATATGGTTCCGCTTGTATTTTGAGCGCCAGCAATAATGTTAAAAACAACACTACTAGGGTCGCATAATACGGGAGTACCTGCTGTTCCTAATGATGCACTAGGGCTTGCACCAATAAATACATTAAATGTTTTAGTTTTACTACATCCATTTTCTAAGGTTACGTTATATACAATGGTATATAAACCTGTTGGATAGGCGTGCGAATCTCCAGATATATTTATTCCTGTAAAAACTGTCAACGCTGAACCATCTCCCCAATTAATAGTATGTTGAGAATTTTGATTTGTATTAGAAGTGTCTGTAGAAAACAAAAAATTTGTAGTGCCATTTCCGGTTATATTACAACGACTATAGTATGTTGAATTATTAAAAGTAGTAGTTCCCCAACTTCCTGACAGTAAAATAAAGTTTGGATTAGGTGAATTTTGCACCACCACATCGACACTACTACTCGAACCATTAATTGTTAATGTTGTTGTAAAACTTCCAGCAGTGTTATAGGTAATAGTGTGTGGGCCTAACAAATCAGAAGAAGCTATACTTCCGCCATCAAAAGTCCATAAATAAGTTGGATCTACACCAACATTAGTTGATGCATCTGTGTAGGTTATGGTTTCTCCTGAACAAATTGTTATGGTGTTATTAACAGCAACTGGATTAGTGGAAAAACTTACTTGAATTAAAACGCTGGGTAAATAAAGTTTATTGTTTTTTACAATGTTAGAATATGAGCTAATCGAGCTCCATACAAAAATAGCTATAGTAAAAAACAGTAATTTTTGAATTCTTGTATTTTTAAAAAATGTTTCCCTAATAATTTTTGTTTTAACCTCCATATCTTATAGCTTAATTGATTGTTTTAAAAAAAAATGAGACATTACTCTGTAAATATAAATAAATTCTTACAATGAGTGTTTTATCATTAATATTATTTTTAAGTTACTAGTACATGAATTATTTCCATATTAAAAACCTTTATAACGTTTAGCTAACCTTTTTTGTAGTTTACATCTTTAATGATGACCCTATTTTTTAATAGTCAATGGCATAACATTGAAAACATAAACAGCTTTAGAACATCAAAATAGCCTTTTATTATAAAACAATTTAGATTATAATATTTATATACCAATTCCCATTATTATTTAGACAACACAAAACCAATGTCGCATATTTGATCAAAATAAAACAATTAGTTCATAGTGTTTTTATTGTTTAAATTCTCTAAACAAATTTTAAGTTTGCATTTTAAATAATTAGTCAAACGCTATTTTAAAAAGTGCTTTTTTCATTGTTTTAGGGTTAAGAATATATAAATATTGTAATATAAAGTGTTATTTTATCTACTCTTTAGCATTTTAACAGCTCTGTTTATTTAAAAAACAAATATACACATAAATGATTAATAAATGTACTTTTTTTCAATAACCCGATAGTGCGCATTTGCAATCCGTGCACATTATTAACTTCAAAAGAAATTTAATAAAATGATTTCTATTTTATTAACCAACATAGTTTTTCCCTACGCTTTACATAGCGCTTTTTTTTAGGGTTTTCCGTTTGGACACTTTTTGTATATCGTTATTTCAGGACAAGACAGTTTTGACAACAAGCCAAAAGTAAACCCATACGGTCATTTTGATTGATTTTCCAATTTTTGGATGCGATATCTAATAACCAATCTGGTTGGAATAATAAAACTAAAATTCACTTAATATATTAGTTACCCAACTTACTTTTGTAAATCGTCAGCAAAAAGTGTACTATAGTACACTTTTTGCTGACGATTTACAGTGCTTGAAATGTGAGTAATGTGACGGATATGTCAGTAATGTTTGGAGGAGCAGAGTCTTTTAATAAATATATACAAAAAAATGTAACTTTGAATTATTAACTAAATCAGTACACTTTTTGCTGACGATTTACATTAAGATGTGTATAATTTATTGCTTGGGTTTGTGTGTACTCGGAAAATCCTACGGATTTCCCGAGGGTTCGGTTTATTCTTACTAAATTAGTTGCGAGACTATCGCAACAAACCATACACGAACCGTTGCCACCAATTAGAAAAATGACCAAAGAAGAAATCTACGAAAAAGCAAATAGCGTTGTCGGAATTGAAGGAATGACAGGAAACGAACGACTTTATGTAAGTGGATTAATGAATGTTTTGAAGGTTGTAAAAACGAAAAAACCCTTTAAATCATACGATTTAAAGGGTTTTAATTCAATTTGCTTTTCAGCTGGCGGAGAAAGAGGTTAGACCACGCTTATTTAAATGCAATTTTTAGAAAACCTTATAAACACTGCGTTTATGAGGTTTTTTCTTTTTAGAGGGCTACGCAAGATAAAAACAACCCTTTTTATAGTTTACCTACAAATAAATCTCTTGTTTGTAAAGTTAATTAAAATCACACTTATTTAAGATTATATTCAATACAATTCTATTCTTATCAAAGAGTTTAAATATAATTTCTATACTATTATAATTACAATTGCCACTCTTGCCACTATGTTATCCAATTTAACCTCCCTATACTGTTGTTATCTAATATTAGATATATATCTATATGTTTTTATATAATTTAGTTATAAACTATTATATGGCATTGTGGCAAAACAATTATAAAACACTTGTTTTCAGTAACTTATAAATGCCATATAAACAGCCATAATCAGCCATAAAGCCACGTTTTTTAGTTCTTTAATTTATTTTTAAAAGGATTTAATATCATCAACAGCAAAAGGGCATTTATAATGAACCTTCAATGTGGCATAAATATATTATATGGCAAAAATATTGTAATCAAATGGCGATAATGTGTCATAAAATAGGAGAACCATTAAATGATTCTCCTATTTAGTTTAAAACTATGCAGCTAATTTAAAATACTGTTCCTTTTCAGATATTTTGTAAACCCTTCTGTTATATATTCAATTACAATCGGGTTAAACTTGTCTGTTGAAGTTGTAGTTAATTGAGTTTTGTTTGTACCATCATTATTCATCTTATATATTTGACTTATTCCTGATGCATTTGAAACATAATAAATTTCATTACTGTTTGAAAAAGTGGGCTGTTCAGTTGTTGTTCCGTTTACACCACTATTTGAGTTATTGGTTAACTGAGTAACATTTGTTCCATCACTATTCATAACAAATATCTCAGAGTGTTTGTTAAATGTTGGAGCAACAGAACCAGAGTAACATATTTTTGATTGATATTTAAAACCTCGGCTGATTACCGAGGTTTTACTTTTTATAAAAAAGTTAAAAACTATAAAACAAAACTTAATTAATGGATTTCACATTAATTTAACATTTACTGTTTTTCTTAATGTTCATTAAATATATTGATAATAGCATCTAAACATTA
>NZ_CAWUTS010000038.1:0-28008 GCF_963925415.1 uncultured Flavobacterium sp. | reverse complement strand
CCAAGAGGTAGAGAAGTGACAGATAAAGCTTACAAGCATTTAGGTAAAATTAAAGCTAATATTCAAGGAGGTTTGTTTTAGCTTAACATAATATATTGATTATTTTGTTCATTATGAATTCATCCGTTAAAATACCAGAGGTTTCTTTTTTAAAATTTTTAAAACACGCTCAAAATATTTTAAAAAACCCCTTGCCTTTTCATGCTAAAAATTTTGAAAACTTAGGTAATATTTTTAGGTTAAATATCGGCTTTGGTAAATCAGTTCTATTTTGTAGAAATGCAGGACTATTGCAACATGCACTTCAAAAAAATCAAAAAAATTACACTAAATCATATATCCAAACAAAAGATTTAGCCAAATACGTGGGCAAAGGTTTGCTAACTTCTGAAGGAAAACATTGGCAAAAACAGCGCAAACTAATTCAACCGGCTTTTCATAAAAGTCAGTTAAATCTTTTGTTAGAAACTATTCATAAAACAATTGAACTTGAGTTGCAAAACATAACAATTGACAAGCCTTCGGACATTTTTCCGGTCTTTAATGACTTAGCTTTTCAAACAGTAGTGAAATCTATTTTTAATATAGAAATTAGTTTAGAAGATGTAAACGCTTTGCAGCACACTACAGAGGCAACGCAGCAAAATTTGGTTCAAGAATTACGGCAGCCTTTTTTAGTTTGGTGGTTTAATTTATCGGGAAAAACTCAAAAATTCTTAGACCTAACCCAGCAATCAAGAACCATTTTAAAACGATTAGTTAATAATAGAAAGCAAAGCCACAAAAGACATGATGATTTATTAGATATGCTTTTAGATGCTCGTTATGATGATGGCAGCAGCATGAACGAAGATCAATTGGTAGATGAAATTTTAATACTATTTGCTGCAGGGCATGAAACCACATCAAACGCACTAACATTTTGTGTGGAACTTTTAGCTAGAAACCAAAACGCACAACAAAAAATTGCTGATGAAATTGAAAAAGTAAAAAAAGAATCCAATGATTTAATGTATTTGCTTAAAAACTGTACTTATACCAAGCAAGTTATAGAAGAAACGATGCGTTTGTATCCACCAGCTTATTTTATAGACAGAGTAAATATAGAAGAAGATGAGTTTGAAGGCATGATTCTTCCAAAAGGATCTAACCTCTTGTTTTCGGTATATGAAATTCACAGGCATAAAGATTTTTGGACAAACCCAAATGAGTTTGTACCTGAACGATTCTCTAAAGAAAATGCCATAAAACATACCAATCATTACTATCCCTTTGGAGCTGGTCCTAGAATGTGTATTGGTAATAATTTTGCCATGTATGAAATGATTATGGCCATAACGTCATTAGTAGAAAAATATTCAATTGTAGACAAGAAAGCACCAATTCAAATAAACCCACTCATTACATTAAAACCTTTTGAAGCTGTTTTAGAATTTAAAAGGAGAATTAAATAAGAGGAATTTAATAAATAATAAAAATGTTTAAATTACTGCGTTATTTACTTTTGTTTTCAAGCTCAATGCTGTGTTCACAGAACCTGCCTAATGATTGTGTAAATTATATTCAGGTATGTGATAATCTAAGCATTTCATATGATGTTTCTGGAGCGGGTACACAAGAAATTGTGCCTCCGTCATGTGCCTCTGTTGAATCTAACTCATTATGGTTACGTGTAACAATTGAACAAGCAGGAACATTAGGATTTACACTGATTCCTAATAGTAGTAATATTGTAGAAGATTATGATTTTTGGATTTTTGGGCCTAATTCTGATTGCACTAATCTAGGGACACCTATTAGATGTTCCACAACTAATCCGCAAGCCTCTGGGCAAACAAATAACCATACAGGTTTAAATGCCAGTTCAACGGATACTCAAGAAGGACCAGGACCAAGCGGAGATAGCTTTGTAAAAGAATTAAGCACTTTAGTAGGAGAAAGTTATTTTATTGTTATAGATAGGCCCATGGGAAGCTCTCCTTTTACATTATCATGGTCTGGAACAGCTATTATTTCTAACCCTTTTTCTACTCAAAATTTCAATGACTTTAATGATGTTGTTTTATGCGATCAAGCAGCAGATAATAGTGAGCCATTTGACTTTTCAACATTAACAACACCTTACTTGGGTTCGATTATGGGATATACTTTGTCTTATTTTGAAAACGATCAAGATGCTTCATTTAATATAAATGAACTACTTGGTGTTACCAGTATTTCTCAAGGAATATATTATGCTAGAATTAATAACACAAGCTCTTCTTGTTATATAACAAAACCTATACAAGTTGTATTTAATAGCGTTCAACCACTAGTATTAAGGGCTTGTGATGATACAGATGATGGAGTTTATGCTTTTGACACCTCAACATTAGAGGCCGACTTATTAAATGGATTAACAGGCTTTAATCTCTCATTTACCGATGAAAACAACAATGCTTTACCTAGTCCTATGCCTAATCCTTTTATAACAACGGCACAAACAATAAATGTTATGCTTGTAAGTAATACAGGTAATTTTTGCACATTTACAACAACAATTGATTTTATTATAAACAACAAACCACAATTTTTTTCTGTTCCGGCAAGTTTAACCACTTTATGTAATCAAAATGATCCACAACAACAGTTAGAATTTGCATCTTTTGATACATCAACATTTCAAGCAACTATTTTAGGAGGACAAACCAATATGATTGTTGAATACTATGATGAAAATAATGATGCTTTAAGTCCATTGCCAAACCCTTTTACTACATCAACACAGAATGTTACAGTAAAAATTAAAAGAGCAAATGATTTTAATTGTTTTTCAACAGCTATAATTCCATTTAAAGTACTTTCGAAACCAGATATTGTTTTACAAGCAGAACCAGAGTTTGTTTGCACAAACTCGCCTTCTTATTATGTAACTTTAAATGCGGGACTCGTAGATATAAATCAGATTAATAATCATACATATCAATGGTTTTTAAATGAAAATCAAATAATAGGTGCTATATCTTATAGTCTTCAAGTAAATACTGCAGGAAATTATTCGGTAAGTGTTACAAATTCGGACGGTTGCGAACAAACAAGAACTAATGTGGTCATTGAATCCAACAGTGCTGCAATAGAAAACATAGAAATTTTTGATTTATCAGATAACAATACAATTAGTATAATTGTTTCGGGTATAGGGAATTACGTTTATAGTTTAGATAATGTTACGTTTCAAGAGTCTAATATTTTTTTAAATGTTATTGCTGGCTTTTATACGGTTTATGTAAAAGATTTATATAATTGTGAAACCTCTATTAGGTCTATTAATGTTTTAGGATTGCCAAAGTTTTTTTCGCCTAACGGAGATGGTTATAATGATTTTTGGAACATTACAAATGTAGATTCAGAGCTTAACAGTGAAATTGTTATCAGAATCTTTGACAGATACGGAAAGTTGCTGAGTCAAATTAATCCAATAGGCAGCGGCTGGAACGGATACTTTAATGGTTATAAGCTCCCGGCCGATGATTATTGGTACACTGTTGAGCTTCAAAACGGAAAAATTGTAAAAGGTCATTTTGCCTTAGTTAGATAAGGTTTTTATTATATAAAAATCTCAAAAGAACAGCGTTAAAATTTTTTTCTTTCAATCCTTATTTTAACTTTGTAAGTTCATGTATAAACTATTATATGCACAAAGACACAAAACGTAGAGAAGCTTTATTATATCATGCAAAACCAACTCCTGGAAAAATACAGGTTGTACCTACAAAAAAATATGCCACACAACGCGATCTTTCGTTAGCCTATTCACCAGGTGTTGCCGAACCTTGTTTGGAAATTGTAAAAGATGTAAATAATGTATACAAATATACAGCTAAAGGAAATCTAGTAGCAGTAATTACAAATGGAACAGCTGTTTTAGGCCTTGGCGACATTGGTCCAGAAGCTTCAAAACCAGTAATGGAAGGTAAAGCATTGTTGTTTAAAATATTTGCAGACATAGATGTATTTGATATAGAGGTAGATACAAAAAATATTGAAGAATTTATAGCAACCGTAAAAAACATTGCTCCTACTTTTGGAGGAATCAATTTAGAGGATATAAAAGCTCCAGAGTCTTTTGAAATTGAAAGACGTTTGGTAGAAGAATTGAATATTCCGGTAATGCATGACGACCAACATGGTACTGCTATTATTTCATCAGCAGCATTACTTAATGCTCTCGAAATAGCTGAAAAAGAAATAAATAAAATAAAAATTGTAATTTCAGGTGCTGGTTCAGCTGCCTTAGCGTGTGCCAATTTATATGTCTTGTTAGGTGTAAATACGTCCAATATCACCATGTTTGATAAAGAAGGAGTTTTGTCTCCCGATAGAACAGACTTGTCAACCTTACAAAAAAAATACACTTCGGGTAAAAAAGGAACTACATTAGCACAAGCATTAGTAAATGCAGATTTGTTTTTAGGCCTATCTGCAGGTAATATTCTCTCTGCAGACATGTTGCTAACCATGAACAATAATCCAATTGTTTTTGCAATGGCAAATCCAATACCAGAAATTGATTATAATGTAGCAATTAATGCCAGAAAAGACATTATAATGGCAACAGGTCGTTCAGATCATCCTAATCAAGTTAACAATGTTTTAGGATTTCCTTATATTTTTAGAGGAGCTTTAGATGTTAGAGCCACAAAAATTAACGAGGCTATGAAAATGGCTGCTGTTAAAGCTTTAGCAGAACTAGCAAAAACGCCCGTTCCAGAGCAAGTAAACATTGCATATGGAGAAACTAAATTAAATTTTGGAAGAGATTATATCATCCCTAAACCTTTTGACCCAAGATTAATTACAATTGTAGCTCCAGCTGTTGCAAAAGCAGCAATGGATTCTGGCGTTGCTCAGATAGCAATAACGGATTGGGAAAAATACGAAGAAGAATTATTAGAACGTTTAGGTTCAGATAATAAAATGATTCGGTTATTAATCAATAGAGCAAAAACAGATCCAAAACGAATTATATTTGCTGAAGCAGATCATTTAGACGTTTTAAAAGCGGCACAAATTGTACTTGAGGAAGGTATTGGAACTCCAATTTTACTTGGAAATAAAGAAATCATTCAAGAATTAATGTTGGAAATAGGTTTTGAAGCAGATGTAGCCATTATTGATCCAAAAACGAAAGAAGAAGATTTAAGAAGAAAAAAATATGCAAATTCATTTTGGGAAACTCGTAAACGTAAGGGATTAACTCTTTTTGATGCAGAAAAATGGATGAGAGAGCGCAATTATTTTGCAGCAATGATGGTTAATCATGGAGAAGCAGATTCTTTAGTTACAGGTTATTCTAGAAGTTACCCTTCTGTGGTAAAACCCATTATGGAACTTATAGAAATGGGAGCTGGAGTTTCTAAAATTGCTACCACAAATATGATGATGACTGCTCGTGGGCCAATTTTTTTATCTGATACAGCTATAAATGTAAACCCTACAGCCCAAGATTTAGCTAAAATTGCCTTAATGACTGCAAAAACAGTTAGATTGTTTGGTATGGAACCTGTAATTGCAATGGTTTCATTCTCTAACTTTGGCTCATCTAATAATGAAAGTTCTAAAAAAATTAGAGAAGCAGTTGCGTATCTTCACAAATATTATCCAGACTTAATAGTTGATGGAGAAATTCAAACCGATTTTGCATTAAATTCAGAATTGTTAAAAAGTAAATTCCCTTTTTCTAAATTAGTTAATAAAAAAGTAAATACGTTAATTTACCCAAATTTAGATGCTGCAAATATTACATATAAAATGCTTAAGGAACTAAATAAATTAGATTCTATTGGGCCAATTATGATGGGACTAGATAAGCCGGTGCACATTTTTCAATTAGGAGCAAGTGTTGAAGAAATGGTAAACATGGCGGCTGTGTCAGTAGTAGACGCTCAAGAAAAAGCAAAAAGAATAAAAAAAACAAAAATAAACTAATAATTTTATTCACAATAATGATAACACATATTCAAGGAAAATTAGTAGAAAAAACACCCACAGAAGTTGTAATTGATTGCAATGGCGTAGGGTATTATATTAACATTTCGTTGCATACTTATTCATTACTGCCAGAATCAGATCATTTAAAATTGTACACTTTTTTACAAGTTAAAGAAGATTCACACAGCCTGTTTGGTTTTGTAGAAAAGCAAGAAAGAGAACTTTTCAAATTATTGATTTCAGTTTCTGGCATTGGAGCAAGTATCGCTAGAACAATGCTGTCTTCTCTTTCTCCGTCTCATATAATTCAAGCAATAGCCTCAAACGATCTTGCTACAGTACAATCTATTAAAGGCATTGGAATAAAAACAGCTCAAAGAGTTATTTTAGATTTAAAAGATAAAGTATTAAAAATATATGCTTTAGATGAAGTTTTGTCAACTAATTACAATACAAATAAAGAAGAAGCGTTATCTGCTTTAGAAGTTTTAGGATTTAATAGAAAATCTGCTGAAAAAGTAATAGATAAAATAATTAATGATAATTCAAGCGCAAACGTCGAAAGTATTATTAAGCTAGCATTAAAAAATTTATAAATAATTGAAAAAAAAATAACTTACAAAATAAGACTTTAAAATTAATATCATCATTATTCATGGTATTAGTTATGGGTTTTTCATTTTCTCAAGTTACAGAAAACGACAGTATTGTTAAAGGATACAGTCAAGGTAATATTGATATTAATAATCCAAATAGTATTTTAGACGCCTATACCTACGACCCAATAAGCGATAGATATATTTACACCAGTACTTTTGAAGGCTTTAACATCAATTATCCTATTATTCTTACGCCACTTCAATATGAGGAATTGATTTTAAAAGAGGAAATGCGAAAATATTATCAAGAAAAATTAAGCGCTCTTGATGGAAAAAAACTAGGTGCAGAAGAAGCACAAAGAAATTTATTACCACGTTATTATGTAAATTCAAAATTATTTGAAACTCTTTTTGGAGGAAATTCAATCGACATAAAGCCATCGGGATCTGTAGAGTTAGATTTAGGGCTGCGATATACAAAGCAAGATAATCCTTCGCTTTCGCCCCGAAACAGATCAACCACCACATTTGACTTTAACCAAAGAATAAGTCTTGGTTTACAAGGAAAAGTTGGAACAAGATTAGGTGTAAATGTAAATTATGACACCCAATCTACTTTTTCATTTCAAAACTTAATAAAATTAACCTATGACCCCACAATAGGAGGTATAGACCCCACAAATTTAAAAGGGAGCATTCCAAAAAGTGTTTCAGGAAATGAAGACGCAATCGTTCAGAAAATTGAGTTAGGAAACGTAAGTTTACCTATTAACAGCACACTTATAAGAGGGGCACAAAGTCTATTTGGAGTAAAAACCGAATTGCAGTTTGGTAAAACAACCGTAAAAGCTGTTTTCTCTGAACAAAAATCTCAAACAAAATCTGTCAATGCAGAAGGTGGTGCTACTGTTCAAGAATTTAGCCTTTTTGCACAAGAGTATGATAATGATAGGCATTATTTTTTATCACAATATTTTAGAAATAATTACGACACTGCATTAAAAAACTACCCATATATAGATAGTAGAATACAAATAACACGTATTGAAGTTTGGGTTACAAACAAACAAAACAGGGTAAGTGCTCAGGATAATAATTTAAGAAACATCATTGGACTTCAAGATTTAGGAGAAGGCCAATTAAGCGCATTCAATGATTCAGATATCATAGGATTAAGCCCAATACCTCTTGGATTTTTTAGCACAACACCGAACGCTCCTTCAGATAATAAAAACAATAAATTTAACCCCAGTCAAATAGGTCAAATAGGGTCTTTATTAAATGACGGAATTAGAGATATAGCAACCGCCGGAAATGGCTTTAATGTTTCGGGCGTTCAAGAGGGACAAGATTATGTTAAACTTGAAAATGCAAGAAAGCTAAGCACTAATGAATTTACTTTTCATCCTCAATTAGGGTATATTTCCTTAAACCAAAGACTCTCAAATGATGAGGTATTGGCAGTATCGTATCAGTATACCATTGGAGATTCTGTATATCAAGTTGGAGAATTTGGAACCGACGGAATTGACGCAACTCAAGTAGATAACACAACTGAAATAGCAACTCCTTCTACGCAAAGTCTTATTTTAAAAATGCTTAAAGGAACTTTAGTAAACGTTAGTAAACCCATTTGGAATCTAATGATGAAAAACATTTATCAAATTCCTGGGGGTTATCAATTGGAGAGTGAAGACTTTAAATTCAATATCTTATATACAGACCCGTCACCATTAAATTACATAAAACAGGTTGGAACAACTTCCTTACCAGTTGGAGTTGCTGAAACGCCTTTAATAAAAGTTTTTAATTTAGATAAGTTAAATTACACCAACGACCCACAACAGGGAGGAGATGGTTTTTTTGATTTTATACCCGGAATCACCGTTGACGCACAATATGGTAGAATTATATTTACCAATGTAGAACCCTTTGGAAAATTATTGTTTGATAAATTAAAATTAGGAGCAGAGGATTATGATACAGATTTAAGCTATAATGCCAATCAAGAAAAATATGTCTTTAGAAATTTATATAAAAACACTCAAGCTGCCGCTTTGCAGGATAGTGAAAAAAATAAATTTCAATTAAGGGGTAAATATAAATCTACTTCTGGAGACGGAATTGCTATAGGCGCATTTAATGTGCCACAAGGATCCGTAGTTGTAAGTGCCGCAGGCAGGGTTTTAGTTGAGGGCGTTGATTATACTGTAAATTACCAATTGGGAAGGGTTTATATAACAGACACCTCTCTTTTAGCATCTAATATTCCGATCAATGTATCTCTTGAAAATAATGCAGTTTTTGGTCAACAAACCAGACGCTTTTGGGGTTTAAATGTGGAGCATAAATTCAGTGAAAATTTTCTTTTAGGAGGTACAATTTTAAATATGTCTGAAAGACCTTTCACACAAAAAAGCGACTATGGTCAAGACGCAGTTAACAACACTATTTTTGGACTAAACACAAGTTTTGCTGCCGAAATACCTTTTTTAACACGATTGGCTAATAAATTACCAAACATAGATACCGATGTTCCTTCAAATTTATCGTTTAGAGGTGAAATTGCTTATTTAAAACCAGGCGCGTCAAAAACATCTAATTTTAATGGAGAATCTACAGTTTATATAGATGACTTTGAAGGTTCTCAAACTACAATAGATATGCGTTCGGCTTCAGCATGGAGTTTGTCAAGTAGTCCCATAAATTATGGAGGAGAACTTAACGAAAATGATTTAAGTTATGGATACAAAAGAGCAAAAATGGCTTGGTACTCTATAGACCCTGTTTTTTACACACAAGCACCAGGTGGAATTTCAAACCAAGATTTGTCGTCTAATAAAACCCGAAGAATTTTTAGCTATGAAATATTTCCCCAAACAGATGTTGTTCCCGGACAAACTCAAGTAATTTCAACTTTAGATTTAACCTATTTTCCAAAAGAAAGAGGGCCATATAACTATAACCCATCAGCCACAAATAATGTTTTTCCATCGGGAACTCAGCAAAACAACTGGGGTGGAATTATGAGAAGTATAAATTCTACAAATTTTGAACAATCTAATGTAGAATACATCCAGTTTTGGGTAATGGACCCTTATTATGGCTTGCCAAATGATATTACACCAGCAACCAACGAAGGGAAGTTAGTTTTTAATTTAGGTGAAATTTCTGAAGATGTATTAAAAGACGGAAGAAAATTATATGAAAACGGCTTGCCAGAAACGGGAGCGCCAACACCAACAGTGACAACTTCATGGGGAAAAATTCCAGCTTCTCAGTCTTTAATTTATGCTTTTGATACAAATGAAGCTAATAGAGCGGTTCAAGATATAGGCTTAAATGGCTTGTCAGATGCTGAAGAAGCAATTCAGTTTCCAGCATTTGCAGGTAACCCTGACCCTGCAGCAGATAACTATCAGTTTTACTTAAATGCTACAGGTAGCGTTTTAGAACGATACAAAAATTACAACGGTACTCAAGGAAATTCGCCTGTTAATGTTACCGATACCAACAGGGGAAACACAACATTTCCTGATGTTGAAGATATCAACAGAGATAATACTATGAATACCATAAATGCATATTATAAGTTTGAAGTAGATGTAAAAAAATACGGAGATTTACTTACAGATGTACCCGTGGGAAGTAATTTTATTGTAGACGCACGAATAGACAATAATATTGATTTACCCGATGGAACTACTGGAAAAGCCCGATGGATTCAATATAAAATTCCAATTCAAGAATTAGCAATCCCTGCCAATGCAGAAGGAGGCATATCAGACTTACGTTCTGTTCGATTTATGAGAATGTTTTTAACGGGTTTTAATGACGATGTAACCTTGCGTTTTGGGGCATTAGATTTGGTTAGAGGTGAGTGGAGAAGATTTACAAATACTCTAGATGAATTAGATCCAATTGTTTCAGATGATAACACAGCTTTTGATGTTGTATCGGTTAATATACAAGAAAACGAAAATCGTTCTCCAATTCCATATGTTGCTCCACCGGGAGTAAATAGAGAACAATTGTACAATTCAAATGCGGTGATTAATCAAAACGAACAGTCACTATCATTACGAGTGTATGACCCAATACCCACAAGTTATATAGACGGTCTAGAACAGAAAGACTCCAGAGCTGTGTTTAAAAATGTAAATGTAGACATGCGTCAATTTAAAAAAATGCGAATGTTTTTACATGCAGAAGCATTACCTACACCAGAAAGTAACCCACTGCAAGATGACGAAATGGTTGCCTTTATTCGTTTTGGAAATGACTTTACTCAAAATTTTTATCAAGTCGAAATGCCTTTAAAAGTATCTGCTCAAACAGCACGATCCCCAGAAGATGTTTGGCTAGCAGATAATGAAATTAACGTGCCATTATCCTTATTAACAAAATTAAAAATATTATCACTTTCAAACGATGCCTCTATTGTTTATGATGAAAATGGAATTGGTTTTGTAGAAGAAGAAACCATTGGATCAGCAGAAAATAAATTGACATTGGGTATAAAAGGGAATCCTAATTTTGGCTTAGTTCGAACCTTAATGGTGGGTATAAAAAACAAAAATGGATCAGGACCCATAAGAGGTGAAGTATGGTTTAATGAACTTCGAATGTCTGAAATGGACAACAAAGGAGGCTATGCCGCAGTGGCTAACTTAGACACCAATATGGCAGATTTTGCTACGCTTTCTGCTACAGGAAGATTAAGCACTATAGGCTTTGGATCCTTAGAACAAGGTCCAAACGAAAGAAGTAGAGAAGATGTTAAACAGTATGACATTGTTACCAATTTTAATTTGGGAAATTTACTTCCAAAAAAATGGGGGGTTAATTTGCCTTTTAATTATGCTATTGGCGAAGAAATGATTACACCTCAATATGATCCCTATTTTCAAGATATTGAATTAGATCAATTGTTAAATGTTACAACTGACGCTGCAGAGCGAGAAAGTATTCAACAAAGAGCTATAGACTATACTAAAAGACAAAGTATTAACTTTATAGGTGTTCGAAAAAATAGAGCTCCAGATCAAAAACAACACATATACGATCCTGAAAATTTAACCTTGTCTTACTCGTATAATGAAACACAGCATAAGGATTTTGAAATTGAAAGTTTAGAAGACAAGCAAGTTAAAACTTCTGTTGATTATACGTACTCTTTTAAGCCTTTAACAGTGGAGCCGTTTAAAAAAACAAAAATATTTTCTAACGATAAATATTTTAAATATTTAAAAGACATTAACTTAAATTTTTTACCTACTAGCATTTCATTTAGTTCTAATGTTTTAAGACAATATAACAAACAGCAATTCAGACAAATTGAAGTTCAAGGATTGGAATTAGACCCTTTATTCAGAAGAAATTTTTTCTTCAATTATAACTATGGGTTTAATTATAATTTAACAAAATCTCTTTCAGTTGTTTATAATGCAAGTTCAAACAATTTAGTTCAAAACTATCTCGACGAAAACAACAGGCCTATTGATTCGTTTACCATTTGGGATGATTTTTGGAATGCAGGAACAGCTAATCAGCACAATCAACAAATGGTGATTAATTATGAATTGCCAATTAGTAAATTGCCTTTTTTAGGATTTATTAAATCAAATTACTCCTACACATCCGATTATAATTGGACTCGAAATCCGTATGCAAATACTACAATTAATGACGTTGTAGAGCATCTTGGAAACACCATTCAAAATGCCAATTCACATAAGCTGAATACAACATTTAATATGGCTATTTTATATAAAGCTTTAGGTATTGGGGTAAAGAGAACACCCAAAACTCAATCAGCAGCTCCACCAAAACCAGGAGAAAAAATTGTTGCTAAACCAAAATTTAATCCCGCTAAGGACCAAAATATTTTTGTAAAAGGAGTTATTGGAGTTTTAACAAGTGTAAAAAACATGCAAGTTAATTACACCGAAAATAATGGAACTGTATTGCCAGGTTTTTTGCCAGGCTTAGGATTCTTTGGCTCATCAAAACCAACTATTGGATTTATATTAGGCAGTCAGTCTGATGTAAGATATCAGGCTGCAAAAAACGGCTATTTAACTACTTTTGATCAGTTTAATGAAAACTTTACACAAGTAAAAAGCAAACAATTGACTTTTACAGCTCAAATGGAATTGTTTAAAGATTTTAAAATAGACTTAAATGCGGATAGAATTTTAGCAGAGAATTTTTCTGAACAATATGATGTTTCGGCAGATGGATTATATAATGCTAGATCGCCATACAATTTTGGTAATTATAACATTTCTACCATTTTAATAAAAACCGCATTCGGTCAAAGTGACGAAAACTTTTCAGAAGCATTTCAAGATTTTAGAGATAATAGAGTAATAATTGCCAATCGTTTAGCACAAGACTATTATGGGGTAGGAAACGTTATTGATTCAGATGGCGACGGTTATCCAAATGGATTTGGAAAAAACAGTCAACAAGTTTTATTACCTGCTTTTTTAGCAGCTTATTCAGGTCAAAACGCAAATACTTCTTCTACTAAAAATTTTAAATCTATTCCTTTGCCTAATTGGAATATTAAGTATACTGGCTTGATGAATTATAAATTTTTCAAAAATAATTTTAAACGCTTATCTATTCAACACGGATATAGAGCAAGTTATGGTATTAATGCTTTTAGGTCTAACTTAAATAAAGATATAGATGCCGCAACAGGTTTAAATTCGGATCAAAACGGAAACATTTATGCAAAAAACATCATTTCAAACATCAATTTAGCGGAACAATTTAACCCATTAGTTCGTCTTGACTTTGAAACTAAAAGTTCGTTAAAATTTCTTGCCGAAATAAAAAAAGACAGAACACTTAACATGAGTTTTGATAATAATTTGCTTACAGAAATAAATGGAAATGAATATACTTTAGGAATGGGTTATAGAATAAAAGATGTTGTAATCAGTTCAGCATTAGCAGATAGCCCTACAGGCATTATTAAAAGTGATATCAATTTAAAAGCTGATTTTTCAATTCGAAAAAGCTCAACCATAGTTCGATATTTAGATTATGATAACAATCAATTATCTGGCGGACAAAACTTAATGTCAATTAAGTTTACTGCAGATTATTCGTTTTCTAAAAACCTAACAGCTATTTTCTTTTATGACCATCAGTTTTCAAAAGCAATGATTTCTACGGCATTTCCTCTTACAACAATTAGAGGTGGATTTACATTGAGATATAATTTTGGAAATTAATTTCAAAAAAAACTAAAAAAGTACTAATAAAAATATATTTTTGTTAAAAATTAATAATTATGAATTTTCCAGAAAATTTAAAATACACTAAAGATCACGAATGGGTAAGCTTAGATGGCGATGTAATAACTGTTGGAATTACAGAATTTGCTCAAAAAGAACTAGGTGATATTGTTTATGTTGAAGTTGAAACTTTAGATCAAACTTTAGAAAAAGATGAGGTTTTTGGAACAGTTGAAGCAGTTAAAACAGTTTCTGATTTATTTTTGCCAATTGCAGGCGAAGTAATAGAGTTTAATGACTCTCTTGAAAGTGAGCCAGAAAAAGTAAACAACGATCCATATGGAGCAGGATGGATGGTAAAAGTAAGAGTGTCTAATTTGTCTGATTGGGATGAGCTTTTAGATGTTAATACATACAAAGCACTAATTGGAGTCTAAAAAATATAAAATAGCAATGTGTGTTTGGTTTATTATCATAACCACATTAAGCCTTGTTAGTTTTAATACATTGCCCTTCAAAACAATTGCTTCTACAGATAAGATAGTGCATTTTACGTTCTACTTTGTATTAACCTTACTGTTAATTAAAAGTTTTAATCCAAAAAGTTTTTTGAATTATTTTACAATAACTGGTCTTGCAATTACTTATGGCATAATTATTGAAGTTATTCAACAAAGTTTTACTGTAACAAGAAAAGGAGAGATATTAGATGTGATTGCAAATACAACAGGTGTAATTTTTGCTCTTTTATCCTATATTTTTGTTGTAAATAAAATTTATAGACTTAAAATTAAATAAAAATAAAAAATATTATATATATTCGTACCTTAAAATTATAACTATGCAACCAAAAAAAAA
This sequence comes from uncultured Flavobacterium sp., assembly GCF_963925415.1. GTDB lineage: Bacteria > Bacteroidota > Bacteroidia > Flavobacteriales > Flavobacteriaceae > Flavobacterium. The sequence goes on along the minus strand of NZ_CAWUTS010000038.1, from coordinate 13,331 downwards.
TCCTAACGTAGATGCTAAACGAAATAGCCTTTTGTATTTCCAAATTGGATTAGCAGCAATAACCATATTGACGTATATAGCAATTGAGACCAAAACGATTGACCCAGTTATCGTTCAAGACACAAGCAATAGAATTGACAACTTTATTGATGAAGAGGCTGTGCCATTAACACAACAATTACAAAAACTTCCACCACCACCACCACCAGCTCCAGAAGTTATTCAAGTAGTAAAAGACGAAGTTGTATTAGAAGAGAAAAAAATAGCTGTAACTGAAACTAGTGAAAAAGTTGCAATCAAAGCTATTGCTGTAGGTGATAAAAAAGGAGATTTAGAAGATATTGATGTAGATGTGCCATTTGCAGTTTTAGAGGATATTCCATTATTTCCAGGTTGTGAAAAAGTTTCTAGAGACAAGCAAAAAGACTGTTTTTTAGAACAAATGAACAAACACATAAAAAAATATTTTTCTTATCCAGAAAGAGCACAAGAAGACGGATCACAGGGTAGGGTGACAGTTATGTTTGTTATTGACAAAACAGGAACAGTTACAAACTTAAGAATAAGAGGTACAGGAAAAGATGGAAGTGATTTATTAGAAAGTGAAGCAGAAAGAATTATAAAAAAGCTTCCAAAATTTACACCAGGTAAACAAAGAGGAAAAGCAGTTGGAGTAAGTTACGCTCAGCCTATTATGTTTAGATTAGAATAGAAGGTTAAAGCACTTTTTATGAAATATAAAATCCCAATCTTTAGACTGGGATTTTTTTTTGCGCTGTAATTTCGAATAAATGTATCTTTAAATAAATTTAACCCAATATAAATCAATATTACCAAACCCCTCTTTGATGAAAAACACTAGGTTTTATTTTTATTTAAGCAGTTGTTAAATCAATCATTTTTCTGCCTAAATAATAAATCTTATTCTTATCTTTGTAAACCATTAAAACAACAATTTCTTTATTTTGAGTGCATCAAATAAAACGCTTTTAAAACCCAACTTCTTTAGTTTATTTACAGCTATTACAAAAGCTCGATTAACAATTAGCGTAATGTTTTCTACATTAGCGGGTTATGCCCTTGGTGTTGATGTTTGGAATGCTTCAACGTTCAAAACATTATTATTACTTTCAATTGGTGGCTATTGTATGGTAGGTGCGTCAAATGTGTTTAATCAAATCATTGAAAAAAATTTAGACGCTTTAATGGATAGAACTAAAAATCGTCCCTTACCAGCGGGTTTAATTTCAAAACAAAATGCATTTATACTGGCCATTATATTAACGGCGCTTGGCTTGTCTATTTTATATGCGGTAAATCCAAAAACAGCTCTTTTTGGAGCAATTTCGATTTTCATGTATGTAAGTCTATATACTCCACTAAAAACGCTATCGCCTTTGTCTGTTTTTGTGGGTGCTTTTCCTGGGGCAATTCCATATATGTTAGGTTGGGTGGCCGCAACAGGCACTTTTGGAATTGAAGCAGGAACTTTATTTATAATCCAATTTTTTTGGCAATTTCCACATTTTTGGGCTATAGGTTGGTTTTTATTTGACGATTATAAAAAAGCTGGTTTTTACATGTTGCCAACCGGTAAAAGAGATAAAAAAACAGCATTACAAATCATCTTATATACCATTTGGACTATTTTGGCTTCAATTGTTCCTGTTTTTGGAATTACAGGTAAGTTTCAAATTTCAATTCAAACAGCAGTACTTATATTTGCATTAGGACTATGGATGCTATTCTTTTCGTTTAAATTATATAATAAAATGGACGCAATAGCGGCAAGAAAATTAATGTTAGTAAGTGTTTCATACATTACATTGCTGCAAATTATATATGTAATAGATAAGTTTATTTAAAAAATTAAAGATATGATGACAATAGAAGAAGAAAAGTCAAGACAAGGCAAAACATTTAAAATGTTACTGCTTTTTGGTATGGTAAGTATTTTTATGATTTTTGCAGGATTATCAAGCGGATTTGTAGTAAGTAGATCAAGACCCGATTGGATTCAAGATTTTCAATTGCCTCTAGCATTTACATTTAGTACTTTGGCCATATTAGTAAGTAGTTTTACTTTTCATTTTGCATTAAAGGCAATGAAAGAAAATAAAAGAAATTTAACTACAATATTCCTTCTTGTAACTTTGGTTTTAGGTATTTCTTTTATACTTTTGCAATTCGCAGGATTTTCGCAAGTTGTAGCTAGTGGTTATTTCTTCACAGGAAGTGAAAGCTCTATTACTACATCATTTTTGTACATTATGGTTATTGTGCATATTGCACATCTTTTAGGAGGTATAATATCATTAATAATAGTAATTTATAATCATTTTAAACAAAAATATAATGCTACGCAAACACTTGGAATTGAGCTAAGTGGAATGTATTGGCACTTTATGGATTTAATATGGATTTTACTATTTATATTTTTCTACTTTTACAAGTAGAAAAAAAAGAATAAATTTGAGAACTTTTTTAACATAAAAAATTTTATGGAAGCAACAGATACTTCACATGAACACGAAGACTTATTAGACGGAGGCCCAGGGCCAATGGGAGCAACCTATGGTAAATTGATGATGTGGTTTTTTATCCTTTCTGATGCGCTTACCTTCTCAGGATTTCTTGCAGCTTATGGGTTTTCAAGATTTAAATTTATAGAAACTTGGCCAATTGCCGATGAAGTTTTTACTCACTTTCCATTTTTGCATGGTGTTGAAGCTCCTATGTATTATGTTGCTTTGATGACTTTTATTCTTATCTTTTCATCGGTAACAATGGTATTAGCTGTTGATGCAGGTCATCATTTAAAGAAAACGAAAGTTGCATTTTATATGCTTTTAACTATTGTTGGAGGTTTAATATTTTTAGGCTCTCAAGCTTGGGAGTGGAAAAACTTTATTAAAGGTGAATTTGGTGCAGTTGAAACAAAAGGGGGCTCTATATTACAATTTGTTAATACAGATGGTCATCGAGTAGCTTTAGCCGATTTTGCTGCACATTTACCAGAAGTAAGAGAACAACATACTGGAAATAAAGGAATTTGGTTTATGTCCGAAGGATCATTGCCAAGTTACTCTGTTAATGAAGTTATTGAAGGATTTAAAAATCATCCAGAAATTTTAGTTCGTACAGAAAAAATTGTAGACAAGAAAAAAGTAATTCTGAACAGAGAAGAGTCTATAAAAAAATTAGCTACTGCTCATTATGTTGTTGAAGGTGCTAACCTTATTAGAAATGAATATGGTCAAAAATCATTTGCCAATTTCTTTTTCTTCATCACAGGGTTTCACGGTTTTCACGTATTTACAGGAGTTATGATCAATATAATCATTTTCTTTAATGTTCTTTTAGGCACTTACGATAAAAGAAACAGTTATGAAATGGTAGAAAAAGTTGGATTATATTGGCACTTTGTCGATTTAGTTTGGGTATTTGTATTTACATTCTTCTATTTAGTTTAATAAATTATATAAAATGGCACACGCACACGAATCAAACTTAAAAAGAATTTGGACAGTTTTCGGAATTCTTTCATTAATAACAATAGTAGAAGTAGGTTTTGGTATAGTTAAACCTGATTTTTTATTTAGAAGTAACTTTATTATTCCATTTACAGAAATAAAAACTACAAGCTATTTAAACTGGATATTTCTTATTTTAACAGTAGTTAAGGCATATTATATTACTTGGGCTTTTATGCACATGGAAGGTGAAAAGAAAAGCTTAGCAACGGCTGTTGTAGCCCCTTTTATATTTTTAGTGCTATATTTATCCTTTATTTTGTTGGTAGAGGCTAATTATATTTATGACGTCTTTCATACAGGAACTATAAAATGGAATTTTTAACATTTTTATATAAATAGATTAATCCCGAAATATTTCGGGATTTTTTATATTTACACTTTATTAAACATAATCTTAAATGGGAAAAAAATTAGTTTTAATTGTGCTTTTTATTTTACCACTAGTTGTATATATGTTTTTTGCAACAGGTGTTAATAATTTTGTCAATCTACCAATACTTACCAAAAACATATCTGAATTACCCAATTGGAAGTCATTAAATAATACCAAAGTCAAACTTAAAGAAAACATTACTATTCTTGGTTTTTTAGGTAATGATGTATTAACGGAAAAAGGCAATTTATTTAATTTAAATCAAAAAATATATAATAAAAATAAAGAGTTTAAAGATTTTCAGATTGTAATGATTGCTCCAAATGGCACCGAAAAAAACATACAATCTATAATCGATGAATTAGGTACTATTTCTGACTTATCGGGTTGGAAATTTGTTTTTACATCACTTGATTCTATAGCTTTTTTTCACAAAAAATTAAAAATTCAAGAGGTTTTAGACCCTAGTATTGGATCTACTAACGTTTATATCATTGATAAAGACCTTAATCTTAGAGGCCGAAAAGGAAAAGACTTAAAAGGAGAAAACGAATATAAAGAAGGGTATAACACCATATCTGCAGCAGATTTGCATAACAACATGAGTGATGATGTAAAAGTTATTTTAGCTGAATATCGCTTGGCTTTAAAACGCAACAATAAACGAAAAATCTAATGAAAAATAAATCATACATCGGTATTTCATTTATCATTTTAGTATTCGGAATTTGGGTTGCCAATGAGTTGCGAGTTAAATTTAGTAAATCAGATTTATTGGTTATGGGTACTGTGCCCAAATTTTCTTTGCTCAACCAAAACAATAAAAAAATTACCGATAAGGATTATTTGGGAAAAGTATATGTAGTTGAATTTTTTTTTACAACATGCCCTACAATTTGCCCTATAATGAATCAAAATATGCTTCTGTTACAAGAAGAGTTTTATGGAAATCCCAATTTTGGTATAGCTTCTATTTCTATTGATTCATACACCGACACCGTTGAAGTCTTAAAAGAACATGCCGTTTTTTTAGGCATAAAAAACTTCAATTGGCACCTCTTAACAGGAGATAAAACTTATGTCTTTAATTTAGCTGAAAAAGGATTTAAATTAAACGCTGGAGCTGATGAAAATGAACCTGGGGGTCTTTATCATTCGGGTTTATTTGCTTTAATAGATATGCAAGGCAAAATAAGATGCAGAAAGGATAGTTTTAACAACCCTATTTTCTTTTACGACGGATTAGAAGAATCAGGAATAAAAGCAATTAAAGAGGATATAAAAAAATTATTAAAAGAATAAAAATAAAATACATACAACTTAAAAATCATATGGCTTCAGAGAGAAGACTTAAGTAGATATTAATAACACCATACATATGAGTACAAATACCGAAAAAACAAAATACAATAAGCTAATTATAGCTGTATCTATTATAATACCAATAGCAGTAGCCCTTTTGTTTGGGGTTAACTTACAAAAAATGGGTTTTGATGTAAAACCTTTGTCCTTTTTGCCTCCAATTTATGCTACAATAAATGGTTTAACAGCTGTTTTGTTAATTTTAGCTGTTGTGTCTATTAAAAACGGAAAAAGAACAATGCACGAACGTTTAATGAAAGGAGCTATATTTTGCTCCCTTTTGTTTTTGTTAATGTATATTTCATATCACATAACTTCCGACTCAACAGTTTATGAAGGCAACTACGGATTTATTTATTATCCTTTATTAATTTCTCACATTATTTTATCTATAATCATCATACCGTTGGTATTATTTACATATGTTAGAGCTTTGGCTAAACAATTTGATCAACATAAAAAATTAGCAAAAATAACATTTCCTATTTGGTTATATGTAGCCGTTACGGGTGTAGTGGTTTATTTAATGATTGCTCCATACTATGCGAATTAAACGACATCTTCAAAAGTCAAAAGTCAAAAATATTGTTGGTATAACTTTAAATAAAAAAGTTTTTTTTCTAACCATTTCCTTTTTGTTAGGGCCTATAGTTTCTTTTTCTCAATGTGCCATGTGTAGAGCATCTTTAGAAAGTAAAGATAACGCAGTGCAAGCTGAAGCAGTTAATGACGGAATTATTTTTTTAATGATTATGCCTTACATTTTAGTTGCTTTTGCTGCTTTTGCAGTTTATAAATTAAGGTATTCAAAAAAGCAGTAATTTTTTATACAGACAGCAAATCATTTCACTGCATCAATTGTAATGCTCATATTTCCAGATGTAGTTATAAACGCAATAATAGCTTTATTGGTTAGCTCTATTTTTTCAAACACAAAATCGGTTAAGTTTCCATTAACAAAAACACCTTTTATTGGAGAATAATTGTTTAAATATGGTTGCATATTTTTTTTGCCATTATCTAAGTTTTCTTTTATAGAATAACGGCAATTTTCTTTAATTTTCTTCAAAATTTTGCCTTGAGCCAACCAATTTGCTGATTTTAACAAAACATTTTTGGTGTCTAAAACATAATCTAAATCATCAAAAGTTATTTCATAGGTTTCTGTGCTGTATTTTGGAATGCCAGACAAATATACTGTTCCATTAATAGCTCCTGTCATACTAAGGGCTATAATTAGTTTTTTGTCTTTTTCCCAAATTTCCACATTCTGAATGCTAACTTTTTTGCTTCCAGCACCAAACACTTGACCTTTAAAATTTTTAGTAATTATTTTAGAAGCACTTTCATATGTAGAAACCGCAGCTACTGATGCTGTAATTTTATCTGGCATTTTTGCTACTGGTTTTAAGGCTATTTTTGAGACATCAAAAGTGTTTTTTGGTTCCAAGCCTACCATGGTTTGCATGTCACATTTCAAACCTAAATTCATGAAAATCGTACTGTTTTTTATTGTGGCATCAGTGGCGTATAATTCAATAGGAATTAATTTAAACCAAGTTTCATAAATGTCACTCGTCAAAAAAGGCTTGCTTATACTGTTTAATGCGTTTAAAACATGAGGTTTAAAATCACAAGATTGATCTATTGAATCATCAATCATCGCAGCTATTTTAGTTTTGAATAATGATAACGCAGGTTTTATTATATAGGTAATCGGAATGCTTTTTCCGGCAACAACGATATTCGGACTTTCGTTCCACTTGATGTCTATAATTTTTGAAGTAGTAGTTAATTTCCAATTGGACAATTCTGCTTTACTTTCAATAATAACAATGCCATCAAGGTTTATTTCTTTAGTGTCATTTAATCCTAAAAAAGCTGTTCCATACTTAAATTTTATCCAAACTTTCAAAGGTATTGCAGATGTAATAATTCCATTTTTTTCTGTCAATTTTATAGCACTTGTTTTCCAAACTTTTACAAGAGCATTATTATCTTCTATGTTTTGGTCTTCAAATATCAATCCCACTAGTTTTTTGTTAATTTGGTTTTCAATATAAGTTACAGAAACTTCAACAGGCATAGAAATAAAAGAAGTTTTATTTTTGTATACCATTAGACTATTTAATGAAGGTAAAGGCTTTTAAAAATTAATTTGTTTTGCAGTACCACAAGACATAAACACACTAATTATAAAAATAAAAATCGAAATGCTAATGATATATTTCATACTAGAAAAATAATTTAAACAAAAGTAAAAATTTATTTGTTTTGTGTAACATTTTGTAAAAATAAAGGTCTTATAGGGGAAATCAGAAAGCAACTTATATAAAATGACACAAAAAAAAATAGTATTTTTCCTCTTGTTAGTTGGATTACAACTTTTTGCACAAGAAAAAAAATGGACTTTGAGAGATTGTGTAGAATATGCCGTTACGAATAATATTTCTATAAAATCATCAGAATTAGATATTCAAAATGCATTCATTAATAAAAAAGACGCCTACGGCGCATTTCTTCCCAATATTAATGCAAGTGCCTCTCATTCGTGGAATATTGGTTTAAACCAAAACATTACAACAGGTTTGTTAGAAAATCAAACCACACAGTTTACCCAAGCGGGTTTAAATGTTGGAATCGATATTTATAGTGGATTAAAAAACCAATTGCAGTTAAGAAAATCAAACCTTTCACTTATTGCATCACAGTATCAATTGACTAAAATGCAAGAAGATATTTCTTTAAATGTAGCTAATGCTTACTTGCAAATTTTGTTTAATAAAGAAAACTTAAAAGTACAGCAACAACAACAAACCTATAATTTAGCACAATTAGATCGAACAAATCAATTAGTTGAAGCTGGAGTTGTGCCAAAAGGAGATTTGTTAGACATTAAAGCAACATCAGCATCAGATAACCAACGGGTCATTGCAGCACAAAATGCTTTACTTATTTCAAAATTAAGTTTAGCTCAATTACTTCGTTTACAAGATTTTAAAAACTTTGATATTGATGAAAATCAAATTCCTGCATTAAACGAAGAAATTTTATTGCAATCATCTGAATCAATTACTAAAAAAGCTAAAGAAACACGTACGGAGTTAAAAATTGCTCAATCAACATTAGAAATAGCCGAAAAAGATATTGCAATTGCAAAGGCATTTTATCAACCTACAATATCTGGTTTTTATAGTTTTAGTACACGTGCAGCTTATAGCGATAGAGTTGTAGGGTTTATTCCTAACACCAACAGTCCAACATCTGCTATTGGTTATGTTGAAGGCACAAATCAACAAGTATTGCAACCTAATTTTTCTCCTGTTTTAGGAAAACCAATGCCGTTGTTTGATCAATTTAGTAACAACAAGGGACAAAATTTTGGTATGCAATTAAGCGTACCTATTTTTAATGGCTTTTCAGTAAGAAATAATGTGGAAAGAAGTAAGGTAGCTTTCGAAAGAGCTAAATTAAATTTGAGCCAACAAGAATTAGATATAGAACGTAATGTTTTTACAGCATATTCAGATGCCAAAGCAGCAAAGGAAAGCTATGAGGCAGCACAAACCACTTTAGAAGCTCGTTTGCTTTCGTTTAATTATGCAAAAGAACGCTATGAAGTAGGTTTGATGAATGTTTTTGACTTTAATCAAGCACAAACACTTTTAATTAACGCACAATCGGAAGTGTTGCGAACTAAATATGATTATTTATTTAGAACAAAAATAGTAGAATTTTATTTTGGAATCCCATTAATTGAAAAACAATAAACATGTCAAAGAAAACCATATTTATATTATTAGGTGCAATTATAGTAATCGTTGCAGGAATCATAATCTTTGGAAAAGGAAAAAATGATGACACAAAAATTGTTGAAATAGCAAAAGCCAATAAAATGACTCTTGTAGAAACTGTTTCAGCTACAGGAAAAATTCAACCCGAAGTAGAAGTAAAAATATCATCTGAAGTTTCAGGTGAAGTTATTGCTTTGCCAATAAAAGAAGGACAACAAGTTAAAAAAGGCGATTTATTAGTAAAAATAAATCCAGACATCTATGTTTCTGGAGTTAATAGAGCATCGGCTTCTGTGTCAAATACAAAAGCAGGTTTAAGCCAAGTTGACGCACAAGTAAAAGAAGCAAAAGCTAATTATGATCGAAACAAAACCTTATTTAATAAAGGAGTTATCTCAAAATCAGAATGGGATAGAATTGTTTCGGCATATGAAGTAGCTGGAGCGTCTAAACAATCAGCTTATTTTAACGTGCAAAGCGCATTAGCAACTTTAACAGAGGCTCGCGATAATTTAGGACGAACTACTATTTATGCTCCTGCAGACGGAACAGTTTCATTACTGTCTATAGAGCTAGGAGAACGAGTTTTGGGAACGCAACAAATGGCAGGAACAGAAATACTTCGTATTGCAAATTTAAACAACATGGAGGTTGAAGTTGATGTTAATGAAAATGATATAGTAAAAGTAACTATTGGAGACCAAGCTGATATTGAAGTTGACGCTTATTTAAAAAGAAAATTTAAAGGAACAGTTACTAGTATTTCTAATTCTGCTAATTCTGCTTTAACAGCTGATCAAGTAACAAATTTTAAAGTAAAAATCAGAATTGAAAAAGATTCTTATTCAGATTTATTAGAAGGTAGAGCGGCTAACTATTCACCATTTAGACCAGGAATGACTGCGACAGTTGATATTATTACTGAAAAAAAGGTTGATATTATTGCCGTTCCAATAAGTGCAGTTGTAATTAAAGAAGATACCACTTCGGTAAAAAAAGATATTTTAGCAGAGCTAGAAAAAGAGGAACAATTAAAAAAAGGAACAGCGCCTAAAACAGACGAAAAATTTGAATGTGTTTTTGTAAAAGTAGGCGATAAAGCAAAATTACGCGTTATAAAAACGGGAATCCAAGATGATACAAATATTGAAATTATTTCAGGATTAAAGAAAGGCGAAGAAATTATTGTAGGGCCTTATACAACCGTTTCAAAAGATTTGATGTCTAATGATAAAGTAAGGCTAGAAAACAAAGACGATAAAACAAAGTAAAAACAAACCGCTTTCATCATTAAAAACAAAAAAGACAATTCAATTACGAATTGTCTTTTTTGTTTTTATTAAAATAGGATTCTCTTGAAAAGATTGTATTTTTGTTGCGAATACAAATTTCTTATGCCACTAATAATAAACATAGAAACAGCAACAAAAAACTGCTCAGTTTCCTTATCAAAAAAAGGAAAAACAATAGCTTATAAAGAAATAGCTGAACAAAACTTTTCGCATGCAGAAAAGTTACACCTTTTTATAGATGAGCTTTTAATAGAAAACAAGCTAACCTATAAAGATTTAAATGCAGTAGCTGTAAGTCAAGGGCCAGGTTCTTACACAGGCTTGCGCATAGGAGTTTCTTCGGCAAAGGGATTTTGTTATGCCCTTAATTTGCCTTTAATAGCTATTGATACACTCGAGTTATTAGCCAGAAAAATAGCAATTAAACAAGGCATAATTATCCCGATGATAGATGCCAGAAGAATGGAAGTGTATTCCGCATTTTTTAATCAAGATTATAGTAAAACAAGAAAGATTAAAGCTGAAATTATTGATTCATATTCATATTCAGAAATACAACAAACCATACATTTAGTTGGTGATGGTATATTAAAATTTAAAGACATATTAACGGATGAAAAATTTATTTTTTACGATACAATTATTTATCCTTCAGCAAAAGAAATGAGTTGGCTTTCATTTGAGAAATACAAAAAAGGTGACTTTGTTGATGTTGCTTATTTTGAACCGTATTATTTAAAAGATTTCTTGATTACAAACAAAACAAAACCATAAATTTTATTTGCGTTATTTAAGTATTGAAGTCATTTTTTTTAATTGATAACATTAACTTAACATCTATGCGAAAAAGTTAAGAGAATTTTACACCTTGAAAAATAGAGTTTAAATGGAACAAATTTATATTGTAATGCTAGTTGCTCTAGCAATTTTAGCCTCAGTGGATTTAATGGTTGGAGTTGCAAATGATGCTGTTAATTTTTTGAATTCAGGAATAGGCTCTAAAGCGGTTTCTTTTAAAACCTTAATGATAGTTGCTAGTATAGGTATTGCATTAGGAGCCCTTTTTTCAAGCGGCATGATGGAAATAGCTAGAAGTGGAATTTTTACGCCTTCAATGTTTACATTTAATGATGTAATGATCATATTTTTGGCCGTAATGGTCACGGATGTTTTGCTTTTAGATGTTTTTAATTCATTAGGCCTTCCCACTTCTACTACAGTTTCTATAGTTTTCTCTTTATTAGGTGGAGCCGTATGTTTAGGGGCTTATAAATTAATAGTTGGAGACTCATCAGGCTCTATTCTTCAGTTCATCAATCAATCAAAAGCTACCGAAATAATTACAAGCATATTGCTGTCTGTTGTTTTGTCTTTTTCAATTGGTGGATTTGTTCAATATATTTCTAGAATTTTATTTTCTTTTGAATATGAAAAAAAGGTAAAATATTTTGGAGCTATTTTTGGCGGTATTGGAATAACTGCAATTACATTTTTTATTCTTTTTAAGGGTTTAAAAAGTTCATCATTTATGACAAAAGACTTAAAAGACTTAATGAATGAGCATCAATTAATGATTATCGCCGTAAGTTTTGTTTTTTGGACGATTTTATCACAAGTTTTAATTATACTCAAAGTAAATATTTTTAAAGTTATTATCATTATTGGAACATTTGCTTTAGCATTGGCCTTTGCGGGAAATGATTTAGTAAATTTTATTGGTGTTCCTATGGCAGCGCTAGCTTCGTATGATATTTATATTGCTAATGGTAGTGATGCAAATATGTTGATGGGGTCTTTGGCTTCAAGTGAAATTAAAGCCAATATTTGGTATCTTTTAATTGGAGGTTTAATTATGGTTTATACCATTTGGACTTCAAAAAAAGCAAAAGATGTTATTGCTACAGGGGTAGACTTGTCCAGACAAGGTGAAGGTTCTGAAAAATTTGACGCTAATAATTTGTCAAGAGTAGTTGTAAGAAGTTTTATGTCTGTTGGCCTAGTTATTAATTATATTTTGCCTAAATCTATTCAATTTCATATCGATAAGAGATTTGAAAAACCAGTATCTGTTGTTAAAAAGAGTGAAGAACCTGCTTTTGATATGATTCGTGCCTCAATAAACTTAATGGTGGCAAGTATCTTAATAGCTATAGGAACCTCAATGAAGTTGCCTTTATCTACTACTTATGTAACGTTTATGGTTGCTATGGGTACATCATTTGCAGATAGGGCTTGGGATAGAGAAAGCGCCGTTTTTAGAGTGGCAGGTGTAATTAATGTTATAGGTGGTTGGTTTGTTACTGCATTTGCAGCTTTTTTAACAGCAGGATTAATAACCATAATATTAGAGTTTGGAAAAGTATTCGCTTTCTTTGCATTAATGATAGTTGTGGCTATATTAATGTATAAAAGTGCTAAAAATCATTCTATTAAAACCAAAGAAAAAGAAGAGGAAACATTATTAAACCGAGAAGATATTGTTACCATCCAAGAAATCATTTCAGAAAGTTCATCTCAAATAGCTAAAGTAATTAGAAAAACAAATTCATTGTATTCTAATATAATTGACAATTTAAGTTTACAGGATTTAGCGAAATTAAAAGAAAATAAAAACAAACTTAAAAAACTTGAAAACGAGGTTGATGGTCTAAAAAACAACGTTTATTATTTTATTAAAAACTTGGACGAAACATCACTAGAAGCAAGTAAGTTTTATATTATGATCTTAGGCTATCTTCAAGACATGGTTCAATCAATAGGATATATCACCAATAACAGTTATTTGCATTTGAATAACAATCACAAAAGCCTTAAATTTAACCAGGTACGAGATTTAAAGTCAATTGACATTAAGTTAAAGGATTTGTTTGAAAGATTAGAATTAATTTTTGTTAATGAAGACTTTACGTCGCTAGATTCAATACTACAAGAGAAAAACATTTTATTAGATGCTATTAGATCGGAAGAGCACACG
>NZ_CAWUTS010000037.1:0-17582 GCF_963925415.1 uncultured Flavobacterium sp. | reverse complement strand
TTGGCTGGGAGTCTTTCCAATTCCATATTCTAGAAATGATGGTTTAAAGGCAAATATAGGCAGTATTGGATTTAAATTTGTTTTGTAAATAAATTTTAAACTTAAATAAATTTGCATATGATATAAATTTTATTTTATATTTGCAGTGTTAAATTAAAACAAAAAAAATGTTTACCATATTATTCCATCAACATCATCATATACTACAAGCTCAGGCTAGGTAATGATGTTTTATGTTATAAACTAAAATAATTATAAACCCGTTTGAGTATATCAAACGGGTTTATTCTTTTATAGAAGTTAGCACGAGATATATTCAAATTTTATTAAAAATTAAAATGAGTATATTAAAAATTGCTATTCAAAAATCGGGTCGTTTACACGACGAAAGTATTCAATTACTTAAAGATTCAGGAATTTCTATTTATAATGGAAATGACCAATTAAAAGTTACATCACCCAATTTTCCTTTAGAAGTTTATTTTTTAAGAAATTCAGATATTCCTCAATATCTAATTGATGGTGTTGTTGACATTGCTATAGTAGGAGATAACCTTATAGTCGAAAAGGGAAAAAACATTCAAATTGCCGAAAAGTTAGGCTTTTCAAAATGTAAAGTTTCTGTTGCTGTTCCTAAGGCATTTGTATACAATTCTATTCAGGATTTAAATGGTTTGCGCATAGCAACATCATATCCCAAAACTGTTTTAGACTATTTTTTACTCAAAGATATCACCGTTGATATTCACCAAATTTCTGGTTCTGTTGAAATCGCACCCAATATTGGTCTATCAGATGCAATTGTAGATATTGTTTCTAGTGGTAGTACTTTATTTAAAAATGGTTTAAAAGAAGTAGAAGTTATCTTAAAAAGCGAAGCGGTTTTAGCTATTTCTCCACAAATTACTGATGAGTCAAAAATACTTTTAACAAAACTTCAATTCAGAATACAATCCGTTTTACGTTCTCGAAAATCAAAATATATTTTAATGAATGTACCCAATGACAAAATTGAATTAATTAGTAAAATTTTACCCGTTTTAAAAAGTCTTACTGTTATGCCTCTTGCAGAAGAAGGGTGGAGTAGTGTACACTCTGTTATTGAAGAGGATACTTTTTGGGAAGTAATTGATCAGTTAAAACAAGCTGGAGCCGAGGGTATTTTAGTGTGTCCAATTGAAAAAATGGTATTATAATAATTTAATTTTAGATAAAATGAATAAAATATACAGTCCACTAACTGAAACCTGGTCAGAACTAACAAAAAGACCAACCCAAACTTTTGAAGACATTGAAAGTGTTGTAAAACAGATATTTAAAGAAACTCAATTAAAAGGAGACGCAGCCCTATCAAAATACACATCACTTTTTGATGGAGTGCAAGTAGAAAAGACACTTGTTTCTGATGTTGAAATTGAACTTGCTAAAAATCAAATTTCAGAAGAGTTAAAAGAAGCTATTCAGTTTGCTAAATCAAATATTTATGCTTTTCACAATGCTCAAAAAACAGAACCAATTGAAGTTGAAACTACAGAAGGTGTTTTTTGTTGGTATGAAAAGAGAGCTATTCAAAAAGTAGGTTTATACATTCCAGGTGGTTCAGCCCCTTTGTTTTCTACCGTTTTAATGCTAGCGGTTCCTGCACAAATAGCGGGTTGTACTGAAATTATTTTATGTACACCGCCTCAAAAAAACGGAAATGTATCACCTGCCATTTTATATGCCGCTTCTTTGTGTGGGGTAACAAAAATTTATAAAATAGGAGGTATTCAGGCCATTGCTGCTATGACAATAGGGACTGAAACGATTAATAAAGTTTATAAAATATTTGGTCCAGGAAATCAATATGTTACTGTTGCTAAGCAATTTGCTTCTCAAAAAGGAGTTGCTATAGATATGCCTGCAGGCCCGAGCGAGTTATTGGTTTTTGCAGATGAAAGTGCTATTCCTAGCTTTGTAGCTTCTGATTTGTTAAGTCAAGCCGAACATGGAACGGATAGCCAAGTAATTTTAGTAACTACTTCCAAAAAAACACTTTTGGATGTTGAAATTGAAGTATACAAACAACTTAAGGAGTTAGCTCGAAAAGACATTGCTGAAATTGCCATTTCACATTCTAAACTTATTTATATAGATTCAGATGATAAAGCGCTTCAATTAATTAATGAATATGCACCTGAACACTTTATTATTTGTTCAAAAAACGAAGATTTTTTTATTAAAAATATAGTAAATGCAGGTTCTGTTTTTATAGGAAATTATACTCCTGAAAGTGCTGGAGACTATGCCTCAGGAACCAATCATACCTTACCTACAAATGGATATTCTAAAAGTTATAGCGGTGTAAACTTAGATAGTTTTTTAAAGGCAATTACTTTTCAAAAAATAACAGCAAAAGGAATACAAAATATTGGAAAAACCATAGAGATCATGGCTGAATCAGAAGGTTTACAAGCACATAAAAATGCAGTTTCACAACGCCTAAAAGTATTAGCAAATGAATAAGTTTGACATCAATAAACTAACGCGAAACAATATACTAAATATGAAACCTTATTCGTCGGCACGAGATGAATTTAAGAGTTTTACAAATTCAATGATTTACTTAGATGCTAACGAAAATCCATATGAAAATGAAATAAATCGGTATCCAGATCCGCAACAATTTCAATTAAAAAAAATTATATCTGGTATTAAAAAAGTAAAAACAGCTCATATTTTAATAGGAAATGGAAGTGATGAAGTTTTAGATTTACTTTTTAGGGCTTTCTGTGAACCTAAAACAGACAATGTTATAACGCTACCTCCAACATATGGGATGTATGATGTTTTAGCTCATGTAAATGCAGTAGAAAATAGAATCGTAAATTTAACTGATGACTTTGAACCTGATGCACATAAAATTTTAAAAAAAACGGATGTAAATACAAAAATATTATTTTTATGCTCCCCTAATAATCCTACTGGAAATTCTTTTTCAGATGAAATTATCAAGAAATTATTAAACAATTTTAAAGGTTTAATTGTAATAGATGAAGCGTATATAGATTTTTCGAAAAAAGAAAGTTGGTTAGCTAAATTAGAAGAATATCCAAATTTAGTAATTTGTCAAACACTTTCAAAAGCCTATGCAATGGCTGGACTTCGCCTTGGTGTTTTATATGCATCAACTCAAATTATAAGCGTCTTAAATAAAATAAAACCTCCTTATAATATAAATGTATTGTCACAACAAAAAGCAATTGAAATATTGCAATTAAAAGTCTTTGATCGCCAAGTTATTGATATTCTAAACGAAAGAGAAATACTAATGAAAGCTATGCAAAACATATCGTTTATAAAAAAAATAATTCCGTCTGATGCAAATTTTATACTAATACAAGTAGACGATGCAAATACACGTTATAAACAATTTATAAACCATGGAATTGTTATTAGAAATAGAAGCAATGAACCGCTATGTGCAAATTGCTTGCGCATAAGTATTGGTACAAAACGAGAAAATGAACAAGTAATTAAACTCATAAAAACATTAGAAAATGCCTAAAAAAGTATTATTCATCGATAGAGATGGAACCATGATAAAAGAAACCATTGATCAACAAATTGATGCGTTTGATAAAATAACTTTTTATCCAAAATGTATTCCTTTTTTAAGTAAAATTGCTCAAGAATTGGATTACGAATTGGTAATGATAAGTAATCAAGATGGATTAGGTACTGCCGTTTTTCCTGAAAACACATTTTGGCCTGTGCATGATTTTATATTGAAAACCTTTAAAAATGAAGGTGTTGTTTTTGAAAATGTGTTTTTGGATCGAACATTTCCATACGAAAATGCCAATACACGTAAACCAGGTACTGGGTTATTGACTCATTATTTTTCAGGAGCTTATGATTTAGAAAATTCATATGTAATAGGTGATCGAATAACCGATGTTCAATTGGCAAAAAATTTAGGATCAAAAGCCATTTTTATAAACGACAACACCAATTTAGGTGCTGATGAAATTTCGGTTAAAGAAGAGGACCTAAAATTAACAATTGCCTTAGAAACAAATGACTGGGAAAAAATTTACACCTTCTTAAAACTAACAACCAGAACTGCATTTGTTCAAAGAAAAACAAATGAAACAGATATTGCTATTACCTTAAATCTTGATGGCACAGGGATAAGTAGTATTTCAACCGGAATTGCCTTTTTTGACCACATGTTAGACCAAATTGCAAAACACGGTCAAATAGACATGAATATACTAGTAAAAGGCGACCTAGAAGTTGATGAGCATCACACTATAGAAGATACAGCTATAGCGTTAGGAGAAGTTTTTGCAAAAGCGTTGGGAAACAAATTAGGTATTGAGCGATATGGATTTTGTTTACCAATGGATGATTGTTTAGCACAAGTTGCCCTCGATTTTGGAGGAAGAAACTGGTTGGTTTGGGATGCAAGTTTTAAACGAGAGATGATAGGGCAAATGCCTACAGAAATGTTTTATCACTTTTTTAAATCGTTTACCGATGGTGCAAAAGCTAATTTGAATATCAAAGCTGAAGGTACAAATGAGCACCACAAAATTGAATCAATTTTTAAAGCATTTGCAAAGGCAATAAAGGCGGCTGTTAAAAGAGATGTTGAAAAAATGATTTTACCCTCAACAAAAGGAATGTTATAATGAAAATTGTATTAATAGATTATGGAGCTGGTAATATCCAAAGCATTCAGTTTGCTTTAGAAAGGTTAGGCCATGTAGGTGTTTTAAGTAGCGATTGGAATGTGATTAAATCTGCAGATAAAGTCATTTTTCCTGGCGTTGGAGAAGCGAGTAGTGCTATGAAAAAACTAAAACTAAGTGGTTTAGACGCTTTAATACCAACGTTAACCCAACCTGTTTTAGGCATCTGTTTAGGCATGCAGTTACTGTGCAACAAAACTGAAGAAAGCAATACAAAAGGATTGGGAATTTTTAATGCTGATGTGGTCAAATTTTCTAATCATGTGAAAGTGCCACAAATGGGTTGGAATACAATATATAAACTAAAATCATATTTATTTAATAATATTATTGAAAACGAATATGTGTATGTAGTGCATAGCTTTTATGTAAAAAAATGTGCAGAAGCCATAGCCTTTACTAATTATGATGGTGAATATGCATCTGCTCTCCAAAAAAACAATTTTTATGGGGTTCAATTTCACCCCGAAAAAAGCAGCAAGCAAGGTGAACAAATTTTAAAAAATTTTTTAAATATTTAAATTTTATAACACTAAAAATGAGAATAATACCTGCAATAGATATTATAGATGGCAAATGTGTACGTTTGTCAAAAGGTGATTATAGCACCAAAAAAATATATAACGAAAGTCCACTCGAAGTAGCCAAATCATTTGAAGATAGTGGCATTCAATTTTTACATTTAGTTGACCTAGATGGAGCTAAATCGAGTAAAATAGTCAATCATAAAGTATTGGAACAAATAGCAGTAAAAACCAATCTAAAAATTGATTTTGGAGGTGGATTAAAATCCAATACTGATTTAAAAATTGCTTTTGAATCTGGAGCAAACCAAATAACTGGTGGAAGTATAGCTGTAAAAAACCCAACTTTATTTAAGCAATGGATATCAGAGTACGGAACAGATAAAATTATACTAGGGGCAGATGTACATGATAAAAAAATAGCAGTTTCAGGTTGGTTAGAAAAAAGTGATCTAAATTTGATTCCGTTCATAGAAAATTATAAACAAAACGGTATTAGCTATGTCATTTGTACCGATATTGCTAAAGACGGAATGTTAAAAGGCCCCAGTTTTGATTTATATGAAGAAATTTTAAATTCATGTAAAAACATTAAATTAATAGCATCGGGTGGCATTTCAACCTATGATGAATTGCCTCTCTTAGCAAAATTAGGTTGCGAGGCTACAATAATAGGCAAGGCCATCTATGAAGGAAGGGTTACATTAAAACAATTAGAATATTTTATTAATCGTACTGCTTAATATTTTAAACCTCAAAACTAAATATGCTTACCAAAAGAATCATTCCTTGTTTAGATATTAAAAACGGTAGAACCGTAAAAGGTATTAATTTTATAGATTTAAAAGATGCTGGTGATCCAGTAGAATTGGCCAAAAAATACTCTGAAAATGGCGCCGACGAATTAATTTTTTTAGATATATCAGCAACAGAAGAAAGACGAAAAACCTTAGTAGAATTAGTAAAAAACGTGGCAAAAACAATAAATATTCCGTTCACTGTTGGTGGTGGAATAAGTTCTATTGAAGATGTTTCTATATTATTAAAAAATGGTGCTGATAAGGTTTCTATTAATTCATCGGCAATAAAAAACCCAAATTTAATTAATCAATTAGCAGCAGAATTTGGAAGTCAATGTATAGTTGTTGCTGTTGATGCTAAATTAATTGACGGATTATGGATCGTTCATTTGATGGGAGGAAAAGTTGCAACCGATCTAAACTTATTTGATTGGGTTATTGAAGTTGCGAATAGAGGAGCGGGTGAAATATTATTTACATCTATGAATAACGATGGAACAAAAAAAGGTTTTGCCAATGAAGCTTTAGCACAACTTTCAAAATCAGTTTCAATTCCAATAATTGCGTCAGGTGGTGCAGGCACTAGAGAACATTTTGAAGAAGCGTTTACTATAGGGAAAGCTGATGCTGCACTAGCAGCAAGTGTCTTTCATTTTGGAAACATTGAAATACCTGAATTAAAAACATATTTAAAAGAGAAAAATATAATGATTAGACTTTAGATTAGTCAATTAAAAAATACAAACATGATAATAAATTTTTCAAAAAACAGTAATGGATTAGTTCCTGCAATTATTCAAGATCATCAAACCAAAAAAGTTTTGATGTTGGGATACATGAATCAAGAAGCGATAGATATAACATTAAGTACCCGTAAGGTTACCTTTTTTAGTCGCACAAAAAACAGATTGTGGACAAAAGGAGAAAAGAGTGGTAATTTTTTAGAGTTCATTTCATTTAAAGAAGATTGCGACCAAGATACGCTTTTGATACAAGTAAAACCTTTTGGACCAACTTGTCATAAAGGATCAGATACGTGTTGGCAAGAGTCTAACAGTCAAAGTTATGGATTTATTTCACAATTAGAAAAAACTATTGAACAGCGAAAAGAAAATGCAGATGCTGAAAACAGTTATGTAGCGTCTTTATTTAAAAAAGGAATCAATAAAATTGCACAAAAAGTAGGAGAAGAGGCCATAGAGGTTGTTATTGAGGCTAAAGATTTTAATGACGATTTGTTTTTATCAGAAAGTGCCGATTTACTTTTTCATTATTTAATATTATTACAAGCTAAAGGTTTTAAAATCAATGATGTTGTTTCGGTTTTAAAAGCAAGGGAAAAGTAAAACAATAGACATAGAAAAATATCTTCTTTAATTTTTTTTGATAATTTTAGTTGTTTGATTATCTATTTTCAAAAAATAAACATCAGGAGGTAAATTTGACAAATCGATTTGTAAAGTTTTAGAAGTGCTATAGCCAGATAACACCTCTTGTCCTATTGTGTTATGTATAAAATAAGGTAATCTTTCAGAACTAATTCTTTCAATTATAGTCAAATGATTAGTAGGATTTGGATACACTTTCATTTGATTAAAATGGTTTGTTTCCAATCCTAAAGTAGAACAATTAGACAAGAAACTTTTAATGTAATTTATTTCGGTTATGTTTGTAGAGTGACCTGCATTACCTTCAAGATAAACCACGTTTCCAGATAAATAAGAGTATTCTGTGACTTCTGGGCTGCCAATAGCCGTTCCATTTATCAATTGATTACCTGTATATCCTTGATTTATAGCGATTACGTAAGCGGCAAATTTTGCATCTAAAAAATCAACACCAACAACAGAAGTTCCTCCTAAATTTGGTATTACAGGATCATTTGCATTACATATGCTTAAGTATTTTCTTGTTGTTAAAGGATTTACAGCAATATCATAACCACAATATGCATTTGAAGAGTTGGTCGAAGCAGAAGGTTTATAAAAGTTACCTAAGTGATATTGAGGTTCGTTTAATTGAGAAACAACAGCACAGACAATGTCAATACCAGAATTGGTGTTTTCTATAAAAACTCTATTAGCAAGACCTGCGCCATTTGAAGATCCAATTATTCTAATTTGATTAGGGTTTATATTGTTATAGCTTTGCAATAGAGTTACTAAATCTTCTATCATTTCAACATCTGGAGCATCACTATTTTCAGCACACAAATTCCAACTGTTTAAATAGCCTGTCGGAGCTACAAGTACATGACAATCCATAATATTAACATATTGATTGCTCATATTCAATCCGTTACCACCATTGCCATGCAGTAGTATGCAAACAGGAAATCCACCTTGTGGCACATCGCCTGTAGGTACTTTGATGTTAAAAGGGTATGTATAACCCGTAGGCTGTTGAGACCATGATTTTGTAATATTAATAGCAGTTGTTTCAGTTATTACTTGAGAAATTGTAAAAATTGGAACTAGTAAAAGTATTAAAAATGTGTTTTTAGTCATGGGTACAAGTTATTAAAAAAAAAATTAACTATGTTTCATATGATTATAGTTAATTACAAAATAATTCAAAATAAATTAAATGGATGTTCTAAATTTTACTTTAAAACATAAATGTTTGCTTTAATATCTTTTTTTCCATCATCTATAAATACAGTAACTTTAATACATTCATAGGCTTCACCCTCAAGTATATCTAATTTATTCCAATAATTTTTTAATTCTTTAGAGCTAAACAAATACCCTTTTATTTTTTCATGATTATGATCAAAACGTACTCCTAGACGCTTTGGAATAACATCCAAAACATCCACATATAGTTTTCCCCAAATAAAACCTTTTTCCCAGGTTCCGTTTAGATGGTTTAATAAGTCTTTATTAGATTTTTCAGGACTTAAGTTTCTATATACAAAAAGTTTATTCATTTTATAACAATCATTTCTCCATTTATGAAAAGAATAAATTTGTAACTAAATTTAATTCAATAAACACATGTGTTTAATTGTGTTGTTAAAAATACACATAATTTGTGTTTTATCAAATGATTTGTGTTTTAATTTAAAGTTGTTTAAAACCAAAATAAAATAATAAGTTGTATTTTTACATATAAATATTAACGTATTATTATGAAATTTCATACAAGAAAGTGGGTAAAGCCCGAAGATTTAAATGCCAATGGTTCGCTGTTCGGCGGTAGATTGTTATCTTGGATAGACGAAGAAGCTGCTTTATACACTATAATTCAGTTTGAAAACAAAAAAGTAGTGACCAAATACATGAGTGAAATTAACTTTATGAGTTCTGCTCAGCAAGGTGATATTGTAGAAATAGGAATAGAAGTGGTCAAGTTTGGCAATTCATCACTTGTTTTAAAATCGGAAGTTCGAAATAAAATGACCCATGAAACCATTATTACTATTGATAATATTATAATGGTTAATTTAGGTGATGATGGTAAACCAAAGTATCATGGTAAGACCACAGTAGAGTATGTTTCAGATCGATTAAAAGATAAATAATTATGCTTATTAAGCAATCTAATTTGGATATTTTAGTTCAACTACAAGCTAACAACAACCGTGAGTGGTTTGCAGACAATAAAAAACAATTTGTTGCAGAAGAAAATCATGTAAAGGCATTTTTTAAAACCGTTTATAACGATTTGAATGCTATTGATAGTATTGAAAAAATAAAGCTTTATAGAATTTATAGAGATGTTCGTTTTTCAAAAAACAAAGTGCCTTATAAATCGAACTTTAGTGTGGGATATTCAAGAACAAAACCTTTATTAAGAGGAGGCTATTATTTACAAATTGCAAATAATAATACTTTTATTGGAGGGGGTTTTTGGGAACCTAATAAATCTGATTTACTGCGTATTAGAAAAGAATTGGAGCTCGATGCTTCAGAATTACGAGAATTAATTAATGAATTTGATTTTATAAAAATGTTTGAATCTTTAAAAGGGGAGGAATTAAAATCGGCACCTCGAGATTTTGACAAAAATCATCCAAACATAGATTTGATTCGAAAAAAACAATTTTTAGTAATACGTAATTTTACCAATGAGGAAGTGCTTTCTCCAAATTTTAAAAATGAAGTAGTAGCCACATTTAAAGCAATGCGTCCGTTTTTTAATTTTATGAGCGACGTTTTAGGTACTGATTTAAATGGAGTTTCCTTATACTGATTCAAATAATTGTACCTGACTTCTTAGGCGTTCTATTAGTAAATTCATCATTCGTTTGTTCAGTTTTGACGAATTAGTAATGTAATAATCAAATTCTGATAAAGTAAACCAGGCAAGAACCATTCCTTTTAAAGCATTTCTATATTTAATATCACGTTGAATGGCATTTTCTATAAAGCCTAACTTTTTTTCTACAGATAAGGCTTTAAAATCTGATTTGTGCTTGTTGATGTAGTTTTTAAAACTAGCGATGAATAAATTATTGTTTGATTTTAAAATAGGTCGGAGTGTTTCATTTTGAAATATTTCTTCTAAAGAACAGTTTTCATTAATGTTTCCGATAGTAATTCCTCTTAATTCAAAAAGTAATTTATTTCGATTTTCCATTTTGTAGTATCGTTTTAAAATTATTTATTTTGTTTTAAAATCCATTTCTAATATTTCTAATTTAAAATAACTTGACGAAGCAATGACATGATCTAACACATCTGCAATTATATGCTCATAGTTTTCCCATACTTTATCATTAGAGAAGCAATAAATTTCTAATGGAATACCCAATTCTGACGGCTGCAAGTAGCGAACCATTAGTAACATATTCTGATTGATTCCTGAATGATTTTCAAGATACGCCTGAATGTATTTTCTAAACAAACCAAGGTTAGTAAGGTTTCTTCCGTTTAAGATTACCGTTTTATCAATAGCTTTAAGGGTATTATGTTTTTGAATATCAGCTTGCTTATGATCAATATAAGATTTTAATAACTGTAACTTTTCATATTCAACTAGCTCTTCATCTTTAATAAATTGAACCGTACTGGGTTTTATTAAAATACTGCGTTTAATACGTCTTCCGTCAGATATAAGCATGCCTCTCCAATTTATAAAACTATCAGAAATTAAACTATAAGTAGGTATCGTCGTAGTTGTATTATCAAAATTTCGGACTTTTACTGTAGCCAAATTGATTTCGATTACATCTCCATCTGCACCAAATTTATCCATAGTAATCCAATCTCCAATTCGAACCATGTCGTTAACAGAAACCTGTATACTAGCAACAAAGCCTAAAATGGTATCTTTAAAAATTAAAAATATCAATGCAGAAATGGCTCCAAAAGTAGATATTAAAAAAGTAAAACTAGTATCAAACATTATTAATATAAAAGAAGTACCCCCAAAAAACCAAAGTACAATCATGATAACCTGAATGTAACTATCAATAGGTTTATCGCTATAGCGGGGCATATTTTTTAAATAATCTTTTAACGAATTAAAAACAGAACGAACAATCCATAAGGACAATATGATGATGTAAATCTTTATACCTTTAGAAAAGAATTCTTCCCAGGATATAAATTTTGCTAATATTATAGGAACCGTTATGTATACATAATATAATGGAATAAGATGTGCTATATATTTAGCTGTTTTATTGGCGACTAAAAAATCATCAAAAGTAGATTTTGTTTTTGCCGCAATAATAGCTAAGGCAATGATTAACAGTTTTTTAAATATGTAGT
Organism: uncultured Flavobacterium sp.; assembly: GCF_963925415.1. Lineage (GTDB taxonomy): Bacteria > Bacteroidota > Bacteroidia > Flavobacteriales > Flavobacteriaceae > Flavobacterium. The sequence continues at coordinate 5,805 of NZ_CAWUTS010000037.1, read as the reverse complement.
CTAAAAATAAAGCAATCGCAATTAAAATAACAATATTAACTACTAAATTTAAATATAATGTAAGGGTAGACTCTAATTGTAAATTGGTTAGCAAAGTATAAGTCCAATTATAAATTTTCATTTTTCAAGTATATTGATTCGATTTTAAAGGTAGCAAAAGGAATTAGGGAAGCAACACAAATTCTCAAGAAAATTCCTACATTAAATTTTTTCTTTATAAAATAATATAAAGCAAAAGCAATATAGGTTACAAATAAAAAACCGTGTGCCATTCCTAAAGGCTTTAATATTAAATGATATAAATCATTATATAAATATTTAATAATTAACATATTAGCTAATAAAAAAAGATATGAAAAACCTTCTAAGAAGGCTGTAATTTTAAATATTTTCATTATGATAAAGCGGTATAAATGGCATATCCATAGAATATAAATCTAAAGACACGAAAAAGAGCATACAAAAAAAAGTGCTTTGGAGGAAAATTAATCATTCCGGCTGCCAAACAAGCCATTGCGAAGGGTAAAGGCAACAAGGCACCAACTACAATTAAAAAACCACCCCATTTTTGCATGTTTGTAATATGTTTGGCCATTTTTGTATACATGTAGCTTTTAACTACTGGTACAGTACCTATGGCACGTCCCATATAATATGCAATTACACCACCTGTGTACGACAAAACAGCTAATAAAGCAAGATAGAGTAGTGGTTCTTGTGTGTTTTTTGTCCAAGCAATAAAGATATCTGGAGGCACTAAACCTAAAAAACTTTCAGAAATTAAGAAAAATGAGAACAATAAAAAGTCACTAAAGTTTTTAGTGGCATATACAATTGCATCATTTAGATTAATTACTTTTTCGTTTACAAAAATTAAGGCAATAATTAGAATTAATGTTGGTATAAAAGCTTTTTTTATTCCTTGAGCTATAAAAGAATAAAAGCCTGTATATTTATAATATTGATGGAGTAATTGAATTCGAGATTTTTTTATTCTAGACATTTTGTTAATTAAAATATTTTTACAAAAATATACAGAAAACCCTTTATTTTTCGTTAAAATAAGCATAAAAAATCGGTAGAATTACCGATTTTTAAAATATAAACAATCCATTTTACATAGCTACAAAGGCTTTGTTATAATCAGATAAATCTAATAAATTATTTTTCTTTGTAGGATCTAGTAATAGGGATAAAAAATAAGTAAAACTTTCAATGTTATTTTCTGATGAATATACTGGTATTTCTGTTTCATCTTCTTCATCAATGGGCTCATCGTTTGGAATTTCTATTAAAAAAGCTTCATTTGAATCTAAATGCTCATAAGCTAATCGAATAGATTTTGTTAAAACCGGAATGCTCATATCCATAGTAAATTCTCTTACTTTTTTTAAATCATCAATTATTGAAGTAAAGTTGTATTTTTTTGAAGAAATTTCTTTTTGAATTTTCTCAATTAGTTGGATAGCTTGTTTGTTTTGCATTTTTTTATTTTATGAACGACAAAAATACTGTTTATCTATTATAGATACAAACCTTTTTTAGGTATTTTTTATGTATTTAATTATTATTATCTCATAAATCAATCTTATTTTCTTATATTATTAACGACCTATAATATACATTATGTAAAATAGAGTTTATGAAAACTAATTTATTTCAGGCTTATTATTTCCTTGTGTACTCCATGATGACTTATAGATATTGGTTTATTGTTTAATGTATCTAATGGTAAACCATTTGTATCTTTGTAGTAATTAATGTTTTTCGATTTTATAATAGAATTAAAATATACTTTATTTTGGACCACAACAGTTTTAATTACATTATTATGTATACACGTTTCTCCATAAAATATTACTTCAAATAATTTAATAACTGAATCATTTGAAGTGTTCAAAGATAGTATTTCAATTTTAGATGGATAATAACCTTGGTTATAATGTATTCTTTGATACGCTTTGTAGCTGCTTTCTTTTATACTCCAAAGCATCCAAACCATTTGTTCTTGATGGATTGCATTGTGAATTAAATTTTGTTCAAACGGTGTAAATATTTTGGTGAGAAAGCCTTTTCTTTTCCAATTGCTTTCTTTTTTGGCTAAAGATAAATCTACAACATCATTGCCTATCATTTTTGGGCTAATTTAGTTTGAATAACTGCAATGGTGTTTTCTAAATCTAACATTTTTTCCATAGAATCATTGTCTATTTCAATGTCAAAAGCTTCTTCTAAATCTAAAATAATGTCTACCAAATTTGCTGAATTGATGTTCAAGTCTGTAATGAAATGTGTTTTTTCATGCATCGCATTAAAAGCATCTTCATCTTTAACAAAGGGTTTAACAATTGGCTTTAATTTTTCTATTATTTCTGTACTACTCATTTTTTATATTTTACTAATTAATATGTTAGGCTTTATACTTCTTAAAAATCACACAAGCATTTACGTCTCCAAACCCAAAGCTTGCTTTGGCAACTATATTTAAATTTTTGTAAAGTATTTGTTTTGGAATTTTATCTTCGGAAATTATGGTTTTAATATCTTCATTTAGTACTTCACAATTGATATTTGGAAAAATAAAACCATTATAAATTTGAATTATGGTTGCTACTGATTCTATACTTCCTGACCCTGATAAACAATGGCCAACCATAGACTTTAGTGAGTTTATATATGGAAAATTAGCACCTTTTCTATTCAACGCTTGACACCAATTTTGGATTTCTAAACTGTCCTTTGAAGTGGCGGTTAAGTGTCCGTTAATATAATCAATATCATTGGGTTTAATTTCAGCATCTTTCATAGCATCCACAATGCATTTTTGTACAGCAACTGAATTTGGTGCTGTCATAGTTCCCTCGCCTCTTTGACCACCCGAATTTATATTTCCACCCAATATTTCAGCGTAAATTCGAGCTCCACGAGATAAAGCTGTCTCTAAGTCTTCAATAACCAAGGCTCCTGCTCCACTTCCAGGCACAAATCCTGAAGCCGTTTTACACATTGGTCTCGAACCTTTTTCGGGGGCATCATTATGTTTAAACGTACATACTTTCATGGCATCGAAACCAGCCCATATGTAGGGACCCGAATCACTTGTACTTCCTACCAACATTCGTTTTGACTTTCCTTGTTGAATTCTTTCAAAACCTAATAAAATACTTTCGGCACCTGTAGTACAGGCCGACGAGTTTGTGGTGACTTGATTTCCTAAACCTAGTTTTCCACCTAAATAAGCAGAAATTCCACTATTCATGGTTTGTGCAACAGCCGTGCTTCCTAGTCTTCTGGTTTGAAAATCATCTATTTTATAGATAGATTCTCTAAATTTTTCAATTCCCGAAGTACCTGTTCCAAAAACAGTTCCACTATCCCAATCAGGGTTTTCATTGTTATCTATTGATAATCCGGCGTCTTTCCATGCATCTAAACCTGCAATTACGCCATATAAAATACCGGTTGAGTTAAAATTTCTTAATTCTAGTTCTGTAAAATACTCTCTTTTAAATTCATCTGTAATTATTGGAGTACCTGAAATTTGACATGAAAATTTTAAACGTTCTAATTCAGAATTAAATACAATTCCTGAAAGGCCTTTTTTTATTGCATTTGTAAACGCTTTAAGCCCTACTCCATTTGGAGCAACTATTCCCAATCCTGTTATAACAACTCTTTTTTTCAATTTTTACTTTCAAATTTAACATTCAACCTATATAACGTATTTTATTTTTAAATTATCATTCCAGATAAAATTCCAAAACAAACTTCTTGATTATTATGATTAGTCATTTTGATTTTGCACTTAAGTTTTCCAAAACGATAGTATATTTTTTCTGAAAATACAGTCACTTTTTCGTTAGGATAAACGGGCTTTAAAAACTCAACTTCTGAAGACGTAAATCCAATATTTTTAATTTTTTTGCCTTCATTCAAATAAATACCTAAACAAACCAAGCCAATTTGTGCCATTGTTTCTGTTAAAATAACACCTGGTGTAACAGGATTATCTTTAAAATGACCTTTGTAAAAATCCAAATTGGAATCAAAAGTAAATGAACCTTCAACGCTGTTTTCATTAATTGACAAAATTTCATCTACAAACAAAAAAGGTTTGGAATAAGGAAGTTTTGCAATTATTTCTTGTTTTGTCATATTGTTATTTATATCCTCATTTTAAAGAAATGTAATTTAAAATTCTAATAAAACCCGCTGAGCTGTAAAACCTGGTCCAAAACTTAACATAACACCTTTTTCTCCTGCTTTTGGTCGATTGTTCATAATACGCTCTAAAACAAATAATACGGTTGCGCTTGACATGTTTCCATATAAGCGAAGCACTTCTTTTGTGTCGTCGATATTTTTTCCTAAATCAGAAAACAACCCTTCTACTATGTTTACAATTTTTTTGCCACCAGGATGAAATATTAAATGATCTATATCTTTTATTTCTAAATTATTTCTTTCTAAAAATGGATATAAAATAGCAGGAAAATGTTCTTGTATCGTATCAGGAACCTCTATATCTAGAATCATTTTTAAACCGTTATTTGTCAATTCAAAACCCATCATGTGTTCTTTGTCAAAGAAATGATACATAGATTCGTCTACTATTTTTGGTCCAACTTCATCTTCATATGAAGAAAGTAAAACACAAGCAGCTCCATCGCCAAAGATAGCAGCACTTACAATATTTGACATAGAATGGTCATCTAATTGAAAAGTTGCTGTGGGACTTTCTACTGTAATTACTACTGCCCTTTTGTTTGGATTAGCTTTTAGAAAGTTTTTTGCATAAATAATTCCAGAAACACCTCCAACGCAGCCCATTTCTGTAACGGGCAATCGAATAACATCTTGGCGTAAATTTAATTTGTTAATCAAATAAGCGTCTAATGAAGGAATCATGATACCGGTACAACTTACAGTGATAATAAAGTCAATAGTATCTGATTGCCAATTGGCTTTTTCTAAAGCTTTTTTTAAAACTTTTTCTCCCAAAATAATCATTTCTCTGGCATAAATAGCATTTCTCTTTTCAAACGAATCTAAAGAAAAAACTTCTTGAGGATCCATAATAGAATAACGCTTATCTACATTAGCTCCTTCAAAAATTTTTTTTACTTTTCGTTTAAACCTGTCATCTTGATTGGCCAACCAAATGTCTAAAAAAGGAAGAATATCTTTTGTTTCTCTATAAAATTCGGGCAATTGAGTTGCAACGTTTATTATTTTAACTGACATTGTATTCGTTTTATTTTAGTAACTGTTCTAAGAAGCATAAAATAGGTATTCGTTAACTTATTTTAATAATCCATTGATATCGAAAAGCCCATTTCCATTTTATGCTGTAATTTTTTAATTTATTTATTTCAGCAAAATTAACTAATTCTTGTTTTTTAAAACCCCTTAATATAGAAACTAAACCATCTTCTTTTGACATTTTATTCAATTTAAAGAAAAAGCAAATTAGCTGAAAGGCTCGGTAAGCAATTATATTTCGATGTAGATCATTGATCACTATTCCTACACGAGCTTGTTTTTTAAAGAGTTGAATTAAATATTCAATTTGATTATTTTTGAAATGATGTAATGTTAAAGTGCACAGCACTATATCGTATTTTATCTCACTAAACGCTTTATTAAAAATATCTTCACATTGATAGCTTATGTTTTCATATTCTATAGAAAGTTTATGAGCATAATCTATTGTAAAAACATTAGCATCAATACCTATTAAGTTAAATTTTAAATTGTTTTTAATGCCAAAATTTGCCAAAGCTCTTAACATATCACCATTACCAC